>PLZQ01000549.1 GCA_003152225.1 Limisphaerales bacterium | reverse complement strand
GGAACCTGGTCGCGCGCACCACGAGACTCGCCAGTGTGAACACCAACGGAACCAGTTCAAGTTCGGGAAGCTCGTTTTCGCCAGTGCTGAGCAAGCAAGGCAACGTGGTGGTGTTTCTGAGCACCGCCAATGATCTCACTGCGGGTGATACAAACACCTCGGGGGCGGATCTCTTCCGCCGGGATTTTGACGCCGACACCACAATCCTGATTGACTCGAAGGTGGCCCCGAGCACGGACACCTCGGTGCCGGCTCTTTCGGCGGATGGCCGCGTTGTTCTTTACCTGGATGCCTCGAAGAATCTTGTCCTGTTCGATGCTCTGGCCAGCACGCGCACCATCATCTCCACCAACACGCCTGGCGCCGACGGTATCATAACGGGTGACGGACATTTTGTTGTGTTCATCGGTCCGCCTGAGGCCACCGGGGTGCGGAACATCTATCTCTACGACCGGCTTTCGGGAAGCACGGAGCTGGTTTCGGTGCGCGAACCGACGCTCACGATCACGACCGGATCAGCCGCCAGCCGCGTGATTCCCGGAGCCGTCAGTTCCAACGGGCAGTTTGTCGTTTTCGAGAGTTATGCCGCGGACTTGAATCCGGGAGACACCAACAGTGCGCGTGAGGTGTGGACCTGCGACCTAAACGGCGGTGCCAATGGTTGGGTCCGGCTTAACACCATCCTGGATGGTTTTTCGCGCGGACCTTCTCGACGCCCGGTCATCAGTGGCGACGGACGCTGGATCGCTTTCGAGGCGATTCCCGACAGCACGCCGCTGACGGGCTTGACGACGCGCTTCAATCTTTATGTATTCGACCGACTCGCCCAAACGAACCTTTTGGTCGGCGGAGTCGGCAGCGTAGTCGCCCCGTCGCTTCCAGTCTTCAGCCAGCAAGGTGCCTTCATGACGTTCCAGAGCAGTGAAACGGGTGTCGGCGGTTACGCGACGACGCTCGGTCAGGTCTATTACCGGGACCTGGCGCAGGGAACCAATCGGCTGGTCAGCCTGGACTACTTGGGCGCCGCGCCTGGCACGGCGCGCTCGTTCGATCCGGCGATCAGTCCTGACGGCCGGTACGTGGCATATCTGAGCGGTGCCGCCAACCTCGTCACCAACTCGACCGCCGGTAACAATGCCTTCCTTTGGGATTCGGCGACCGGGTCCAACATTCTGGTGAGCGCATCCGGGAGCGGTGCCGGCCTCAATCAAGTCTCCCAGGTGGCGTTCAGAGCGAGTGGCAGTCTGTTGTGTTTTCAACAGGGCAACACCAATTACCTGTTCGATGTCACCAGCCAAACGGTCGTTGCAACGCTCAGCGATGCGGTCAATGTTTCGTTGAGCGCGGACGGACGTCTCGTGTCCTGCGAGCGGGGCGGTAGTTATTCGCCCACCGATACGAACGCGACGACTGACGTGTATGTGATTGACCGTTCGACGGGACTGGCCTCGCTGGCGAGCATCAACCGCGACGGCACGGGCGCCGGGAATGGAAAGTCGCTCTCGCCCTGGATCACACCGGATGGCCGTTACGTGCTCTTCCGCAGCCGCGCCTCGAATTTGGTCGCGAACGACACGAACGGCGTTAACGATGTTTTCCTGCGCGACTTGGTTCTAAGTCGAACAATTCTCCTGAGCATCAATCGCGACGGCACCGGCGCCGGAAACAAGCTTTCGGGCAACCCAATTATGAGTGCCGACGGCAGCACGGTATTGTTTGAGAGCTACGCCTCAGACCTGGTCAACGGAGATTACAACGACTCGCGCGATGTCCTGGTGCTCCGGCTCAGCCATGGCGACAGCGACGGGGATGGGCTTCCAGCCGATTGGGAACTGGCCTACTTCAACACCTTGGCTCGCGATGGGACCGGCGATTATGACGGCGACGGTCAGACAGACTGGATGGAGTTTCAGGCGGGCACCGATCCCACCAATGTCGGCTCAGTTCTCCGGGTGATTACCCTTTCCCCACCGACCTCAGGACCCGTGCGGATTTTCTGGAGCGCGGTGCTTGGCAAGAAATATCGGGTTCAGTTCAAGGATTCACTTTTGGATCCCGCGTGGACCGATTTGCCCGGCGATGTGGTGGCGGCTGACACAACCGGTTTCGCGGATGACGCCACCTCCGGAGCAACTGGCCAGCGCTACTATCGTGTTCGGCTGGTGCCTTGAGCGGAATGTGGCTAAGCAGGAGATCAGGTGAGGGGATCGGCGGGTAAACGGCGCATGAATAGTTGAATGGGAATCCGAACTGATCGTAACGCAACGTAACGCAAACATCACCATGAAGAAGTCCACCCTGATTTTGCTCATTGAGGCCGAGCTTTTGCTGCCCGGCTGTGTTTCCAGGAAGATCGCCGGCATCAATCCGACCGGGCCGTCCGCCAAACTGGTGGATTCGGGTTGGAAGACATCCTGGTCGCCAAATAGGGTTGAGCTGCGTGTCACGAAGTACATTAAGCGGCCAGCAGTCGTGAAGACCGACAGCACCGCGACCATAAGACCTATATCCTCGCCGGACCAAAGCTACATCGTTCTGGATGGCGGTTCAACCAGCGGTCGTGCTGCCACGCTTGACACAAACCTGCCGACGACGGGAAAGCCAAGTTCTGGGATTTAATCGCATGAAAACACCACTTAGCAGCTCCAGCCAGCGTCCCTTGCTCGCCGCGTGTCTCACGCTCGCGGCCTGCACCTGCCTCGCTGCTGCGCCTGGGGAAGCGGCCAGCACAGCTCCGCAACGATCGGAGCGGCCTCTCCAAGTCCCGTTGGAATGGCAGGAATGGGCCGAGTCATCCGGACCGTTGGAGACCTACACGTTGCGCTTTTCGCCGGAGATCAAGCCCTTCCTCAAAGAGCCTGACTTTGGACGGCACCGCATCGTCCGTGGCGCCTTTGGTTGCGGTGTGGTCACCAACGAATTCATACCTTTTGCCTGGGATCAGACCGCCAACCGCCTTTACCTGGACCTGAACGGTAACCGGGACCTGACCGATGATGCGGAGGCCACCTACGCCGGCGAGTATGACGGCCAACTCCAGTTGTTCCCGCGAGTCATGCTCAACTTCAACACGCCCTCGGGCCGCCATCGGTACTTGGTTGACCTGCGCTTGGGCGGTTTCACTACTGCGCAGCTTTCTGGCACCTATGTTCTGCGCTGTTTCTGGCACGGCCGCGTCGAGTTGGGCGGCCGTCCCTACCAGATCGGTTTGGTCGAGAACCCGGACGCGAAGACCTTGGCAGACCAAGCCCGCTACCTCTTGTTCCGGGCGTGGGATGCGCGTACAGAACTGATCCGCCTCAATCCGGGCACACCGCACACAATCCACTGGCCAAAGATGGTGCACTTGGCAGGCCAGAGTTTCGGCTTGAGCAATTACTTCACCAACCAGGGCGGCTCCCCCTGCTATTTGCTGGAATTAACGCCCGCCCGCCCGCAATTGGGTGAATTGCGCCTCAGCGGCCAGAACCTCTACCGCCTCATTCTGCAACAGCCCGGTGGTTATACCGCCATCCTTGACACGCCAGGTTCGGCTAAGAAGATCCCCGCTGGGACCTACCAAACCGCCGAGGTCTGGTTGCGCCACGGCGTTGCGGAAGCCTTTTACGATGGGCCACTGCCATTGACCGTCGGAGCCGATACGCCCATATCCCTGGCCATTGGCGGACCGCTCACAAACTTGGTGGTGGCGGAGCGGAGCGGCGACAACCTGCTCCTGAGATACCAGTTGGTGGGCACTGGCCGCCACCCGCTAATCTATCGAATGAGCACAGAAGATCGCACCAACCCGCCCGGCTGGGCCATCTTGTCGGGAGGGAAACAAATCGCCTCCGGCAAGTTCGCTTATGGCTGAGGGAATACCTGTTCGTACTCATGGCGAGTACCTGCCGGAACAAAAGGTGAACTCAAGATCGTGGCTACCGCGGACCTGGGCGGGTTGGGCGCCAACGAAGGGCCCCCCATCTTCCTGATGTGGAGTGGGATGAGAAGCCATTTCTCCGCGGCATTCTCCCCACGCGTCGTGCCGTGGCTGGTAATTCTGGGGCTTTTCCTGCTCAAACCCAATCGCTGTCGGCAGTCGTGGTGGGTCTGGTTGCCGCTTCTCGCCGTGGCGGGACTGGGCCTGGGCGTCGTGGAGTGCGCTTGGCCCCCCGATGAAGAGTCTCGCAAGATCGTCCAATCCATGCTCTTGGCTTTAGGATTCGGCTGGGCGGGGATGCTGCTCCTGGCCCCGTTGGCTCCCTGCCCGCGCAAGTTGGGCCGTTTCGGGTGCCTATTACTCGGGCTGGGTCTGTTTGCGCTGCTGGGACTGGCCTTCGGCCGCGATTGGGGGAAGGGGATGTTTAGTGAGATCACGGACGTTGTCTGCGCGGTATTGCTGCAGTTCCTGGTCTTTGCTTTGGCGGCGGCGTTGAGCCTTGCAGGGTGGTCGGTGCGCCGACGGTTCGCCAATTCGGGCTTCCTGGGATGGGTTCTCCTTTGGTTGATCCTAGTTTGGCTGACGTTGACAATCCCGTGCGTGGCCCTTAGCGCCCTTGGCCGCGCCGAAGCGCTGGCCGGCGTTTTGGCCATAGCCGGTTTGGCTTCCCTGGTCTCCTTCGTGGTGACTCTGCCTTTCCTGGCGCTGGGCGCGGCCAATCCCCTGTACCGACAGAGACTCCGGCAACTCATAGTGCCCACTGAACCCACAGGCTGATGGCGGGGGTGACGAAGATTCTAGCCTCGTTGGAGCGAGACGAAAGCCAGTCGGCCGACCAGTTGCTGTCGCTGGTCCAGAAGGAATTGTGTCGGCTTGCGGCGCGGCATCTGGCGAAAGACGCGTCCGGCCAGACGCCTGATAACTGCCAAAGATTTTTGAGGGGAATTGCGAAGCCACATCGCATAAATAGAACAAGTGTCAGTCCTCACTATTGACACAACGCCACCATCCTGAGCTTGCGGATGGGTTTGGGGTTGTCCACTCAGTAAGTTGGGAACGTAGCTCACAACTGCACCTGTGTAAGCGCAAGGCGATCCACTTCAAGCTCATATATCCTCGCGGTCATCCCAGGGTTCATCGCGAGATAAACCACCCCAGGAAACTCGATGCGCAGCTTGCGCGACATGGGTCACCGTTACCAGCAAGGGCCGGCAGTGTCAATAGTGAGGACTGACACTTGCTCTTGCTCTTGCTTTGACACTTGCTTCTTGCTCGCAATCCCTGGAAGCTGAGCTAACGACGGCCTGCTCCGGAAACCACTCAACCGATTGCCGGCGTGCGGAAATCCCCGCACGCCGTTTTGTTTTCCCTGCTGCGCACGGAGAGTTCTCGCCAAAAAAAACTCCGCCAGACCGCACGA
>PLZQ01000326.1 GCA_003152225.1 Limisphaerales bacterium | reverse complement strand
TTGAACTGATGACCTCGTCCTTACCAAGGACGCGCTCTACCAGCTGAGCTACATGGGCATTAGCCAAGTCTAAAACTACATCCTGATACCAATAAACGACAAAAACCCCTCGCCCCCGCCTTCCCATTGAAAAAAGCTCAGGAGCTACTGATTTTCGACTTTTTACGGCCCAAAGACTTTGTGAAATTACGGGAACCCCCATGCCATGTCAACGGGTTTCACAAATTATTTTAAGTTTTTTTCCGGGGCGGAGGCCCTGCCCTTTCCCCCAGTCGCGCGCCCCCGGAACCCTCATCCGGCAAAAGGCCACCTTGCTTTCGGGTGACAGTCTGCTTGAATGGCCGGAGACTACGTATTGTCCGCTGAATCCGGTTCCAAATGAAGCAAATAAGGTTGGTTGCGCTATTGTGCCTGCTGCCGTTCTGTGCCCAGTCGAACGAAATCTATCACATCCGGCGGCTTTCGGAGCGCGAACTTACTCAAACCTACTCACGCCTCCTGCTCGACGCTTGTCGCCATGCGGACCAGTTCTGGCAGGATTTGCCGACCGATCCACAATCCGGCTGCTGGGGCAGCGGACGCAGCGACCAGATGAATGAGGGCATCCGGGCGATATCGGGCATGGTGCTGGCGTCGGGGGCGCTCCTGAAATACTCCGATGGCCTGAATGAGGCCGAACGCCAGCATTGCCGGGAGCGGGCGACCCGGGCGATCCGCTACGCTGTCTCGTCCCACATCACAGGGACACAGAAGTGTACGGACGGCAAGTCCTGGGGCGGCAGTTGGCAATCGGCCATGTGGACCGCCACGCTGACCTTTGGCGCACGGCTCTTCTGGGACGATCTGGATCCCGAACTGCGGCACGGTGTCGAACGCGTCATCGCGTCCGAAGCGGATCGTTTTCTCAAGCTCACGCCGCCCGCCGGGCGCATCGGGGATACCAAAGCCGAGGAGAATGGCTGGAACATGACTTGCCTGGCGGTGGCGGCCAGCATGTTCCCGGCGCACCCGCACGCCGCCGCCTGGCATGAGAAGGCCATCGAATACATGATGAACACGCTCTCCGTACCGCAGGACGCGCTGGACAAGACGCTGGTGGACGGTCGCCCGGTCAGCGAGTGGTTCGTCGGCGCCAACCTGAGTCCCGATTTCACGCTCGAAAACCACAATATCTTCCATCCCTCCTACATGGGGTGCAGCTCGTATTTCATGACGCAGGCCGAGATGTATTACACCTATGCAGGCCGGCCAGTTCCCCAGGCGGCAACCCACCACTTGCTGGACACGTGGAAGATGTTTCAGACGATCATACTGCCATCCAGCGAGTCCGCTTACCCTCAGAGCATGGACTGGGAGCTGCATGGCCTGAGCTTCATCAATCTTTACGCTTCATTGGCCAGCCGCCATCAGGACACGCTGGCCGCCCGCATGGAGGACAACTGCCTGCAATACGAGCGCGCCTGGCAGGCCATGTGCCACGGCGATTTGGCGGTGCCCGGGTCCCGCCTCGGATTCATCCGGCACGCCATCTGCGCCGAGCAAACCGCCTATGCCTTTCTGGCCCACAAAATCTTCGGGCCGCCGGCCAAAGAGATCACCGCCCGCAAAGCCGCCTCCCAACTCCAGGGCGTGTGGCCCCATGATTACTCGGAGTTCATCGTCCATCGCACCGACAGCAAGTTCGTCTCGTTCTCCTGGAAGAACCGGATTATGGGACTGCTGATCCCCATCGGCCAGGGGCACGACGGCAACCCCAACGTCACTTATCCACTCACCAGTGGCCTGGTCGGCGCCTTCGAGCTCACGCCGAAGAAGCCTGCCGGGCCGAAGACCGTCGAGCACGTATGGAACGAGACGCCCAACGGCTTCGAGACCACCGGTTCGCTCCTGCTCAACGGCGGCCTGTTGAAGCAGACGATACGCGTGACCTCGGTCGGCAAGCAGACCGTCGTCTATCAGGACCGCGTCACGGCACTCACCGACGTCTCCCTGTCCCGCGAACTGGGGGTGCCGGTCGGCATCGAGAATGACGAGGTTACCGGTGGCAAGCGGGCTGTGTATTATCAGGGCGGCAAAACGACCTTCGATTGGAAGACGCCCCGGCCGCCGCTTGCCCTGACCAGCTCGTGGGCCAACGTGGACGGGCGACTCGGTGTGGTGATGGTGGCGGGCTCCGGCCTGAGCTACCAACCGGCCCCAGGTTATGATCCGCATACAGCGGTATGTAGCGATGTCCTCTACGGCTCTTTCTCGGACCATCCGCGGCACTTCAAAGCTGGTGAACAGGTTGCTCAGCGCACGGTGCTATTCTTCGTCGAGGTCACGCCGAAGACCACTGCCACCCTGTCACG
The DNA here is from genome assembly GCA_003152225.1 of Limisphaerales bacterium. Taxonomy (GTDB): domain Bacteria; phylum Verrucomicrobiota; class Verrucomicrobiia; order Limisphaerales; family UBA8199; genus PALSA-1440. The sequence continues at coordinate 2,242 of PLZQ01000326.1, read as the reverse complement.
GTCTTGCGCCACTCCCGAAACGTCGGGCACCCAGGTCCTCCGCTTCAAGCTGCCCGAAGGCGGACAGCGCGAGGTGCCCCTGCTGAGCGCCACCAAATAAATGCCTCCCCTGCCCTGACACGGGTGGGAGCGGGGTCATTCTGCCCCTTTTACAAGGCTAAAGCTTCTGGTGGGACTGCCGATATACGAGAGAGCCCCTCGTGGGGGATCGCGCATTATATTTATGAGCGCAGTGAACGGTATTTCGAGTTCGGCGAGCGTCACCTACGCCATGCAGCTTGCGCAAACGTCTGCGCTGAAACGGAACTTGAGCAGTCTGGGCGCCGCCGTTCAAAGCGGGGACCTGGCTTCCGCCGGTTCCATTCTCGCCGCGTTCGTGAAGGCCAATCCGCAGTACGCCTCCACCGCCAGTGCTGGTTCGACATCCCAGGACCCGATCAATCAAGACTTTCAAGCACTGGCGGATGCGATTTCCAACGGCCAGGCTGACACGGCCAAGAGCGCTTGGACGCAAATCCAAAGCGACCTGTCCAAGAGCGGGGTCACCGACCTGAGCGATGGAACGGCTAAGCTCTTGGCGCAAACCAAGGCTTGCATCTCGCAGCAAATCCTCAGCGACGCCTTCGGCGCGGGTTCAGGAGGCGACCTATCGCTCGCTTCACTCCTTGGTGGAAGCACTGACTCCAGCAACGGTGCGGGCTTAAGCAGTTCGCTTTTGAGCGAGTGGGTCACCTACCAGTCGGGCGGCACGACCTCTCCGACCCCAACGGCTCCCAGCACGGACAGCAAGCTGGATACCGCCGCCTAAAGGAGGTAATGGGCCAACCCTGCCAAGCGGGCAGTTAAGCCTTCGCTGCAGCCTGCTTATTGAAGTCGTCGATCAACTGGTCGAAGAAGGCTACTTCGTCTTCAAAGAGAGCCCGCCAATACTCTGGATTCCACTGCTCGGTCAGCTCCTGGGCGGTCTTCCCCTGCTGCTCGACCCACGTGTAATACTTGAGGTTGTGGATCGCCTTCCGCTCCGGGTAGGTGAGTTCCTTGAAGTAATCCACGCCCTGATGCGCCAGCGGGCCGGCATAATCGGCCACTGCATTCTGCATCTCGTAAGCGCCTCGCTCTTTGCTCAATTCCTCGATCCGCGACTGATATAGATCCGTCGAGTCGGTGAAGACGGTGAAGATCACGTCCTGCTCGCCCAGGTCGAAGTACTTGGCGGTCTTGATAGCCGCCAGCAGGTTGCAGATGCTGGAAATGCCCAGCCAGCCGAGCTTGCCCACCTGCCGTTCGTCCGCGCCGAGTGATGCCAGATGATCCCGTCCCGCCGGCTCGTTGAACAGGCGCAGGATTCTCATGCAATCCTCGTCGTCGATGGCCGCGACTGCGTCCGTGTTCCGAACGTTGTGGACCCACGGGACATGCTTGTCGCCGATGCCCTCGATGCGATGGTCGCCAAACCCGTTCAGCAGCAAGGTGGGACATTGGACTGCCTCAGTGGCGACAATCTTCAGGCCGGGAAACCGCTTCTTGAGGTAATCACCCGCCGCGATGGTGCCGGCCGAGCCCGTGGCGGAAATGTAGGCCGCCGGGCGCAGGCCTGCGTTCCCCAGCCCGTCCAGGACTTCCTCGAACGCGGGGCCGGTGACGTTGTAGTGGAAGATCGGGTTCCCGAACTCTTCGAACTGGTTGAAGATGACGTTGAGGGGGTCCTTCTTCAGCTCCCAGCACTTGTCGTAGATCTCTTTGACATTGGATTCGCAGCCCGGCGTGGCGATGACCTGCGCGCCGATCTCTTTCAGCCATTCAAAGCGTTCGCGCGACATCCCTTCGGGCAGGATGGCGATGGCGGTGCAGTCCAGCAGCGCGCAATCAAATGCGCCGCCGCGGCAAAAGTTCCCCGTGGACGGCCAGGCCGCCTTATGGGTTTCCGGATCGAACTCGCCGCTCACCAGGCGCGGGACGAGGCAGCCAAAGGCCGCGCCAACCTTGTGCGCCCCGGTCGGAAAGAACTTGCCCGTCAGCCCGATGATGCGGGCCTTCACGCCCGTGATGGCGGGTGGGATTTCCACGTAGTTAACGCCGCCGTATAAGCCGGTGTTCACGTCGTTCTTCCACGTGATGCGGAACAAGTTGACCGGGTTGACATCCCAAAGGCCCACTCCCTTGAGCTTGGCGGTCACCGAGGGCGGGATGAGTTCCGGATGACGCAGTTCCTTGAAGGTGGGGATGCGCAGCCCGCGCTGGC
>PLZQ01000156.1 GCA_003152225.1 Limisphaerales bacterium | reverse complement strand
TGTTCGCATTGACACAAGACGTTAGCCCCAAGAGGTCTTCCGGCAGGGAGGTTCAGGCGCGTCGGAGCGCCCCATAAGTGCGGCGGTCGCTCAACCGGCCAAGCGCGTGGTGGTCCGGCCCACGATGTTCTTCACGCTCTGAGCGGCGAATGCTTTGCCGTTTGGAGTCTTGAAGCCCCGCGCATTCAGGCACCTGGCGATCTCCCGAAGCGATTTTACATGGGCCTTCTTTATCTCATCGATGATGGGCAGGAGGCCCTCGGCGTAGGCGTCGGCACGATCAACGTTGGCCTTCACAGCGCTCCTGACCGCCAGCGCCGGTCGTGGGTTGCCTAGCTACTGGCGCTTCCGCTAAGTCGCCTTGATGGTGCCGGTGGGCCATCGGCCCACGCCTCAACAATGCGCCTAGAACCGTAAAGTCATATTCCACAAGCACTTGTGCAATATTGGACACCTATTCTTCAGAATATGTGTTTACTTTTAGTGGCACAGTAGTATAATGGCGGCAATGAAAACGAAGGCTTTCAGCTACTTGCGGGTGAGCGGCAAGGGCCAGATCGATGGTGACGGCTTCAAGCGCCAGCAGGACACCATCGCCAAATACTCGAAGGCGAACCGGCTGGACATCGTCCAGGAATTTCGGGACGAGGGTGTCAGCGGCACGAAGGAGGCGCTCGACCGGCCCGGCCTGACCGACCTGTTTGTCGCCATCAAGGCCAACGGCGTCCGGCTCGTGATCGTCGAGAACGCAACCAGAGTCGCCCGCGACTTGATGGTCAGCGAGATCATTCTGGCCGAGTTTCGGAAGCTGGGCGTGAAGGTCGTCTCCGCCGATGGCGGCGTGGACCTCACCTTGGGCAACGACGACCCGACCGGCAAGCTTGTGCGCCAGATACTGGCGGCAGTATCGGAATGGGAGAAATGCCTCATCGTCCAGAAGCTCCGTGCTTCACGCCTGCGGATTCGCCGATCTGGTGGGCGTTGTGAGGGCCGGAAGCCCTACGGAGCCACGCCGGAGGAGCTGGCGGTGATCGGGCGGGTGCTAGCTTGGCGCAAGGAGCGCAAGTCGTTCGCGGAGATTGCCGTCGCCCTGAACGCCGAGAACGTGCCGACACGGACTTCAGGTCGTAAATGGCACACAACCCAGGTCCAGCGAATCGTGAGCAGGGCTGGCCAGTGAGGGCATAGCGCGGCCCGTTTATTCAGGGAAACTGGCCTGCGCTCACTCCGCGCAAAATTGCGCGGGCTGATTCACGGTTGAATTATGGCTGCCGTTTGGTCTTGTAGGGAGTGGCGGTGGGACAGGCTCCGCCCGGTTAGGCTTCGGCAGCCAGGCAACCGGGATGGAAAACTCAAAGGCAGGTTAATACCCGCAGCAGTAAAGCAAGCGTGTTGCACTGCTCCAGCTGCGTTACAGGCACAATTTCCAAACCAACCTGACGGGTATTGGTAAAGCACTAAAGGTCCGTTTAGCGCTTTGACGGGCATGAGGCGAGTCGGGTTCTTTACGGAGCGGCAGTAGCAGGTGCGGCGATCACTTTTCAGAGCGGGACTCAAGCCATTCTGGCTTTCACGAAAGGCAGAATTTCTTGGTGTGGGGACAAGTTGCCCTGATGGTGGTGGAGGGGCCAATTGCCCAATCCGCCACTTCACCAACACCCGTAGCACAGGTGCGTAAGGCACTGGCTCAACTTCAAGAACCTATCTCAGTTCAACAGCCGCAAAAGCTCTGTGGCACTCGCAAAGCCGCCGTTTGCTCCGCGTTGGCCGAGTTGTCCGCCTAAGGTGGAGTCGTTCGCGACGCCAGGCGTCACTAACTGAAACTGCACCTTCCCGTTTCGTGCCCTGCGCTCTCACGCGCGAAGCGTATCAGGACCAAGGATTCTATTCTTTATTCTTCGCCGAGCCTCAAGCAAATCCAGCTCTCTCCTGAGGGTATTGAGCACTGCTCGCTCATATTCAAGTTCTGGCTCCTTGCCCTTTATTGTTTCAACATCGTGGGTCATAGCGATTTGGCTTTCTATGGACGCTGTCCTGGATTCGGCTTGAGCGATTATTGTTTTCATCACCGCGATTTCCGGGTCGAGCGTCACGGCCATCTCACTATGCGAAACCAGAAGACGGCCCTCAAGTGTCCGCTGAATCGAACGACAGATTTCCAAAGTCTCTCCTGCCAGCTCAGATGGCGTCCTCATCACAGGCGAAGCCGTTGACTGATGTTCTTTCACCGCCGCGTCAAAACCCTGCTTAAATCTGTCCCAGAACGAGTTGAAGGTCGTTTCGAGGAGGTCTTTGGCGAGGGGCTTTTCTAAGCTGTCGTTGATTGTGGTGGCAAGTTTTAGCATGTCCTCTTTCGTTGCAGTAGTCGATTGAAATTGCGAGAGTGGGGCAATCAGGTCTGTGGGGACAATATCTACGAGAAATGTGCAAACGCGGTTTCTTAGAAGACCCTTTGCCAAGGCTCCAGCCTCGAAGAGTATCCAGGGCGCGGAGCGATTGTCCTTCGTTAGACATACGATCCCAACATCGCTGCTTGCGAGTTGCCGTCCAACTTCGCCGAACCAAATTGCCCCTTTATCTATGTCTTCTGATGATAAGAATGGCTCCGTGGCTTGCAGCATACATTGCACCCAGAGCTTTAGGCTTTCTGCCACGCGCTTGCTGAGTGGCCCCGACCAACTAATAAAGACCTTCATGATTACTTCCTTCAATTGCCTGCGACGTTTATAGTCGTGGAAACTGAACGAGTCCAGCCAGAATCAGAGGACCAAATTTTTGGAGGCGGGCACGGGAGAATGCGGGTGCCGCATGGGCTTCGGTGGTTTTATATCCCCTGGCAAGCCAGGGCTGTCCTGTTGAACCCGCTGCGCTCACTCCGCGCAATTTTACGCTGATGTGCTTTGGATTGTTCCGTGAAGCGGTTGGAGGGCCAACAGTGCGGGCGTTCAGGCAGTTATCGAAACATGCGAGCAGAGCGTCCTTCACGACCGCAATCAAGTGTCGCAACTGTCACGATCGTCACAGCGCCGGTATAAGCGTGTCGGATGCCCGCCGCCTTCCGGCTTATGGTCGTGGAATACCAGCTTGCCTGCGCGGACCATCTGCTCCAGCAGTGCATGCGCTTCACCGGCGCTGTCCGCGATGTGCTCCCGCTGCGCGTCCCGCGCCGTGATCTCGTTCCTGGCTGCCAGCATCTCAAAGACCGCCTCCGCCGCTTCGGTCTTGGCGTGGGCGCGGGTGCGCCGCAGAAGCTCCAGCTGCTGCCCGCTGAAGAAGTCCATCAGCGAGATCGCGTCCTCGGCGGTTTGCGCTTGCACGGCATTGTTGTGGGCGTCTCCTGCATATCTCGCCGCGTGGAGGACAACGACGAGTCTCCAAGCCTGCTCCGCCCACCGGGCCGCAAAGGGGCCTACGTCGGCCAGCTCGCTCCGCCGCCGCTCCACGACGGAGTTGTAATAGTTAATAAGCAAAGGCTGGACCTTGGCCTCGCGGCGCAGGACGAACGGAGCACCCTGCCGGGCGTGGTAAGTTTCGAACAGGCCGCGCACCAGGTCGCTCCAGTTCTTTTCCGTCGCGGGCGCAACGCGCCGGGTTCGGATGCCAATCAGCATCGGCGCATACTCCACCACGCAGGGCAGCACACGCGGCAGGAAGCCGTTGTCGATGAGGATGCGCCGCGCAAACATGTCCGTCATCAGGTCCGGCTGGGGAAGCCACAGCAGCGCCATGCGCGGCGCTTTCAGGGGCACCGCGTCCCTGCTGATCCGGTCAACATCGACAGGGTCGCCGCTCCAGGATTTCAAATAGGGGTTGTCGCCTTTGCCATGCAACACCGCCTGGATCACCTGCCGTGCGTCTGCGGACGCCGAGAAGATGCGCTCGTCGTTTTGGGCGAGCAGCACTTGCAATTTCTCCCTCGTCACGTCTTCGCAGACGATCTTCGGCCTGCGTTTCAATTCCGCTTCGATCTCCTCCTTCCTGCGGATGAGTCCGGGGAGAACATCTTCCGTGATGGGTTCCTTGCCCGACTCCACCCGCCTGAGCGTCCCTTTAAGGCGGAGCAGCTCGGCCTTGAGGCCATAGTGCAGCGCCTGCGCCCTGGCCCGCAGCTCCTCCTGATACACATACACCGGAGCCATCATCTGGTTGAAAGTCACTGACTTGCCCGCGCCGCTCTCGGCTGCCGGAACCACGTAGATGTTCCCAAACGTGTAACGCTCCCGGTCGCTGGGTATCGCCACGCCCGCGCCGAGCGCCGCGCTGATTATGCCAATGGCCTGGCAGGCTGGGAGGGCGGGGGGCACCGTGGCGACATCCGCGACCTCCTCGGCCATCAGCCGGACGGTCGGCGGCAGGACGTTTGTCGGAAACGAGTCCGTGACGCTTGTGACGCTTGTGACGCTTGCGACGGTTGACTCCCGCTTAGTGTTCTGATTCATGGTGCTCCTGATTGATTATCGAGTTTGCTGGCTCGCTTCACCTGTGCTCTCTTCTGCCTTGTCATCTTCATGTCGTCATTGTTCGTGCGTTCATTCATGAGAGGGACTCCAAGGGTGTGCGCATTACGAGCGCTCGACCTTTTTGATTATTCCCGCCCTTCTGAGGCAGAGAATGGCGTTGCCCATGAACGACGGATCGGTAACGTGGTCTTCCAGCACGTTCGACTCCGCGTGAGCTTTGAACTGTTGCTTGATGTGCGCGAGCGCCCGCTGGACGACCTCGCCCTCCAAGCCCTCTGCCGCATCCAGCCATTCGAAGTGGTCGTCCAGCCCACGGTAACCTTTCAGGTGGACTGGACGGTATTTCACGCGCTCCCTCCACCAGCCAAAGAGGAACTGGCGCTGTCCGGCGCTAAGCTTCTCAAGCTTCGGCTCGTGCTTCAGCAAATGGTGGAACATGCCCTCCAGCCATGCGACCGGAACGCCCTCCTTGCCCCTTAGAAAGCCCTCGAAATCGCGTATGCTGTCACCGATGGTTTCGGGGGCGGGCAGGTTCGGGTCGGGGGCCTTTTCCAGCGTATGATTATCCAGTTCCCTGGCGAAGAACTGGTTGATCGACTCGGCAGGCAGCTTGCTGACCTTCTTCATCCTTGCCACCAACCACGGGGCATTCTCATCCGCAATGTCCTGGGCCTGCACTGACTCGCAGACCGCTTCCCAAGCATCAAACGTGTCTTTCTCCTCGTTGAACCTGAACAGGTGTTCCAGCTTTCGGCTGCGCTGGCAGTGGGGATACTTGAAGCCGTTTTCCGGGTCGGTATATCCAATCATCTCCCAGGCCATGAGCGTGACGAGGCAAATGGCTGGGACGCTGAGATTCTCGTGTTCCGCGCAGAACCTGGCCAAGGCACTTCGTCCCGCTTCGATGACAGGCAGGCTGCTCTTGAACCTCTCCTTGTGGGCCAAGGTGAGAAACGCGATGACCCTGGATGTGGTGCTGTGGTCGGCAACCTGCGCCTGCGGCGCGTTCGCCGCCGTGAGAGTCTGATCCGCTGTGGCCGACCGCGCCGCAGGCGCAGCGGCCCTTCTCCACTGGCTCTGATTTCCGCCTGGAGGCATCCCGTTCCTGGATGCATGGCGCGGAGCGCCGTTGGTCCGGTCCCGATCCTGGTTATCATTGATGACATTGCCTCCGTTGTTCCTGGAAGTTGGGATAGCATCTGACTTCAAATTACGATTACCTGAGTTTGCAGTTATCCTGGTCTTGCCTTCTTCCTCACCACAGGGGTCCGGGGGCGAAGCCCCCGACTGCGAAGCAGATCCAACAACAACAACAGCGCCGCCAGGCGCTTGCCGCGAAGCGGCCTTGTTGTTGTTGTCTGTTTCTTTCGTCTTGTTCTGTCGGCTCCCTGAAGACTCGGCGGCGGCAGGGTTGGCGTAACCGCCTTTGTTTCCAACGGGTTGCGCCTGTTCCTGGGCATCAATTACCCTACGCGGCGTAGGTTGACGCCCTACGTCCCGTAGGGCGTCATCAGACGGATCGTATGCTGACGCCATACGCGGCGTAGGCTCAGACCCTACGCTTCGAGGAGCCTTGTAGTGCTTGAACCGGGCGTAGTTTAGCTTCAGCGTCCGCTTCCTGGCGTCCAACTTATTGGGTTGCGTCAGCAGATGACCGGATTTTACGAGCCGCCTGGCCAACTGGTTGAGGGCCCCCTCTGTCGTGCCGTAGTCGGCGGCGAATGCCAGGTCTGTCTTCCAGCATGGCGATACCTTGCTCAGATAGTGGACATCTGCGAGGAACCGTTTGGCGCGATCCGTTAGCCCGCTCTCGTTGTCGATGAAGTCGGGGATGGTTATGGTTTTGCTTTTCCTGGGTTTCCCTTCTGCGTCCTTGGGCTTCTTCTGAGCCTCGAAGACGCGCTTGGTTTGGACGCGCTGGTAATGTCGCAGCGCGGATTGCTGGAGTGCCGTCAGACCTTCATCCTTCGGCGGGCGCAAGTGGCCGTCCTCGTTTACAAACAGCCCGGCCACGGCGATGCGCTCGCTAAGCCTAAGTGAGTCCAGAATCTGAAGGTGCTCGCGCTTTTGCTCTGGCAGGTCTTGCTCGAAGTCGTCGGCGAGCGCGGCCAGACTCTTTGGCTCTGTCTGATGGTCGGCGACAAGACCGGACAGCGTGTCGTCTGGCAGAATCCCCGAACCCAGGCCGACCCGAATAAGCCGACGAATGGCAGCCAGGTCGCCAGGGGCTGGCTTCTGGCCGGTGCGGCGATACCACTCGCCCAAGAACCTGCGGTCGGTGGTGTCAGGCTCGGGCTTGCGGTTGCCCTGTGGCTGTGGTAATGATGAAGGCACTAATACATCCTCATTGGGGTGAACGGGCCGGTGAGCGCTATCTCACCGGCCCGTTGTCGTTGCGCCACGGGCGCAACGGCCTCTTCAGTGGTCCTGTTGGCTCCGAGGCTTATTGACCTTTCCAGCTTTGGCGACCTTACCGGGCTTGTTGACCTTGCCGCCCTTCTCGCTCTTGCTCTCTGGCGCGGGCACAACCGTCCAGTCGTCCGGCGCGTTGTCGCCCGCCAGCAGCAGCTTGGTCGCCTTGCCGAACCGAGAGTTGATGAAGCTTATGGTGGCTATGGCCCCCATCACCGAACCGTCCATTTTGGGCATGGCCGTTTTCTCATTGGCGTAGATCGCCAGGAGGCAGTGGTTGACGGAGATGCCGAGGGCTTGGATGAGCAGTTTCTTCGACAACTTGAGGACGAGCGCGGTCTTGAACTTGTAAGCGCCGAAAGAGGCGGGAGGAATCTCGTCGTGGGCGACGGTCACCAGTAATACCGAACCAGGCTGACTGGCCTCGTCCAGAACGCACTCCAGCTCCACACCGCTCAATTTCTTCTTCATCTGGCCCAGGTCGCCGTGGATGACATCGAAGGTCCGGCCCTTGAGCTGCTCCAGCAGCTTCAAGGGCTGCTTGCGGGGCTTTTCAGCTTTCAAGGTCTTGGCAGCCGCGCTAAGCTTCTTCTTCCCGGCTTTGACTTCCTCGAACAGAGCCGGGTTGCTCTTCTTCAGCGCTTTCGCCGTCTCGATAGAGCGGGCAGATACACCCACCATCTCTGCCGCAGCTTCCGAAGCCTTGCCGCCTTTGTCTGCCTCGCCTTGCTCCGGCTCGTCGCCAGAGCCGTCATCCGGTGCCGAAGCCTCGGACACTCCGCGCAACTTTGCGCTGTCAGTCTTGGTCCGGCCAGGTGCCGTGCCGCCGTGACGGCGCTGCCGCGCTTTGGCCTCCGCCTTCAGCATCGGGAGCAAGTCAACGACGCAAGCAGCTATTTGGCTGACGGTCAGGTTGCGGTGATGGTAATTTACAGACCACGCGTAAGTGGCTGGTGAATCGCCCTCGTAATTCACTGTCTTGATCGGTATGCCATGCTTCACGCAAATGCGGTAGCGGTGCCGACCATCCAAGATTTTACCTTGGCGGAGCACGATTGGCTGGAGTAGCCCGTTCTCCACTATGTTGGCCTCCAGCTCTTCCTGCTTCTTTTGCCCCCTCGGGGGCAAAATTGTCGCTATGGGATCGTCCTCCAGGACGGGGATGCCCTTGGCTGTTTCAGGAGCGGGGTTCGCAGCAGCGCTGTTGGCTGCGCTGGTATTGCCAGCATCCGTAGGATCAATATTCGCGGACATTTATGCCTCCTCGTCCAGGATTTGGTTGGGTTTCGCCATCGCCGCGACGGCGTGGCAGCGGTTCGTGCCATCCACAATCTCGCCTTGGTGGATGACGATCGGCTTGCGCGGCGCGTTCTTCTTCACAATGTCAGCCAGCTCCGCCTGCTCCTTCTCGGACGGGCTATTGACGGAGGGCGGCTTCGGGGCTTTACTGCCTTTGGCCGCGCTTGCGCTTTGATCGGTTGCGGGTTCGGTCACAGCCCCCGATGCGGTTACAGCCGCTTGGGGGTTCATCTTTTTTCGTTTGGTCATTTAGTCTCTTTCGTTTTTCGGTTTACGGACAAGGCGCGGGCTGAACCACACGGTCAAGCCTGAGCCTCAATGGATTCAGGGCACGGCACGGCGCGTCCCAAGAGCCGGTAGTAAGAGCGGCATTCAAATTGGATTCCGTCGTTATACCGCTCGCAGCGATTTTCGATTACGAGCTGGTAATCGTCCCTCAAGGTGGCGACCTGGGTGTGGGCGGTCAGGCTGTCGCTGTAGGCGGACAAGGCGCTCATCTCGACCTCCTTGCCCATGTGTTTTACGAGCAGGCCGAAAATGCCGCGAATGCGGCTGCCCGACCTGGGCTTCGGCCAGGTTTCAGGGTGACTTGTGCTGATTACGGGCAGGTCTGATTGCGCGATCGCGCCGCTTCCTGTCGTCGTGCCGTTAACAGCCTGACCTGCGCTTTGTTCACTTTGGCAACCGCGAACCCCGCGACCGCCGCGCTCCGGGAGCTGGACGACGTAGTCGGGTATGCCGTCCTGGAACACCCGCTTGGCTGGGGTGGGAGTGGAGACAACCGGCGCAGCTTTGGAAGCTTGGGAATTACGCTTGTTCATAGCCCTCCTTGGCTGGCGGTGCGTATCAACTCCGACCGATCAATCCTCCAACCGCGCCCCACCTTGATGCCGTGAAGGCGTCCATCGCGGAGTGCGCGACGGATAGTCTCAGAATGACAGCGGAGAAGTTGAGCTACCTCCGCCGTGAGGAGGAGATCGCCGACCGATGTGTTCGTTTTTTTCGTGCGCATATTTTGTTTGTGCAGCATGTCGCTATTTCTTGCGACAGAACTACACCATGCGCAGCGCAGCTGGAATTACCCCAAATTCTTCAGGCACAGGACAATTGTCCCTAAATTAGGGAGACACAGGACAATTCCGGGGGGGCAATATGCAGCTGCGCTGAAGGTGTTACTTGCACCGACCCAAGTAACTAGTGCAAGCCTCAGAGCGTGGAGTCCTGACCTCAGTCTAAACGCTCCAGCCTGCGTTGCGATCGGGGCTGCCAGCTACGGCATACTCCGCCATCAGTGCGCGTTCTGGTGCGGCGGGTCTATTACAGCCTGGTAGTGGCTAGTCTCGGCGACGGCCTGCACCGCCCCCTTGTTGTTCAGCTTTGGCTGGAGGAGCCTGCGGTTTTATACGCACAATCGTTCTGGCTATGGGATGGTTGTGGATACCGTCCCAAGCTCGCCCTGGAATAAAGCAGTCAAAAGAAGCAGGACCGCGATGACTGTCGATCCAAGGCTTCGCGAAGTATTCAAGCAGCCTCCAGGCTAGTTCTGTATTGGGGGGAACCCTATCTGGTTGCGACTGTGCTGAGCCAGGATGAGAACAAATCGGGCCTGGTAACGAATCGACGACGAATCTGTAAAGACTTATGCGCCTACGAGCACGTCTAATGGCATTGCTCCATTTGGCTGGGTCGATTTCTATATCCGGTCCGACTATCTTCTCGCGTTGCTGCCTCCCCACGCGCTGAGGCCCTGCATCAGTCTCTTTGAGGAGTCGGAAGCCTTCCTTAAAGGTCAGCCCAGCAGATTTAATCCGGTAAACCCGAAGATCGTTTAGCCACGCATAACAGAAGTCTTTGCGGCCTCGTCCCGTTGCGGGCCAGTCCAGTTGATCATCAGGATCATAAGGATCATAAGGTTCATAAGGCTCGCCGGAGCTTTCGTATCGACTCCTGTAGCTCGACTGCTGCTCACCCCATGCCTTGAAAGCAGCGACTACTTGAGGCCACGGCATCTCCCAGTTTATCTCAAAGGCGTGTATCCTCGAACGTGATGGCCCGCAAACACTCAATGAGTCTGTGGATGACGTTATCCACGGGAGCAGGCTCCCAAGCTTATAATACTTTATACCAAGTGGAACAGGGGCTTCATGGTTCGGGCTTTCCGACGCGCTCGCACGGCGGGGCCTTGGCCTCTCGACGAACGGCTCGATCACCGTGCCCAATTCCCTGTCCAGTTCCCAATACCAGGCAGCTATTGCTTCAGGGAGTGGCCTGCGCAGTATGAAAGTGAAATCCAAATTCTCTCTTTGAAGGTCTGCCTTCGTCCAGACCCTTAGTCCTTCCTTATTCGATGCCCTCATGCGTTTTCTGCTTTCTGGTGAGTGGATTCAATCGTGCCCTCGTCCTTCTGTTCGTGGGCCTCGATCGTTGGCTGTGTGAGGAGATGGCCAAGCCCAACCGTAACCCGCTCCTTCTTGGCGATGTAGTGCCTGCTGCTGGTGGTGATGTCCGAGTGGCGCAGGGCACGGCTGGCCGCGTAGATGCCGTGCTTGAGGTTGACCAGGCTGCCAAATTCTTTCCGCAGCTCGTGAATTGGTTTGTTCGAGTTGACGCCCTTGCCGCGCAGCCACGCCGTCAAATGCTCAAATGTGCCTTCGCAACGGTAATACTGCCGATCAAGACCGGCGCGGGGCGGCAGCGGCGAGACGAGCACGAACCGCGACTTGCTTCCCTTCATGAAGCTGCGCAGCTCATCGAGGACTTCAGCGTCCGGCTCCACATAGTCTTCGGAGTCCTCGGTCTTCGTGCGGAAGTGCTCGGTTGTCTCGACCCAAATTCTACTATTGGCCCAGTCGATGGCGTTCCATTCCAGCAGATCAATCTCGGCGCGGCGCAACCCGCAGAACAGCGCCAGCAGGAGCGCCTTGTAAGATTCAGGGTGTGCGTCGCGAAGCTCACCCTTGGCAGCTGCTACGAGCAGCTCGGGCTTGATCTTGGATTTGTAGCGCGTCGATCCCTGCTCTTCCAGCTCCACGCCCTGGAAGGGCAAGGGGGCAGGCAACCTCAGCTTGATGTATTTCAGGATGTCGGAACTGAACAGGCTGCGGGCGCAGCGGATGTAGCTGTTTACGGTCCTTCGGGCACTGGCCTGCATCAGGGGGCTGGCGCCCGCAGCTCTCACGAAGGCGACCTTCCATGCCTGGACTTTGTCGGGCGTGACTGCCGCCAGCTTGATGGCATCAACGGCGGCGACCCATCGGTCGTGCCCACCGGCACGGTAATCGTATTTGGCCTTGTCGCCTGAAATCTTAAATGCGCCGCTGGCGATGGTGCGGAACGAGGAGACGTAGTTCCTGAAGGTCTTGGGTTGCAGGCCCGCCTTGTTCTCAACTTCCTGGAAGAAGTCAGCGAGGCTCGGATCGTCCTTCCTGACCACCATGCCTGGGTTGAACAGCGCCTCGGCAGCCTCCCAGCCCTTGGCTACGATGGTCAGGTATATGTCCTTGGCTTTGGCAGCAGCCGCGTCCTTGTTGAGGGTGCTCAGCGCAAACGTCTTCCTGCGGCCCAGGTGCTGGATTTTCACGTTCCACTCGTTGACCTCGTAGCGTTTTCCATCACGGGTGTAGGTGTTCTTGAACAGGCACTTCTTCCAATATTTGGAGTGGGCTTTGCCAAGACCTTCTGACTTTAGGTCAGAAGTTCTATCTTCGATTACCGCAGTTACCGGCTCCTTTTTGGCCTGTTTCGCAGCAGATTCAACGGCGTCAGGCTGCTTGGACACAACTTGGACACTTTTCATGTCGGATGGCGTCGTATCCAGTGGTGTCGAGTGTTTCATGCTTGATCTGACAATGGCTTGTAAATACTATGCTTTGGCCTGTATATGCAACTCCATACTCCTTGCCACGATTCGATACGACAGTCAAGAGCAAGCCAACAGAACAACTACGGATCAGAAGGTTTGTGGTTCAACTCCACATGGGTGCACCATTTTGCTTGGGCCCTCCTTACAAGAAAGGCGACCCGGCTGTTACACCGGGTCGCCCTCACTCAACCCAACCATGAAAGGCGGGCGGTGCCTGCTGCCAGCGGCCGCCCGAACTATGAAGGCGCAGGTAACCAGCCCGCACCGATGATAATTTCCGCATAACCCATGCCAAAGCATGAAGCTTTAGATCGCGATTAAGCGCCGCTCCTCTGGGCATTGCTCATTCGGGAATGCTTGCGCTGATGGGGGGAAGGATGGTTATTCTTTGCCCATACAGGCTCTTATGACTGCGAATGCAGACGAACAACTTGGGTTTATCTTCGGGCGGAGGAGCATCCGCCTTTACTCGCCTGCGGCGGTAACCGAGGCGGTCGTCCAAAAGCTCCTGGAAGCTGCGATGGCCGCCCCTTCCGCTGCCGCCAAAGACCCGTGGCGGTTTGTGGTGATCCGGAACCGGCAGAAGCTCTCAGCCCTGGCTGCCGCCTTGCCCAACGGTCAGATGCTGGCCGATGCGGCGCTGGGCATCGCGGTCTGCGGCGACCTTCAGGCGGCGCACGGCGAACAGCTCAGCTATCTGCTCCAGGATTGTTCGGCGGCCATCGAGAACCTGTTGTTGTGCGCCCATGTTCTAGGCCTAGGGGCTTGCTGGTTGGGCGTCCATCCCAGGGAGGAGCGGATAAACGCGCTCAAGAAGATTCTCTCGCTGCCGCCTTCCGTGATTCCGGTATCCTGCGTCGCTATCGGTTACCCGGCGGAAACCAAGGAGCCGCGCACCCGCTTCAACCGGGATTACGTCCATTCCGATAGCTGGTGAGCCGCGCACCCTGTCGGGACGGGTGGTCTAAACGCGTCTGGCCGGCTCCGCCTGCCGCTCTATCCAACTCTGTCCCAATTCGGTGAGGGTGTCCTCCTGGAGCACCTGCTCGAGCATTGGAAACAGGCTGCGCTCCTCAGCGCGAAAATGCTCGCGCGATGCCGCAATCGCAGCCCCCAAAAGACGCCGAGCCTCGGCGCAAGTGCTCGCCGTGTGTACCTGTCGTAACCGGTCATCAATCTCATGATGATCCTGGTGCATGCGTTTGAGCTCGCCGTTCTGTGCCAGCACATGATCCAGGGCCAGATACGCGAGGTTGGTTTCTGACTTGGCGTGGCCCTCCAGCATCCCTTCCACGACGCTGGCCATCGTCTTCACCTCCGCGGGGGTGGTGAGGCTGGGCAGAGCGCGCTCGATTTGATCGAATACGCCCAGGAATATGGTGTGCTCAGCAACCAACGCTTCTGTAATCTTCATGTTGTGCATGATGTTAACTGAACACGTCGAAGGCCGCAACTGCCGAAATCCGAGGGAGTTGCGGAGGTAATGGAGCCGACCTGAAGATGCGAAAATGCCCAGTTGGTTCAGCCCTAAAGGGGCAGGGGGCTCGTAACTAACCGAACAAATCCATCTGCGGCGGCGGGGCCAGTTGCTTGAGCTTGTCGCGGTCCTGTTGCCGCCGCGTGGCTTGGCGCACATTGCCTTCGGGCGTGAGTTCTGATTCCTCCAGGTTGCCCAGGATCTCTTTCGCTCGCGCCAGGACGCTTTTGGGCACGCCTGCCAGGCGGGCCACCTGGATGCCGTAACTCTTGTCCGTCCCGCCTTCGACGATCTTCCGCAGGAACACGATCTGGTCGTGCCATTCGCGCACGGCGACGTTGAGATTCCGCAGCCGCGGCAAGCGTGCCGCCAGTTCAGTTAGCTCATGATAATGCGTTGCAAACAGCGTTTTCGCACCCACTTGGTTGTGCAAATGCTCGACGATGCTCCACGCCAGGCTCAGCCCGTCGAACGTACTCGTGCCCCGGCCAATCTCGTCGAGGATAATCAGGCTGCGGGGGGTCGCGTTGTTGAGGATGTTCGCCGTNNCCGGTCTGCGCCAGCAGAGCGAGCAGCGCCACCTGCCGTATGTAGGTGCTCTTGCCCGCCATATTTGGCCCCGTGATGAGCGCGATTTGCATCTCGCCGTCCAGCCGCGCGTCATTGGGCACGAAGCGCTCCTCGCTCAGGTTCTGTTCCAGCACCGGGTGCCTGCCATCCCGGATGAACAAGGTTCCCTCGTTGCCGATCTGCGGGCGGCAGTAGGCATACAGTCGCGCCGTCTCGGCAAACGATCCCAGCACGTCCAGTTGTGCCAGCGCTGCCGCGGTCTGCTGAATGGCTGCCAGCCGCCCGAGCACAGCCTCGCGCACCCGCTGAAACAGCTCATACTCCAGCTTCACACCTCGCTCCTCCGCGCCCAGGATCTTGCCTTCCATCTCTTTCAACTCCGGCGTGATGAACCGCTCGCCATTAGCAATGGTCTGCTTGCGGATGTAATCCGGCGGCACACGGTCCAGGTTCGCCTTCGTTACCTCAATGTAGTAGCCGAACACCGAGTTGAAGCGCACTTTGAGGGATTGGATGCCGGTGCGCGCGATTTCATCCTGCTGCAACTTTGCAATCCAGTCCTTGCCCCCGCGCATCGCCGTGCGCAGCTCGTCCAGCGCGGGGTCGAAGCCGTCGCGAATCATGCCGCCTTCCTTCACCGCCAGCGGCGGCTCATCGACAATCGCCCGCCCAATCAGCTCGCCGAGGTCCGGGAGTTCGGTGATCCGGCTCTCCAATTCCGCCAGCAGGCCCGGGACCGAGGTCGCGGCTGCCGTGCTCTCGGCTTCCCCGATCCCATCTGCCGGAGACGACGAAAGCAGAGTCTGGTCCGAAGCTGCCTCGGGCCCGCTGCTCGCCACATCCGCCTTCGTCAATTCTCGCACAATCTGCTTCAGCCGCGGAAGCTGCTCCAACGCCATGCGCAGGGCGACCAGGTCCCGCGCATTCCCGTTTCCCGCGCTCAGTCGCCCGAGCGTCCGCTCCAGATCCCGCACTTGCGTAAGCTGTGCCCGGAGTTCCTCCAAGCCGGCGGTGTTGTCCACGAACGTCTGCACCGCCTCCTGTCTCCGCCGAATCGGTTCCACTGTGGCGAGGGGTTGGGACAGCCAATCGCGCAGCCGCCGCGCGCCCATGGGTGTGACAGTGCGATTGAGCGCGCCGTAAAGCGACGCGTTTCGCGGTGCGTCATGGTGCAGTGGCTCCAGGATTTCCAGGTGCCTAAGCGTCGTGAAGTCTAGCGCCAGGTAATCGCTTCTTTGATAGAACGATATGCGCGTCAGGTTCGCCACATCGCGCCGGAGGTGCTGCGTCAGGTAGTGCAACACCGCCCCAGCCGCGCCGATGGCCGCCGTGCGGTCCTTAAGTCCAAAGCCATCTAGCGAGGCCACCTTGAAATGCTCGCGCACTGTAAATAACGCCGTTTCCGGCGCAAACACCCAGTCATCGTAGCCGTTTAGAATCCAGCCATATCCCGTAGCCGCTGACGAGCCGAAGCGAACGCTCTCCTCCCCGGGCTTGGCACTCACCCTCTCCCCATCGGACGGGGAAAGGGCCGGGGTGAGGGGCTTGGCCTCTTCTGTCGCCCCACGACGCCCGCCCCGCAACAAATCCCTTGTCGCGCCCGCTTCCCCGGGATAAATCAACTCCGCCGGCCGCAGCCGCTGCAGTTCCGTCAGCAACTCGGTGTCCCCCTCGACCTCGGTGGTCATGAAGTCACCGGTAGTCAAGTCCACGAACGCCAGCCCGAACATTCTCCCCGCCGGATACACCGCCGCCAGGAAGTTGTTCAGCTCCGCCTTGAGCATTCGCTCGTCAAAGTGCGTGCCCGGACTGAGGATTTGCGTCACCTCGCGTTTCACCAATTGTCCGGGCCGGGCATCTTCCATCTGGTCGCAAATGGCCACTTTGCGTCCCGCCTTGAGCAGGCGCCCGACGTACGCATTGGCGGCGTGGAAGGGGATGCCGCACATCGGGACAACGCCGCGCTTGGTTAGCGCCACGTTGAGAAGTTGTGCCCCGGTCTGGGCATCCTCGAAGAACATCTCATAGAAGTCCCCCAGCCGAAACAGCANNTGATGCGGCGATACTGCGCCATCATAGGCGTGAGTTGGGCGGTGCTAGCCATCGCCCAAGACTTTAGCCAGGATTTACTGGGGCGTCGAAACGAAAGTTAAGCCAGGCCCGACATCACCCGCGCCATGGCCAGCGCGGTCTGCGCCGCTTCCCGGCCCCGGTTGCGCTTCGGGTCTAGGCATCGCGCGCGCGCTTGCGCCTCATTCTCCAGCAGCAGGACCTCGTGGATGACGGGCACCCCGTGTTGCATCTGAATCTCCATCAGCGCGCGGCTCACCGCCTCGCCGATATGCGCCGCATGCACCGTCTCCCCGCGCAGAATCACGCCGAGGCAGACGATGGCGGAGAGGGGGGAAGGGTGATGCGTGATGCGTGATGCGTGAGAGGAAGACGCCTTGGCGAGTCGCGCCGCGATGACGGGAATCTCGTAAGCGCCCGGCACGCGCACCACCTGCACCTCCCTGGCCCCGGCTTGTTTGAATTCCGCTCTCGCCGCTCGCAGCATGGAGTTGACGTAACGGCCGTTGTATTGCGAAGCGATGATTGCGAACCGTCCGTCACCCGCCCGCAGTGTCCTCGCCTTTATGGTCTTCAGCATATCATTCCAGCGCTCCACTACTCCACTTCTCCAACACTCCGTTTTCGCCTAAAGCAGATGTCCCAGTTTGTCTCGCTTCGTGGCCAGGTAGCGGGCGTTATAGGGATTTGGCTTTATCTTGATTGGGAGCTGCTCGACGATTTCGAGGCCGTAGCCTTCGAGCCCCACAATCTTCCGCGGGTTATTCGTCAGTAGGCGAATCTTCTTCAAGCCGAGGTCCGTCAGGATCTGCGCTCCCAAGCCGTATTCGCGCAGGTCCATGTCGAAGCCGAGCTTCTGGTTGGCCTCCACGGTGTCGTAGCCTTGCTCCTGCAGCTTGTAGGCCTTGATCTTCGGCGCGAGGCCGATGCCCCGGCCTTCCTGGCGCATATAGACCACCACACCGCAGCCGGCCTCAGCCACCTGCCGCATCGCCTGGTGCAATTGCGGTCCGCAGTCACACCGCCGCGAGCCGAACACGTCGCCCGTCAAACACTCGCTGTGAACGCGCACGAGCACATCCTGTTTCCCCGCCACCTCCCCGCACACCAGGGCCAGGTGATGTTGGCTGTCGAGCTTTGACCGGTAGAGGTATAAATCGAAATCACCGTATTCCGTTGGCAGCTTCACCACCTCCACCCGCTCTACCAGCTTCTCCCGCGCGCGCCGGTGTTGGATCAGCTCGGCAATTGCACAGATCTTCAGGTGGTGTTTCCCGGCGAACTTGGCCAACTCCGGCAGCCGTGCCATGGTGCCGTCGTCGTTCATGATCTCGCAGATCACGCCAATCGGCCGGCAACCCGCGAGCAGCACGAGGTCCACCGCCGCCTCGGTGTGTCCCGCCCGTCGTAACACCCCGCCCGGCATTGCCCGCAGCGGAAAAACATGTCCCGGCGGCACCAGGTCCTCAGGCACCGCGGTCGGGTCGGCCATGATCCGAATCGTCTCCGCCCGGTCGCCGGCGCTGATGCCGGTCGTAATCCCGTGCGCCGCGTCCACGCTGACCTGGAAGTCCGTTTTGAAGGTCTCCCGGTTCTGCCGCACCATCCGCTCGATGCCCAGTTGCTGTAGGCGTTCGGACGTTGTCGGCACGCAGATCAGCCCGCGCGCATGCTTGGCCATGAAATTAATGGCCGCTGGCGTCACGAATTGCGCCGCCATGACCACGTCGCCTTCGTTCTCGCGGTCGGCATCATCCACTACGATCACCATCTTGCCCCGCTGCAAATCGGCGACCACGGATTCTATGGAATTGAACTGCTGCGTCATAAACCAGCGCCCAAGCTATCGGGCCGGGGGATAAACACCAGTCACAAAAAGCGTTAGCGGTTCGAGGGCGGAACCGCCTAAAGCGCGAATTGTCCCAGCGCGCCGCCCAGGAGCATGAGGCAGGATTCCTGGATGACCCAAACCGCAAATACGAACCAGGCGGCCCGCAGGAAAGGCACCCCGGCAAGTTTGGCGAGACCGACCGACAGCACGCCGACCAGCCAGAAGGAAAAGAGATTGGCGGCACCCAGCAGCAGAGGGCTTTTCCGGGCTACATCGAAGTCGGCGACCACCAGCGCCAAACCGGGCGCGCCAAACATCTTCGTCAAGTTAACCGTCAGTAGCAACGTGACGATTCCCCCCAACACGCTAATCATCAGTGCCAACCCGGCCACCTCGAGCGCCTTAAGATAACCGAATTGCACCTTCAAGAAGAGCCGGCCCAGTAACCAGAGGATGAAGGCCCACCAGAACACGCGGACGACGCTGATCACTGCCGCAGCGGTGGATCCCAGCGTCTTGAGGGTGGCGGGATCAGTGACGATGCGGGTGGCAGCCTGGACCTGATTTGCGTCGGCCTGTGTCATTTTGCCGGCTTTGACCTGCTGTTCCACCGCTTTGGCCTGCTGGTCAACCCGCTCGCGCACCTGTCGTTGCACACTCGGCTGCGACATAATCACGATGACGGTAAACACGCCTACCGCCGCTGACAGGAGCGCGGGCAGGAGCCAATTCCCCACGCGAAACCGGCTGGTCTTGACTACCGTGAACACTTCGCCTGGGATCGCAAACACGTTCAGCAGCCGGGCCGCGAGAGACATCGCGGGCGGCTGCGGGGCGGCTGGCGGAGGTTCCTGGCCCGGCAGAGGTTCTTCCATATAACGAAAACCGAAACGATCACGGCCCAACAGGGCACGCCGTTAGCATGAGAGAACGATTCGCGGTTGTCCAGTCGTTAGACGACTCCCTCGAGCTGGAAGAGGGTGCGCTCCTTATTCCGCTCCGGCCGGCGTCCAGGTGCTATCCGGGTTGTAGGCGCTCATCGCATTGGCGATGGAGGAGGTCTTGGGCCCGAGGTTCTTCTGATAGACTCTGCCTTGCTGGTTGACGATCAAAGTCATCACCCCGGTGTTGCCCCACTCCGCCGGCCAAGCCACCAGAGCAAAGCCCCCGATCATATGGCTGTTGATAAGGTAGTCGTACTTGCCGCCCGGCGCCTGCTTGCCCTGGCGGGTTAGGATTTTGAAGTAGTAACCATGGTAGGGCGACTGCTCGTCAGTCAGGATTTTGGTCTTCTGCCGGTAACCTTCGACCCGGGCCTGCGCGACCAGCGGGCCTAAAGGACTCAGTTCATCGCCCGTCCGCGTGGACCAATAGAGGCCGTCGTGGGTGCCCGGGGTGCTGCGCAGATGCTGTGCGTATGCCAGCACCCCAGCCCCGTTATGATCCACACTGGCATATTCGCGCTGAGCCTCCACATAAGCGCGGCAAACATGAATGGCGCCCAGTTCATTTGCTCCAATGCGCCGATTGAGGATTTCCTCTTTGCCACCCTCCGTATCGAAACGCCATTGCCCATCCTGCTTCACCAGGGGAATGGGAAAGGGCCAGCCGTCGGCGCCCAGTTGCAGCACCGCCTTGGCGTCGGATTCGGAAACCAGGTTGACCTTCTCCTTGAGACGGCTCACGAACAGCTCCCGCTCCTCAGCCGCCGCCACGAAATCGGCTGAAACGAGGCCGTGCGCGGCAGGACCGAAAATCGCATGCATGGCATTGGTATCCCCGGCCTCAGCCGCCGCTTTGAGCGCATCCACGGCGGCCTGGGGAGAGCTAAATCGCTCCTCATCCGCAGCCCGCAGGCGCCCGGGCAGCGCCAACAGGAGGGACGTGAGCACTAATCCGAGCACAACCTTGCTGGACCGGCGAACAGATGAAGAATTGCAGAGTCTCATCGGCTATTATTCTTTCGTAAAATGATGATTGGGTCCGAGGAATTAGCGTTTCCCGCTGCTGGCCGGGCGACTCGGGGCCGCCGAATGCGCGGGCGCGGCTGAATGCGTGGCCGGCGCCGCCGGTCGGGAGACAGTCGTCTGGCGGCTTTCCTGGCCGCGGCTGCTGATCTGTTTGGTCTCGCGCGCGCTCTGGATCCCAATCAGTGCGCCGCTGGCCGGCCGCGAACGGGGTGCTTCCGCCGGATGCTGAACAACCACCGGTTCGGCCCGCCGCGGCGCTGGCGCTGGAGTTTCGCGCCGTTCCGCCGGCCTGGGTTGAGCGCCGATTACAGTAACCGCGCCCTGGACCGGTCGAGAGTTGTAGCCGCGGTCCACGCTCCGGGTGGCCGGACCGGGACGATTGCGCGGTTGCCAGACGGTGGCGTGGGCCGCCTCGACGCGAGGACGCTCACTGGGACGGCGAGACCACCAATCGGATGGGCGCGGCTGATCGTGGCGCCAGACGATGAGGTGGTGATTGTGCCAATCGAAGTCGTGGTTAAGCCATGCCCCGATAGAGAAGCCGAGCCCGAAGGAGATGAACGGGCTGCCGAATGGCCGCTGGTAATAGACCATGTCCGGCTGATACACGGGCACATAGATCACCTGCGGATTGACCGGGAGGATTTCAATAGTTCCGCCGTCGGCAATAATGTTCTCTTGCGGGGTGGTTTGCAGGTTGCCCAGCGCCTGGGCCTGGGCACGGAGCCGTTGAATGGAATCCATCANNCCGTTCACGTACCGATCCGCCAGGACGATTTCCGAGGGCAACGTCGCGGCCGGCAGGATTTCCCCAATCAGCGGGTCGGGGTAAAGAGCAATGGGCCCCAGCATTTGGTCCAGTTCGGCGCCCGAGCGCAGTTGGACCGCCGGCGCCGGAGGCGGAACCGGCATTTGGGCCAGCGCCTGAATGGCGGCACAGGCGCATACCGCCAGTGTGCCTGCAAGTATTGATATTCGTTTCATTTGTTCCGGCTTTTTACGGAATTCTGGAGAGCAGTTCAGTTGCCTGGCAGCGGGCAGCTACACTAAAACCTACTCACCGCCAACCGCTTCTGCAAGTTGGACGCCCGGTCATGGGCGGCATTCAAAGATTCGCGCTCCATTTCGGAAGTCCGCAATGAAGACACGTCCGCGCCAACGGGTTGCCATTGGAAAACGGCAGACGGCAACGCGGGCACTTGAATAACTGAAACCGCAGGGCGACGATCAGAACGCAAATCATCCAAGCCGGCCCTAGCGCCCAGAACGATACGAGTCCGAGCTGGGGCCTGCTTGACAGGGTGACCACTAACGTGGCGATAACGACCCCGCCCACCCCGGTGCCGATGAACCAGCGGCGTCGGCGCCGGTAATCTCTCCACGCGGCAGCGAATTGTTCAGGGGTGATCATTCTGCGCGTTGCCTCGAACTGCTGCTGCGCCAGGTCCCAGCCCCACGGGAATCGTTCGCCCGGTTTCCACTTCTTGAAGCGCGGGTCGTCCGGGTCGGGCAACGGTTCGCGGACGATGTCGCGAAACTCATTGACCAACCGCCGCTCCCAGCCTTTCCAGACCCGGTTCCCCCAGCCGGTCTCTGTTTTCACGTCAAACAGCGCCTGCAAGGCCAGCGGGACCAATACCACGAATAATATGAATGACACAAACCAAACTTCCCCCTGCGACCCGGTCGGGAACGCGGGCAGTTTCGCAAACAGAAACTGCAGATTGAAGACTATCCACAGCCAGGACCAAGACGTCAGCCCCATGGCCCGCGAGACCGCGTAGGCGGGCCGGGCGGAGTTCAGGCTCGCCCAAAGGACAAAGGAGGTCGCCCGCCACCGCGAGCTTTGGTTCCACGCCCACGCCAGCAACCCCGTCCAGATGGCGCCATAGACGTAAAGCGCCGAACCGGTCCAGTGGCGCAGTGTGAGGCCGGTCAACATCATAGCGAATTCAAGAGCCAGCACGGTCCGGGTCACCCGCCGAAAGTGCCAGCGCGAGGCCTCGAACTCGCCCCCGACGATGTCGCCCGGATCCAGCGGAGTGGTGAGCAATAACTCGTAAGACCCATCGCGGCGGGCGTCACCCAAGCTGCGCGCCGCGGTGAAATAGATGACCCACCGAAGCGCCAGATTCAGCAGCGTCGCGGTGAGGAAAAGGTTCGGCACGCTGGGCCAGCGGTTCGGCCACGCCGCCCAGCAGCCGAGCCAGACGGCGACGATGCCGCCCACAACCAGCCAGGCTAGGATAGCGGGCTGCCGGTCCCGCGCGGCCAGCCAAACGAATGGATTTGCCTCCAGCCAAGTGGCCGCCAGCCGGCGCCGACTGCGAGCATCACCGTGCAGCCATCGCTGCCAGCGCGCGCGCCAGCCAAATGCCCCGGAGTCCTGCTCCCGTTCCCGCCAGAGTGATTTAAGCGCGACCGCAGCCCCCGTCAAACACAGGCCCGACCATGCCATGGTCACTCCAAGATTATTCCAAAACTCACTGACGGGAGTCATGCCGAAGCCACGCCAAGTCAGGTAAGGCCCATACGCCGGACTCATCAATAGCCATGCCGACGATAACTTCGCCGCCGCGGAGAATTGCGACTGCGCCAGGTAAATCAAGGGGCCCGCGCCGCACAACAGGAACAGAAGGACGGCCGTCAGAATGACCGCCGTGCCGTCATCGCGCGTGAGAACCGAAGCCAGCAGGCACACGGCCAGCACAAAGAGCAGGAAGTTGGGCCAGGCGCATATCGTGGCCAGGAACAGCTCGAAGGACACGCCCCCGATCAGGAACGGAACCGCCAGCATGGGGAACAGGGCCAGCAAATCGCCAAAGGCCACCAGCGCCGCGCTGAAAAGTTTGCTCGCAAAGACCTCGCTCGCACCCAGGCCGCTGAGGAACAACAGGCCGAGCGTTTGCTCGCGCCGTTCCTGGGCGAAAATGCCCGCCGTGAGCCGCGGCGTTTGCAGCACCAGGTACCCGGCCGCCAGGCACAAGAGCTGGTGCAGGTTGTGGCCCGCCTGCTGGTTGCCCCAAACCGCAGCCATCAACAGGAACAACAGAGTGCCGCCAACCGCGAGCGCGGCCACCTGGAGCCGCCTCCGCACCGGTCGCTTCTTCCGCAGGGCAACCCGCAACTCCCGTTCGATGATGGGCAATATGGCCATGAAGCATTGCCATCAAACCCTGATTGCGGCCAAGAATCAAACCTCGAACTGCACTGACTTTCCTTGCGTGGGCTGCTGCTCGCTAGACTGGCGGTCAGCGGTGGTTTCTTGCCCTCCTCATCTCCCTGTTCCTTGATCCCTTGTTTCTCAACGCCCCTGGTAATCGCTCTCCTCCCTCCGGTTTCAGGTTTCAGCTTTTCAGCTTTTCAGCTTTTTGCTGTGTGTCTGCTGCTGGCGGGAGGTGATCCTGATTAAACGGGTAAAGGCTGCTCATCCAAAAGTGTCAATAGTGAGCACACTTGTTCGACCTTCCTTCTTCCGTTTGCCCTGTATAGGAGGACAGAATCTGTCGCCTACACCGGTTCCTCCATGTTTTCAGTGGGTTATGCCTATTCTGAAAGCTACCGGAAATACTCTACTCTGCTCCCGCTTCGTTTACGGCAAACGGATCTCAACCCGCGCCAAGAGTGTCAATAGTTAGAACCGACACCGGAACTGGGGTGAACGGCGTCCCGCAGGAACATGACATTCTAACGAACTGCCACCGGCCCGGGATACTCGATGAGCAGTTTGCGCGAAGGCTCACGAAGGTACCCGCCCGCTCACCGCCGAAGACATTGCTGCAAAAAATGCGCCTCTCCATATATAGGCGAGCGGTTCGGTGAAAATAGTGTTG
>PLZQ01000293.1:3281-16577 GCA_003152225.1 Limisphaerales bacterium | reverse complement strand
AACAGTACAAGTTAACGCTTATGGGTGTCGCCCCGGGGCCGGTGGGAGTGAATCGGGCCGGTTTTCTATTTCAGGATAAGTTCTCTCTTGCCTCAACTACCCGCCTGGCTGCCGTCGCGGATGAACTCCTCGTGCAAGCGTGCATAGACGCCGCCGGCGGCCAGCAGCGTGGAATGGGTCCCGCGCTCGACGATGCGGCCCTGGTCCAGCACCAGCACCAGGCCGGCGTTGCGGATCGTGCTGAGCCGGTGGGCGACGACGAAGGCCGTGCGCCCACGCAGGAGAATCTCCAGGGCGCGTTGCAGCCGCGCTTCCGTGACACTGTCGATCGCGCTGGTCGCTTCGTCGAGCAACACGATACGCGGGTCGGCCAGCAGCGCCCGGGCGAAGCAGATCAGTTGGCGCTGGCCCAGGGAAAGCGCGGCGCTCTTTTCACCCACTTGCGTCTCCAATCCGCGCGGCAGCGCCTCGACCAGGTCAAGGCAATCGAGCGACCGCAGGGTGGCGCGCACGTCCTCGTCGGTCGTCGCGGGCCGCGCGAAACGGATGTTGTCGCTGACCGAGCCGGCGAACAGGAAGTTGTTCTGTTGCACGCTCCCCATCTGGGAGTGCAGCGAGTCGCTGGTCACCTGCAGCAGGTCATGGCCGTCCACCAGCACCCGGCCACGGGTCGGCAGGTAGAGCTTTTGCAGCAGACCAACCAGGGTGGTCTTGCCGCTGCCCGTGTGGCCGACCAGCGCGACCGTTTCCCCGGGGTCAGCGATAAAGGAGATGTCGGCCAACACCGGTCGGCCCCGCTCGTATTCGAAATGGACCTCCTCGAACTCCACGCGTCCTTGTATCGGCGGCAGGGCTTTGGCCGTGGGCGCGTCCTTCCACTCGGGCTCAAGGTCGATTAGCCGGAAGTAGCGTTCGGCGCCCGCCATAGCTGAGAGCGCCTGGTTGTACTGGTTGCCAATGACCTGGACCGGGTCGAAGAAGAAGTTGGCGAGGAAGAAGAACATCACCAGGTCGCCCACTTCCATGTGCAGCCACCCGTGCCAACGCAGCGCCCCGTAGCCGCTGAGCAGCGCCACCGCGCCGAGGAATAACTGGCTCTTCATCTGGAGCAGGGGGATGAACACCGCCGAGGCCTGCGCCACGCCCACGTTATTCTCGCCGTGCAAATTGACCAGCTTGCGGAAAAAGCCGGCGTTGATCTCCTGCCGCACAAACGCCTGCGTGACCCGGATGCCGCTGACCGATTCAGCCAGGGTGGAGGTCAGCCGGCTCCAGGTCTCTTGCAGTTCACGCAACCGGTGGCTCACCTTGCGCCGGTAATTCTGGTTGACCAGCCATATCCCCGGCACGAGCAGCAGCATCAGCGAAAACAGCTTCCAGTTGTACCACGCCATCAGCCCAGCCGCGACCGTCATCTGCACCGCCTGGATCGTTACGACGAACGCCACGTCCTGCACCGCCACGCGCACGCTGTCAATGTCGGACGTCATCCGGCTAATGATGCGCCCGAACTTGGTCTTGTTGAAGAACGACATCGGCAGCGTCGTCAGCTTCCGGAATAGCTCCAGCCGCATGTCATGCGCGACAGCTTCGCCCAACTCGAGGGCGAAAAGCTGGCGATAGTGCAGCGTCAGCACCATGAAGA
Organism: Limisphaerales bacterium; assembly: GCA_003152225.1. Taxonomy (GTDB): domain Bacteria; phylum Verrucomicrobiota; class Verrucomicrobiia; order Limisphaerales; family UBA8199; genus PALSA-1440. The sequence continues at coordinate 14,932 of PLZQ01000293.1, read as the reverse complement.
GCACCAGGAGCAGGTAAATGCCCGCATGCAGATAAATGCCAGCCAGGTCCCGCCCCGCAATTGGGCCGTTGATGGTCTGGCCGATCATCCACGCCAGGGCGGGCAACTGCAAGCCGCGCGCAAAAGTCAGGATGAACAGCCAGTTGCGCCGCGTCCGGTATCGCCGGGTGTAAGTGAACATGCGGCGGATAAGCTGGGCGCTGAGCGGCGCGTGGTCCGCCTCCCTATCTTCCATGGGCCGGAAGTAGGTAATCGCCTCGCGTGCGGTGCCGAGCTTGTCAAAAGGCTGCACCACCGGTGGCTTGCTGGTTGGGAGCGCGCTCATTCTCCCTCTCTTGGCGTCTCGGCTCTACCGGTGGGTTCAGTGGATTCCAGTGCCGTAAGGGTTTGAATGCCTTCATCCCGAAGGGATGGATGAGAATAGCCCAGCGTTTCAACGCTGGGTGTGGACGTTGTATGGCACGAGTCCCGTAGGGACGGCTGAAGACACGCAGGTTCGGCCGTCCCTGCGGGACTTAGGACTATTCGGCACCGGTCCCAGCGTTGAAACGCTGGGCTATTCTCGCTTGTCCCTCCGGGACACACGGCCAGAGTTCGTAAGAGAGAGGGCAGGGAGGAGGGCGAAGCTATTGCGCCACCAGCGTCCGACGGGCTCTCTTGCCTCCACCCATACGTTGTCTTCATTGCTCTTGGTGGCATGATCATCCCACCCTCCCACGTTCCACCGCCAGTCCGCCGCTTGCCCTGGCAGGTAGTTCGGCCCTCACGGTGTCCGGAATCCCGGCGTGCTCACCCAGGTCCATCAGTTGGAGCAGGGCGGTCTCGCGGTAGATGCCCGGGAAATGCACCAGTTCGTTATGCGTCCCCACCCGTGCGAGCCGTCCCTTTTCCAGGACCAGGATCACATCCGCGCGGCGCAGCAGGCTCAGGCGATTCGCCACCACGAACGCGGTGCGCCCCGACATCGCCTGCCTCAATGCTGACACGATCTCGTGCTCGGTCTTGGGATCCACCGAGGCGGTCGGGTCGTCCAGGATGAGAATCGGCGGTTGCAGCAACAGCGCCCGCGCCAGCGCCAGCCGCTGCCGCTGGCCGCCCGAGAGATCGACGCCCGATTCGCCGAGCACCGTCTCGTAGCCATGCGACAGCTCCATAATAAACTCGTGCGCCGACGCTGTCCGGGCGGCGTGCTCGATCTGCTCCTGCGTGGCGTGCGGGCTCCCGAACGCGATGTTCGCCGCCACCGTGTTCGAGAAGAGGAAGCTCTCCTGATATACAATGCCGATCTGTCGCCGGTAAGCGTCCAGGTCGAGATCGCGCAGGTCCCGCCCGTCGGCCAGGATGCGCCCGCGTCGGGGATCATAGAACCGCGGGATCAGACTCAGCAGCGTGCTCTTGCCCGCCCCCGTCGCGCCAAAAATGCCCACCACCTGCCCGGGCGCCGCCTCGAACGATACCTCCTCCAGCACGTTCGCCTCTGGCAGGTAGCCGAACGTCACTCTCTCGAACGCCAGCCGTCCCGTCAGCCGCGCCGGCACGATNNGTGGTGATGTTGGCCACCTGCCCGTTGAACTGTTGCATCAGGCCGGCGAACACCACCAGCCCCCCGCCCAGCGGAATTTGCCCCTGCACGTAAAGCCACCCGCCATAGGCGAACAGGATGACCAGGCTCAATTGCGACAACACCTGCGTCAGCGGCGTGAAATGCGATAGGTCGCGGAAAATCCGTTTCTGCTGATCCGAGACGTGCCGGTTGGCCTCCTCGAACCGGCGGATTTGATGGGGTTCCGCCGCGAAGCCCTTGGTCGTCTGCATGCCGCGGACGCTCTCACTGAACAGCAGCACCAGGCTGTCCACCAGTTCGCGGTTGCGCAGGTACGCCGGCCGCAGCCGGCCCGAGTAGTAGTGTGTGACCCACCACAGCCCAATCGTCACCGACAGGCACGCCACCGTCAGCGTCGCGTGGATGCGCCACATGAACACCAAATACACCGCCAGCGTCAGCACCATGTTGACCCCCTGCAACACCACGCCGTCCACGAACAAGCGCGTGTTCTGCACGTCGCCCGTCACCCGGTTGAAGATCGAGCTCGAGCCGTGCACGTCGAAGAAGCGGAAGCTGAGCCGTTGCAGCTTCGCATAGACCCGGTCCCGCAGGTCGGGGACGATCTTGCCCTGCGTCAGCCGGGCCGTGGTCATGTTGTAGTGGTAGGTGAGCAGTGCCCGCAGCATCGCCTGCACGACAATCGCCAGCGCCATGACCACGACGAGGCGCAGCGGCGTCCACCCCGGCGGCGGCGTCCAGCCAAACGGATACGCCGGCGCCCGCTGGGTCGGGTCGAGCGCGTGGCGGATGACATCAATGACCAGCCCCAGCAACTGCAGGCCCACCAGGCCGAGCAAGAGCAGCATCAGGCTTTGCGCCAGCGACCACAGGCAATCCCTGCGGAACTGCCACGCCAAGGCAAGCAGCCGCCGCACGAGTTCGCCGGAAGAATACCGGCGCTCGTAGTGCTTGCTGGACGGCGAATCAGACATAATCAGTCTGACAACATGCCGCCGACCGCCCCGCCAATCCAGTGGAAACGGGACCGAATGGGAGCGGAAGCGGNNCCTTCGGTCCTCGGCCTTCGGATTTCCTTGCTCCTAGCTCTCGACGTGCTGTAATCAGCCAGACCTATGAAAACAGGCAGCACTCTGCAGACCGGTGCTTGTGGCGAGGTTGTCGCCAGCACGAACAAGTTCGGCCAATACGTTCGAAAGCGTCCATCTCGCAAGAAGCGCCGCAACAAGCCCCGCACGGCGGACATAGACCGCACCGAGGGAGATTGGCGGGCCTTGGCGGCTCTCTGGAATACCCTCAGCGAAGAGCAATACCGGGCCTGGGAAATCGCCTCCGAAGGCGAGCGCAGCCGGCCGCGGGCGGGGCAATCAGGCCGGCTGCCCCCGCGGCAATTCTTCTTCAAAGTCAATAACTCCCGGGCCAGCCTCGGCTTGCCACCGCTGGCCGACCCGCCGGTGCCTGCCGACCCCGGCCCGAATCCGGTCGGGCGTCTCCATATCACCAACCGTGGCGACCGCGTGGTCCTCAGGCTGGAGGTTTCGGGAGTCGTGCGCAACCCCATCAAGGTCTATGGGTCGCCGCCGCAAAATCGGGGCCGGAGACACTGTCGGGACTTGCGCGTGCTGGGCTCCCTCCCGGCTCAAGCCAATGGCGAGATCGACATCACCCAGCGGTACGTCGAAAAGTATGGCATACCCGAGCCCGGCAAGAGGGTGTTTATTCGCACGATCGTCGAAATCAACGGCCGACAAAGCAGTCCCCAGGAAACCAACTGTGTTGTCCCTGAGCGGCCACGTCCGGCACGCGGCAAACCAAACCGGCACACGGTGTGGCCCGCTCAGGACGAATAACCGGCGTACAACCGAAAAACAACGGAAATACAACCGAACAACAACCGAACATCAACGGACCGCCTCGCGTGCTCCGCGCTTGCACCTCCCTATTCCGTCCAGCGCAGCTCCAACCGGAGCCGGGATCGTGGACCGTTGCTCGGTGACGTGTCGTAGGCCAGCCATTCCTCTCCTCCGTTCCAGCCTGCCTTCCAGTCCGCTGCTCAGTACTTCGCGACCGGAGAGCCGGTATGTATTTGCTGGCGCGCGGACATTCCTTTCCGCAGCAACGATGGAAGTGAACCATCACGTGAACAGCACCGGCAGGCGTCCGGAAGTTGCTGCGGACAGGTGGAGGTGGCTGAGGCTCTGTCTAAACTCCTGGCAGACAAGGAAGTGAAGGTCCGCACGGCCGCGGCGATGAGTCTGCTTTCGTTCTCGCCTTTGCGCGGCGCAAAGGGGCTAAGCGCGTTGTCACACGCAATCCCTCGCACTTTGCCCATGCGGCGCCTGAGTTGGAAGTGGTTGCCCCTTGAAGCAGAGTTCCGGCATTATTCTATCTCGTACCAAAGGGTGCGATGCTCGGGGCCGATCGTGAAGCGGGAGGTGTTTCCATCGATACGGACGGGCACTGCGCCCTGCGGCTGGCCGCGGCCATCGAGGGCTTGGACGCTCTTGACCCGGAATGGCAGCGTCACCTCAGCCGGGATGCCGTTAACGAGCGTCGGGCCGGTGCCCCACTTGTTGCCGACCGAGGTGCGGGCGTCGTTCCATTCCATGCCCTGGTTTGCGGCGGAGCCGACGGCAGCCAGGAGGATGCGGCGGGCCTTCTCTAGCGGCTTGCCGTCGAGGCTGGTGAGGATGAGCGCGGCGTAGTTGCGGTCGGTCGCGCCGAGCGCGAGTTGGACACCGCCCAGGTTGAACTTCTGCCCGGCGACCAAGCCCCATACGGCGCGCGAGTTGGGCGTGTTGATCACGAGGTGCGCCTGAGTGCGATCGCTAGCATCCCAGACGGCTTGGCCGTCGGGGCTTTCGAGGCGCTTTGCGGTGGGCGCGGCTGCGCTTGCCGGGAGGGTTGCCTTGGGATCTATACCGATGCGATAACTCAGGCCGAGCGTCGCGGGCAGCAAATCCTTTAAGGTGCCGGCGGCGACGTCGGACAGCGGCTTCAGGTCGCCGCGCCGATAGAGGTTTGCGCAAGCAGCGAGCAGCGCGAGCTTCACCGGCTGACCATTAAAGGAGAAGTAGCCGCGCATGCGGTCGGTATCCCAGCCAGTCTCACTGCTGTGATAATCGAAGAAGAAAACGCCGTCCCAGTCCTGCAAGGCTGCCACTATGGCCGCAAAAGGCACGGTGCTGGCGGCGTAATCGTTAGGGTCAGGGATGTTCCATTCCGAGATGGTGAAGGGTCGGTCCAGTAGCCGCCATGGCGCGCGGCTGAGGAGGCTGTCGGCGTCCGGCGCCAACTCCATAGGCGTATTGCGGATGGTCCAGTTCGCCGGGTCCCAGGGCCGGCCGGGGAAGTCGGGATGCTGCCAGTAGGCGTGGATGTCGGTGTAATCGCACGTTTCGGCCACGATCTCGGCGCCGTGATAGGTGATCTGAGAAGCGGTAATCGGCACGCGCACACCAAGGTCCTTCCGGAGAAAGTGTGTAAGCTCGCGAATAAAACCCTTCTCCGTATCGGCCATGAACAGGCGGACATCGCGGCGCGCGGCTTCGCACCAGGTTGACGCCGGGATTTCCACATCGCCCTTCTCCAGTCTTTGGCCGGCGGGCACCACTACGAATTCTCCGCCCTCCTGCAGGCGCACACCGGCGAGAGAGAAGCCAGTGGCGTTCCCACCGAACTTGAAGCAGATGCGCACCTTGCCGGGGATCTTGGCATCGCTGCGGAAGACGCGGGTGACCAGGGTCCACTGCGCTCCAGCCTGCACCGTTTCCGCAACGCCCACGCCTTGCCAGTTGTCGGGGCCTTGGTTGGAGATATCAACATACACAGGACGTGCTGAGTCGGCCTTGATCCAGAATGAGAAGGTATAGGTGCGCGACGGCTCGATGGTCAGATTCGGTAACTGAAGTTCCTGGCGGTGAAGCTCCGGGGCCGCCTTCGTAATGTCCAGACGCAGGGCCTGCAGGTCCGGACGAGGACCAGCTTGGTCGAGGCGGGTCTTCACGGGGAACTCGGCGCTTTGGTTCAGCCGCCATCCGCCCAGGTTCTCACGCCATTTCGCGGGCTCGACGAGGCTGGACCCGAGCGGTTCGAGGCTCGTGCCCCAGGCCTTCTTCAAGGCGTCGGTCGAGGAATAGCGCCGGGCCAGCCAGCGGTTCCACTGCTGCTTGAACTCACCGCGGTAGGGCTCCGGCAGGCTCGCGGCGATGTCCGGGCCGAGTTTGCTGAACGAGTTCTCGTTGCTCAACTCAATCATGGCAATGCCCGGATCGGCGGCGCGCGTCAGACCGCGGTATTTGTTGGTGTGCATGAGGTAGTCGCGGCAGAACTCCTTCAACAGCTCCCGCATGTGCGGCTCGAAGTAGATGAGGTATTTGCTGTACTGCACACTGGCAGGAAGGTCTTTGGTGACGAAACCCTCCTCGGCGGTGAAGGTCCGCCCGACATGGAGATTGAGGTTGGCGTAAATGCCATGCCGGTGGAGTTGATCCAGGAAGTAGTCCTGCCGATCCAGCATGTCCGGGTCCAGCGTCCGCCGGCCGCTGATGACCGGACCCCATATGCCGCGCGGGGCAGAGGCAGTATCGTGATGGTGCATCCGCACCCCGTTGATTCCCAGCTTGGCCAGGTGCGCGGCGACCTTCTCAGCGTCCTCATGGGTGGGGAAGTCGGCGCCAAAGCACAAGTTTACGCCCCAGACTCTCAGGCGGTTGGACCCGGCGAAGAAATGGCCGTCCTGGATATGCACAAAGCCATCGGCTCCCGCAGCGGTGGGCGAAAGCCCTGAAAAGTCGGTCGCCGACCTGGTGGCGTCGTCACCGGGGATGACAAAGGGGAATGGCTCGGCGGCTGCGGTGGCCCAGAGCGGAAGACCAGACGCGGCGACCACCAACAGCCAGCACAGGTGGATAGCCAGCCGGCTTGGGCTAAAAGTTATGTTCATGCGGCAAGTTTTCTACCATGCCGGAGGCCAGGTTTCCAGAGCTATGCGCAAGGCCGTTGCAGGACCCTTATGTGCTGTATTACAAAAGTTGCGTTCGGCATGATCGGTGGCATGTTGTGGTGTGCGTAGATCGCCTGTCGAGCTTTCTGGGCTCGGTGAATCTTCATTCGCATCCAATCATTGATGATTTGAAACCCGGTGGTCGGGAACGGTCCGAAACAGCAGCCCGTCTAACAGCAGGAATTTATCGTGTATGATCCAGAATCCGGCTTTGTCCAAATCTGAGCAGCAGTCCAAGTGGCCCGCCTGGAAAGACATTGTGGCCAAGTACCAAAAGCCCGTGTGGTGGTCAGCCATGTGGCAGGTCGTCAACACGCTGGTGCCTTATTCGGCGCTGTGGTTTTTGATGTATTTCAGCTTGCGGGTGTCGTGGTGGCTGGCGGTGCCATTGGCGGTGTTGGCCGGCGGGTTCCTGGTCCGGACGTTCATCATCTTCCATGATTGCGGGCATGGTTCTTTTCTCGCCTCTACGAAAGCCAACGACGCACTTGGGTTCATCACTGGCGTGCTCACGTTCACCCCGTACTACCATTGGCGATGGGAGCACGCCATTCACCACGCGAGTTCTGGCGACCTGGACCGGCGGGGCACGGGGGACGTGTGGACCTTGACGGTGCAGGAATACCTGGAAGCCTCGCGCTGGAAACGTTTCGCGTATCGGCTGGCGCGCAACCCGGTCATTCTGTTCGGTCTCGCGCCTTTATACCTGTTTCTGATCCAACAGCGCTATCCTAACAGCAAATCCGAGGGGCGGGAGCGGCGCTCGGTGTGGTGGACGAATCTGGTCTTGGCTTTGCTGGCCGGCGGGCTGGTCTGGGTGTTCGGTCTCAAGGCGTATGTGCTGCTCCAGTTGATCGTGCTGGTGGTGGCCGGGTCGGCGGGGGTGTGGCTGTTCTATGTGCAGCACCAGTTCGAGGGGGTGTATTGGGAGCGCGAGAAGTCGTGGGATTACAGCCTGGCGGCCTTGCAAGGCAGTTCATTCTACAAGCTGCCCAAGGTGCTGCAGTGGTTCTCGGGGAACATCGGCTTTCATCACATCCATCACTTAAGCCCGCAGATTCCCAACTACCACCTCGAGAAGTGTCATCGGGCAGAGCCGCTGTTCCAGACGGTGAAGCCGGTGACGTTGTTTTCCAGCTTCAAGTCGTTCACTTTCCGGCTGTGGGACGAACAGCGCCGGAAGTTGGTGGGCTACCGCGCCCTGAGGGCTTTCCGGAACCAGAAGGGGCAGGCGGGCGCCTAGCCGACTTTGCGCATCAGGCTCCGGGCGCGGCGCACCCAGACGCGGTCGCGCCGGCGCTGGTAGGCCGGGCCGTGCGCGTCGTCCGCCAATACTTCCTGAAGCTCCGGCCTGGCCAGGTCGGCCTGGTTGCGGGCGAGGTAGAGTTCGGCAAGCTGGACTTTGGCGCGCGGGTAGGAGTGGCATTCGGTCACTTGCTTCCAAAGGGCCAGGGCGGCATCGGTTTCGCCCAGCGCCATGAGCGTTTCGGCCAGGGCCATTTGGGAATAGCCGTATTCGTGTTTTGGGTTCTCCTTGACGACGCTTTCCAGGAGCGGGCGCGCTTCAGCAGGCCGTTTTGCCCGCAGCAAGCATTGGCCAAGATGCGCCCGGGTGTCGATGTCCGTGGCGTCGCGTTCAAGGGCGGCGCGGTAGCAGGTCTCAGCCTTTTCCAGCTTGCCTTGCTGGAAGAAGAGGTCGCCGAGCTGGGAGTGATGATGCGCCTTGTCAAGGTAATGGATCTGGGCTTCGAGCTGCTTGATACGGCGGCGGTCGAATGCCCCCGGCAGCTCAAACCCGCGCGTTGCCGACGGCGCGGCCCGATAGACGAAGAAGTAGTAGAGGAGCGCCGAGATGCCCCAGCCCACAAAGATAAAGAAGGCCCAAAACCATTCCTCGCGGCGGATGGCGTCAATGAGCATCCATAATTGGAACAAGCAGACCAGCCCCATCCAGGGATTGCTCAGCCAGTAATCGAAACTCACCAGGTTTGTAATCAGCGATGCCACCATGGGCGCTAAAGATACCCGCCGTCACGGCGTGTGGCAATGTTGTGTTCTTCAGGTGAGCAAGCCGAGGGCAAAGCGTCGGAACTCCCCTTCTGCCGGGAGCCGGCCGGTCTGGCGTTTGCAACTGGCCACGTAACGCCGGGCTTTGCGGTAGAAGTCTGCGAGCGTATGCCATAGCGGCTGTTTGACGCCGTGGTTATCAATCAGCCAATAGCCGTTCTCAACGCCGTTGCTGAATTCGTTGTTATACATCTGCCAGCAGAGGACAAACGGGCATCCCCAATCCAAACCTATGCGCATGACCTGACGCGAGCGGTGGTCCCGCTCCGGCTCCGGGTAAGTGTGGGCCGCGAACCCATACTCGCCGATGAAGACGCGCTTGCTTGCAATCCCGGCCTTGGTCGGGAGCTTCGACTCGATGTAGTCCAGCGCCCGGGGAATCTTATTCGGGATGTCATCCAGCGAGTCGTAGGTGGAGTAGGAGACGAAATCGACGTTCGTCCGGGGCAGGACCCGGTTGGTGACACTGGGCCGGCCCGCCATCGAAACCGCCGAGACGTGATTGACTTCGGTGTAGTGATAGACCTGCACCCCATGATGCGGCGTGCGGCGTTTGGCGTCGTCGATGGCTCGTTGCCGGGTGTTGAGCCAGTCGATCATCCCCTGGAGGGACTCCGGCGTCACCCCGGCATCCGTTTGGGAATTCAGGTCCGGGCGCAAGTGCCAATCGCCTTCCCAGTGGCCGAGGAAGAAGGTCTTGCCCGTGCCGTTGTAAGTCTTGAGCAGGTGGGCGACGAAGGCGTAAATCTCCCGGTATTCCTTGTTCTGCTCCTCGGCCGAGAATCTCTTGAGCCACCAACGCGGCGTGAAGGCGTAGGTCCAGATCACATAGTAGGCAAAGGGCATGGCCAGGACCTTCCGGTATGAGGGCTCCGTCCGGGCGAGGTCGGTTAAGGTCTGAATGGCGGGATTCTCCGGCGGGGCTTCGATCGAGGCGCCGGGAAACTTAATGCGGAGCGTGTCCCGAGCGTCGCTGCCCTGGTTAAGGAGATACTGCATGGTCTCCGGGTAAGCGGCCTTGGACGGCTTGAGCATCATGCGCTGGTAGCCCCGGCCCATGGTGATCTTGAGCAGGTTGGACCCCATGTCGAGGATGGCCTGGGCCGTCTCCACCAGCACGCTCTCTTGCGTAAACTGGTAGGTGGCGCCAATGGTTTGCGTGCCCAGGATGTAGTTGAAGGTTCCGTCTTCCAACAGGGGGAGGGGATGGCGCTCTACCGCAGACACGGTCGTGGGGCGATCCCCGGCCAGGGAGCAACCGGCGAGGCCCACGGCAGCCGCGCTGGCGCCAACCTTGAGGAATGCCCGCCGGGTCAATTCTGTGTTCAGGTCCATACTCTGCGGCACCGGCCATTTAAGGGCTTCGCGGCTGTAAGCATCTGCACTCCCGAATAGCCGAACTCAGAGAGCGATACAAATCCAAACTGCGATTTGCGTTTCGGATAAAGGGGTTAGCTGGTAAACGTAATCACTAGCGCAATGACTACGCCGACATTTGAAACTCAGAAGGCCCCGGCTCGGTCTATGGCCTCGCTGGCACCCGCACGCCTTACCTCGCTCGATGCCTACCGCGGGTTGGTGATGTTCCTGATGATGGCTGAGGTGCTCTCTCTTTCACGGGTGGCCCGGGCCCGGCCGGACAGCGCGCTTTGGCAATTCCTCGCCCACCACCAGAGCCACGTCGAATGGATTGGCTGCTCGCTCCATGACCTGATCCAGCCTTCCTTTTCATTCCTGGTAGGTGTGGCGCTGCCCTTCTCGCTGGCCAGCCGGGCGGCGCGCGGGCAGTCGCGCACTCGCATGACGTTTCATGCAGCGTGGCGGTCCCTCGTGCTCATCCTGCTGGGCGTCTTCCTGCGGTCCATCGGCGCGCACCAAACCAACTGGACATTTGAGGACACCCTCAGCCAGATCGGGCTGGGGTATGTCGTCTTGTTCCTGCTCGGCTTCCGGCCAATGCGCGAACAGTGGGCCGCGCTGGTGCTGATCCTGGTCGGCTACTGGGCGGCTTTTGCGCTCTATCCGCTGCCGGGCCCGGACTTCGATTACGGCAAAGTGGGCGCGTCGAACGCTTGGCCGCACCTGATGACCGGCTTCGCGGCGCATTGGAATAAGAACAGCAATCCCGCCTGGGCCTTCGACACTTGGTTTCTCAACCTGTTTCCGCGCGAAAAGCCATTCGCGTTCAATGGCGGCGGGTATGCCACTCTCAGTTTCATCCCGACGCTGGGCACAATGATCCTGGGCCTGATCGCCGGCGGCATCGTGCGCAGCGAGCGCACGCCGTGGGCGAAGGTGAGGTGGCTGGCCGCTGCCGGTGCGGTTGGGCTGGCGGCGGGCGCGGCATTGGGCTGGCTGGGCGTCTGCCCGGTGGTCAAGCGCATCTGGACGCCAAGCTGGGTGCTCTTTAGCGGCGGTTGGTGCTTCCTGCTGCTGGCGGGGTTCTACCTACTGATTGACCTTTGGGGTCACCGGCGCTGGGCATTCCCGTTGGTGGTAGTTGGGATGAACTCCATCGCCGCCTATTGCATGGCGCACATGTTCGACGGGTTCATCGCCAGCAGCCTCAAGACCCACCTTGGTGAGGACGCCTTCAAAGTGTTCGGCCAGGCCTACGAACCTCTGGTTCACGGTGCGCTCGTATTGCTGATGATGTGGCTGCTGCTCTTCTGGATGTATCGGCGGAAGATCTTCCTCCGCATCTGATCGGGCGCGCTCGGTTGACGCTGCTAGTAGTGTCTTCCTCAGGTAGCGGTGAGACTCCTTGCGGCGCGGGCCGGCTTGGGTTTAGGCTCCCAGCCGTCGAAAGCATTCGGAAGCCATGCGCGCCATCCTTTTCAGCCTATTCGCCTCAGCAATGTTGCTCGCCGGAGCAGCCGATGTGACCACCAATCAACTCCTGCCGGCCATTCCCGAAGGCTATTATCTCCAGGAGTATGACGATTGTGGCGTGGAGGGCCGCCAGCCGCACGTGCTGATGAAGGACTGCTATCTCTGGACCTTCAACACCAGCGA
>PLZQ01000293.1:0-3259 GCA_003152225.1 Limisphaerales bacterium | reverse complement strand
AAGGTGCCGCCGGAGGTCACGCGCGACGGCAAGATGACATTGTCCTGGAAGATTCACGGCGAGGTGAACGCCACCGTTTCGATTATTGAACTGTGGGCGAACAAGCCCGGCAATAACGGGCTGCGATTCGGGTCTATCACCGGCCTGCCTGCTGGCCTGCAAGGGCAGATGCTGGACGCGAGCTATGACCCGGTCGTCGGCGCGCAAGTCACGGTCTGGGCTCCCAGGAACACGAACGCCCCTGCCACCACCACCGGCCCTGAGGGAATCTTCAGCTTCAGTCGAAAGGAGATCGAGTCGTTTGCCGCCGATGGCAGGTTCAGTTTCGCGGCGCAACACAACGGGCAGTCAGGCTGTGGCAACGTGAGCGCCACCAACCTCTTCTTCGAGCCGATACACTATTGTCCGCTGCCCGCGAAGACAGCGAGCCTCAAGGAGAACTGCCTTCTGCTCGATGGCACCTGGGCTATCAATCCGACGCCGACCAATACCCTCCGCGCCCGCGCGTTGAACGGCCCCGGCTGGGCGTCCTTCAAAGTCCCGGGCCAGTGGCTGCAGCAGGGTTATGACGTGCCACAGGACGAGCCCGTCGCTGTGGCCAGAGAGTTCGTGATCCCCAAGGCCTGGGCGAGCAACCGGATTATCCTGCGCTTCGACGCCATCCATGCGGGCACGCGCTACTGGCTCAACGGATACGAATTGGGTTACAGCGAGAACCTATTCACGCCCGTCGAATGGGACATCACGGAAGCCGCGCAGCCCGGCCAGACCAACCGGCTCGGCCTCGAAATGAAGGTCGCCACCGTCTCGGAAGCGTTGTCCTGCTCCTCGGCTTACGCCTTCCACAACCTCGGCGGCATTGATCGTTCGGTGCGGGTGTTTGCGTTGCCGCCCACGCACGTCCGTCAGTTTCACGTCAACGCGCAGCTCGACAAGGATTACCGGGACGGCGAGCTGCGGTTGAACCTGGTGCTGGACAGCGGCAAGCTGCTGGAGAATGACCTTTCGCTCATCCTCAAGTTGCAGGACGCGGCTGGGAAGGAGGTGACGCTCACGCAAGCCGCTGCGGACACGGCTGCGGTAATTGATCGCGATAGGACTGTTCAAATGCATCGGGGCGAGGCGAAGCTTGAGCCATTCGCGGGCACGCGAGCCGTCGATCTGGTGGCGGATGTTGCCAGGCCATTGCAATGGAGCGCGGAGAAACCCCACCTCTACCGGCTGGTGGTCGAGCTGCGCCGGGGCGGCAAGACCCTGGAGCGCATCGAACGGAACATCGGCTTCCGCAACATCGAGATCCGCGGTCGGCAAGTCTATGTCAACGGCCAGCGTGTGAAGCTTGCCGGCGCCTGTCACCATGAGTTCGACCCGCTCACCGGCCGGGCCGGCACCGCGGTCCACGCCGAGACGGATGTCCGCCTGCTGAAGGAGGCCAATTTGAACTACATCCGCACCTCCCACTACCCGCCGAATGCCGAGTTACTCGACGCCGCAGACCGCCTGGGCATTTACGTGGAGGTCGAAGCGCCGTTCTGCTGGGTGGGCGGCGCGCTCGACAGCCCGACCAATCTCTCCGCCACGCTCACGCCCACGTCGGCTATGGTCGATTATCACCACAGCCACCCGAGCGTGATGGTCTGGTCGCTCGCCAACGAGTCGCACTTCAATCTCCAATTCCTCGCGTCCGCTCGCATGGTTAAAGAACTGGACCCGACCCGGCCCACTACCTTCAACCACGACTTTGCCAATAACCCAGCCGCGCGCATCACGGACATCGCCAACAGCCATTATCCGCCGATGCCTTATGACGATGTGCTGAAGGATGACCCGCGCCCGCTGTTCCTGGGCGAATACTTCTTTCCCATCTGTCACGAGCAAACCGACGTGGCCATTGACCCTGGCTTGCGGGAACTCTGGGGCCAAGGCAGTGCCGAGCCGGACTCGGCTTTCGCCCGCGCCTGCGTCCTGGATTTCGACAAGCCGCCCCTCAAGCCAGGGATCAAACCGGGCGGCTGGAGCTACATCTACCATTCGGACCGTGTCATCGGCGGCGCCATCTGGGCCTCGCACGATGACGCGTTCTATTTCTCGGCGACCAACCACGCCGGCTATGCCTGGCACCACGGTTTCTGGGGGCTCATCGACTATTGGCGGCGGCCCAAGCCCGAGTGGTGGCTGGCGCGGCACATCTTCAGCCCCGTCTGGCTCGAAACGCGGCACGTCCCATTCGTGCCGGGGCAGCGGACTGTTCGTGTGCCCGTCGAGAACCGTTGCGCCTTTACCGACTTCAGCGAACTCAAGTTCACGTGGCAACTCAACGGCCACCGTGGCCGGCTTAAGCCCCGGCTCGCTCCCGCTGCAAAGGGCGAACTCGAATTCCCGCTCCCGCCGAAGACCGTTGAGGGGGACAACATCTCTCTCCGCGTCACCAGCGCTTCGGGCATCTTGATCGACGAATCACTTATCCAGCTTGGTAGCGAGAAACCCGCCGTCCTGCCCTGTCCTGCTTCCGGCGCGCCGCAGTGGAGCGACGACGGCCAAAAGGTTCTCATCCGGGGCAAGGGCTTCGCAGTCGTCTTTGACCGAGCCAAAGGCGACTTCGACCCAACCGATCCGCGCCATACGTGTGCGGTCAAGTCTTTCCCCGCCATCCACGTCACGCGCTACGACTTCGGCGACCTCAATGGGCCGAAGTCGCCGCCCTACGCCGTCTTTCCGGATGCGAAGACACGCCGCATTGGGAAGGTCGAGATCGAGGAGGAGACATTCGGCCTGAGGCTTGTCGTCCACGACCAATATGACGGTTTCACCGGCTCCACTTCCTTGCTCCTCGACCGGGATGGCCGGGGCGTGGTCGCCTGCGATTACGCATATTCCGGCAAGGCGATGGACACGCGCGAGGCGGGCATCCGCATTCTGCTCAAGGGTGCTTGCGACGAGGTCAAATGGCGGCGCTGGTCCGAGTGGGGTGTGTTCCCGCCTGAGGACATTAGCCGTACCGAGGGCACCGCGCGCGCGCACCGTGACCGGAAGTGGGGCGAGGCCCATTGGAACGTGCGCCCGGCCTGGCCGTGGTCGCAGGACGAAACCGAGCTGGGCACCGCCGATTTCCGCTCCATCAAATACGGCATTCGGGAAGCGGCACTCGTGTCTCCCGACGGTTCGGGCCTGCGCGTATATGCTGGCGGCGACGCTCATTTCCGCGCGGCGCTGGCGCCCGGTGGCGTGGCCGCACACCTGCTTTGGCGCTGTCCCCTGG
>PLZQ01000122.1 GCA_003152225.1 Limisphaerales bacterium | reverse complement strand
CTGCGATGTCATGATGCCTACCCTTGTTAACAGGAACGCAGCCATGAAGAAGAAAGACGGATCTCTCACCGATGCGCAGTTGAAGGCCGAACTCAACCGGTGTGAGTATTGCGAGGAGAAACCCTGCAAAGACGCCTGCCCAGCGGACTGTTCCCCGGCGGATTTCATCATGGCGGCGAGGGTCGGCGGAAAGTCCGATTATCGGCGGGCGGGGGCGCTCATCTTGGGGTCAAACCCGCTCGGCTGGGTCTGCGGCGTGGTTTGTCCGGATTACTTCTGCATGAAGGCGTGCTCACGGCGCACCTTTGACCAGCCGATTAATATTCCCGCGGTCCAGGCCAGCGTGATGAGGCGAGCCTATGAGGCCGGACTGGGCAGTTTCAAGGCGCCCAAGTGGAATGGGAAGCAGGTTGCGGTAATCGGCGCGGGGCCGGCAGGACTGGGAGCGGCCAGTCTGCTTGCCCAAAAGGGCTACAAAGTCACGGTGTTCGAGCAGCGCAACCGACTGGGCGGGATGATGAACCTCATCCCGGATTTCCGCCTCGAGAAGAGCGTCCCTCGCACAGACATCGAGTTCGCCAGGGGCCTCGGCGCGATTGATATCGAAGCGGGTAAAGCCGTCGCTGATCCGGAAGCACTGTTGAAAACGCACGACGCCGTGATCGTGAGCGCGGGTTTGGAGGAGCCGATGCGCTTGAACATCCCCGGCGAGGAATACGCGCTCTCCTGGCAGCAGTATTTGGAGAATCAGAAGAAGTTCCAGGTCACCGACAAGAAGGTAGCCATCCTTGGCGGCGGCGCGGTGGCTGCCGACTGCGCCACCACAGCCAAGCGGCACGGGGCGCTCTCGGTCGAGCTGATCTATCGCCGCAAGCAGGAGAACATGCCACTGACGGCTTATGAGCGGGATATGCTGCTCGAGGATGGCATTGAGATCTCCAGTTGCTCGAAGCCGCTCGCGATCACCCATAAGGGCAAGAGGGTTACCGGCCTCCGCATTGCCAGGATGATGCTGCCGAATGGCAAATCGCCCCGCCCGGAGAACTTCGTCGTCAGCCAGAAGGAATCTCCCACCTTCCGCGAGTTCGACGTGGTTATCTCAGCCATTGGCAGCCGGTCGAAAATGCCGATCAAGAAGGCCAAGGGTGTTTTCTATGCGGGCGATATGATCCTGGGCTCCGCCACCGTCGTGGAATCGGTTGCCACCGGGAAGAACGCCGCGCTGGAGGCCGATGCGTTCCTCCGGGGGGACAAGCCACCCCGATTCAAGAACCGCGCCAAGAGCCATGCCTTTCTGGCGGGCTTGGACCTTTGCCCCGTGCCACTCGAAACCGAGTTCTTTGGCCGCAAGATTCGTTCGCCCTTCCTCCTTTCGGCGGCGCCACATACGGACGGCTATGCCCAGATGCGCAAGGCCTACGAGCACGGCTGGTCCGGCGGGGTGATGAAGACCTCCTTCGATAACGTGCCGATCCACATCCCCTCCGAATACATGGCGGTGGTTGGCCCCTCCACCTACGGCAACTGCGACAATGTTTCGGGGCATCCCTTGGACCGGGTATGCCAGGAAGTTGGGCGGTTGATAAAGGAGTTTCCTGACCGGCTGACGCTCGCCTCCACCGGCGGGCCCGTCACTGGCCGCGGTGAAGCCGACAAAGCGGTCTGGCAATCGAACACCCGCAAGCTGGAAAGCGCCGGCGCCATGGGCGTGGAATACAGCCTCTCCTGTCCGCAAGGCGGCGATGGCACGGACGGCGACGTCGTTTCCCAAAACGCGGAACTCACAGCCAAGATCATTGACTGGGTGATGGAGGCCAGTTCCGAGGGCAATCCGAAGCTGTTCAAGCTGACCGCGGCGGTCACCTCCATTCAGCCGATCATCAAAAGGATTCAGGAGGTCTTTGCGAAGCATCCGAAAAAGAAGGGCGGCGTTACCCTGGCGAACAGCTTCCCCTCTATGACTTTTCGCAGTCGCGCGCCCCTTGCGATAGGAGCGCAGCCTTTAGGCTGCAGCACGTCGGAAGGCGCAGCAAGGCTAGAACTTGGAAGAGTGCGTACGATTCTGCAGCCTAAAGGCTGCGCTCCTGTCCCTGATGACCGGCGCTGGGAAGAAGGCGTGGTGATAGGCATGTCCGGTGAAGGCGTCCTGCCCATCAGCAACCTTACGCTGGCCAAGGTATCGGGCACGGGCATCGCGGTGTCGGGCAACGGCGGTCCGATGAACTACAAGGCCGCTGCCAACTTCCTGGCCTTGGGAGCGCAGACCGTCCAGTTCTGTACCATTGTGATGAAATACGGCCTCGGCATTGTAGATGAGCTCCATTCCGGACTGAGCTTCCTGATGGAAGAATGGGGCTTCAAGTCGGTCAAAGAACTCATTGGCTCGGCTTTGCCCAATCCGATCACCGATTTCATGGCCCTCTCGGCCACCAAGAAGCTGCCGCAGGTAGTCGCCGAACTCTGCGAGCATTGTGGCAACTGCACCCGCTGCCCTTACCAAGCCATCACTCTGAACGGGAGGAAGGTCCCGCTCTTTGATCCCGCACTTTGCATCGGCTGTTCACTCTGCGCGCAGAAGTGCTTTGCCGGCGCCATCTCTATGCGCCCTCGCACTGCGCGGGAATTGGCCGCCCTCCAACACTAGCCCTGGTAACCTTTCAACTCCTGTAACGATGTCACTCCTCATCGAAAACGGCACTGTGCTGACCGGCGGAAAAGCGGCCGCCGTCCTGACCGGCCACTCTGTCCTCATCGAGAACGGCTGTATTACCAGCATCGCTCCCAAGAACCGGTTCAAGCGTTTTGCGGGCAAACGCATTGATGCCACGCGCAAAGTGGTGACCCCTGGTTTCATCAATGCCCACACCCATTTCTACAGCACCTTCGCCCGCGGCCTCACAAAGACCAAGCCAGCCGGGAACTTCGTGGACGTGCTGAAGAATCTCTGGTGGCGGCTCGACTCGGCCTTGTCCACCGAGGATTGCTATTACAGCGCCCTGATCGCCTTGCTGGACTCGATTCGTCACGGCACGACGACGCTCATAGACCATCACGCCAGCCCCCAGGCGGTTCGCGGTTCCCTCCCCGCTATCGAGAAGGCGGTCAAACAGACCGGCCTGCGCGCCTGCCTGTGCTATGAACTGTCCGACCGCGACGGCGCGCGCATTTCCAAAGAGGGCCTGGAAGAAAACGTCGCCTTCATCCGCCGGTGCCAGAAGCCAGAGGACAGAAGACGGAGGGCGGAGGACAGAGGTCAGAATTCAGCAGTTCAAGGTTCAAGGTTCAAGGTTCAGGGTTCAAAGTTCGCCGCCCTCCCTCAACCTTCAACCCTCAACCCTCAACCAACCACCTCCGCCCTCTTCGGCCTCCATGCCGCGTTCACACTCAAGGACGCCACTTTGGAGAAGGCCGCCGCTTTAGGCCAGGAACTGGGAACCGGTTTTCACATTCACGTCGCCGAGGCTGAGAGCGACCAGCAATACTCGCAGCAGAAGCACCACCTGCGCGTGGTGGAGAGGCTGCATAAGTTCGGTATCCTGGGCCCCCGGAGCATCGCCGCCCATTGCGTGCATGTGAACCGCCGGGAGCTGGACATCCTGTCCCGCACGCAAACCGCGGTCGTCCATAATCCCCAATCCAACCTGAACAACGCCGTCGGCATTGCGGACGTCGTCTTCATGGCCAAACGGAACGTGTTGGTCGGCCTGGGCACCGATGCGATGACGACCAACATGCTCGAAGAACTGCGCGTCGCGGTGTGGGCGCAACACCTGCGTGCCCAAGACCCTTCGGTGGGTTTCTCCGAGGTGGTCTCTGCTCTAATCTTCAACAATCCCATAATCGCAGAGCGAACCTTTAATCTCTCGCTGGGCGAACTCCGTGAAGGGTGTCCCGGGGACGTGGTGCTCATCGATTACGATCCCCCCACGCCGCTGGAGGCCGACAACAGCTTCGGCCACATCGTCTTTGGGATGTCCCAGGCTGCAGTGGATACGACCATCGTTGGCGGGAGAGTATTGATGGAGAACAAACGCCTAACGCTCGACCTCGACGAGCCGCGGATCAATGCTCGTGCGCGCGAATTGGCAGCGATGCTATGGAAGAGACTTTAAACCCAATTTAACTGATGAATACTACCTACAAAGCCATTCACCAAAGAGCCAAGGCGCTCGAAAAAGATACCGTTCGCTTCCTCGCAGACCTTGTCCGCACCCCTTCCTTTTCCTCCAAAGAGGAGAAGGTCATTCAAGTCATCAAGAAGGAAATGAAGAAGGTCGGCTTCGACGAGGTGCGTATTGACGGTTTGGGGAGCATTATCGGGCGCATTGGCAAGGGCCCGCGCGTGATCGCCTTCGACGCCCACATTGACACCGTCTATCCCGGCGACCGCGAGCAATGGAGCTTCGACCCNNAAGATCATCAAGGAGCTGGGCTTGAACGACCAGTTCACGATCTATTTCACCGGCACAGTCATGGAGGAGGACTGCGACGGCTTGTGCTGGCAATACCTGCTGAACGAAGAGAAGCTCAAGCCGGAATTCGTTGTCATTACTGAGCCGACCAACCTGAACATCTATCGCGGTCATCGGGGCCGGATGGAGATTCGGGTGGAGGTCAAAGGCCGGAGTTGCCACGGCTCGGCGCCGGAACGGGGCGACAATGCCATCTACAAGATCGCCCGCATTGCGCTGGAGATCGAGAAGCTGAATAAGCGCTTGCGGAAGGACCGGTTTCTCGGAAAGGGCACCGTCACAGTCACCGACGTGCGCTCCTCTTCGCCGTCCCTCTGCGCGGTCGCGGATGGGGCGGGCATTCACCTGGATCGCAGACTTACCGCCGGCGAGACCAAGGCCAGCGCCCTGGCCGAGGTGCGGGACGCGGCGAAGCTGGCAGGCTACCCCGACGCTAAAGTCTTTGTGCTCAATTACGCCGAGGCCGCCTACACCGGCAAGGTGTATCCGACGGAGAAGTACTACCCCACCTGGGTGCTGGAGGAGAAGTCGCCCTATCTCAAGGACGCGGTGTCGGCTTACGTAGGAGTCCTGGGGAAGGCGCCGCTGGTGGACAAGTGGACTTTCAGCACCAACGCCGTCGCCATCGCCGGCATGAAGGGGATTCCGTGCCTGGGGCTTGGTCCGGGCAACGAGGTCTATGCGCACGCCCCAAACGAGGCCTGCCCCATCGAACACCTCAGCCGCGCCACCGCGTTTTACGCAGCGTTGGTAGCCAGGCTGAACGGAAAAGCTTGAGGCAGCAAGCATGTCCAGCCTCGCCCATCACGCGCCAGCGTCTTGGAGTGCGCCAGCCCTCTGGCGCTTTCGAGTCCTGAGAATGCCATCGGCCACCGCCAAAGCGCCAGAGGGCTGGCGCACTCCAAGACCTGGCGGGCCAACGAACGGTCTGTGGATTGCCCTGCCCCGTTCGGATTTCGGCCTTCGGATTTCCTTCGGCCTTCCGTTTTCGGGTTTCGGATTTCACCCCCTGCCTCTGCCATGATCCCCTTCCTCTACCAATGCACCACCTGCGGCAAGCTTTATCAGCGGGATGAAGTCCGCTACCTCTGCCCGGACTGCGCGAAGCATTACCGGCCCGGCATTCCCCTCGTCGGAGTCCTGTTGGCCCAATTCGATTACGTCGCCATACGGAGGCGCCTCAAGAAGGGGAATCCGGACTGGAGCCTATTCTCCGCCGTCGAGGAACAGCACTATCCCCCTTACCCGTTCGGCCACACACCTTTCTTTCCGGTCGCAGCCCTGGGCAAGGCGCTCGGTTTCGAGAATGTCTGGCTCAAGAATGATGGCCTGAATCCCAGCGCCTCCCTGAAAGACCGGGCCTCGTTCCTCGTGGTGGCCGAGGCCAATCGGCTCAAGGAGCCATCCATTGTCACCGCTTCGACCGGCAACGCCGCCAGCGCCCTGGCTGCCGTCTGCGCCGCCGCGGGAAAGCAAGCGATCATCTTTGTTCCAGAAAGCGCCCCCAGGGCCAAGCTCGTCCAGATGCTGCTTTACGGCGCCCGCGTCATTCCCGTCCGCGGCACTTATGACGACGCGTTCCGGCTGTCCCTTGAATACACCGCGCGCAAAGGCGGACTCAACCGCAACACCGCGTATCACCCGCTGACCATAGAAGGCAAAAAGACGGTCGGGCTGGAGATTTACCAACAGAACGGGTTCAAGGTGCCGGATGTAATCCTCGTGCCGGTCGGGGACGGCGTAATCATCAGTGCCGTCTTCAAGGCTTTCTGCGATTTGAAGGCAGCCGGGTTGATTAACAGGCTGCCGCGGCTGGTCTGTGTCCAGGCAGAGCGTTCTGCCGCCATCCATCACTACATCCGCAGCGGGAAGTACCAGGATGCCAAACGGCCCGACACTATCGCCGACTCGATTTCCGTTTCCGTTCCCTCCAACGCGCACCTGGCGCGGAAGGCGGTGCTTGAAAGCCGTGGATTCTCACTCACTGTATCGGACCAAGAGATTCTGCGCGGGCAGAAGACCCTGGCGGATAAGACCGGGGTGTTCGCGGAGCCGGCGGCTGCCGCGACAGTAGCGGCGTTGAAGAAGCTACGGCGATCAGAACTGCTTGGCCGCAAAGAGCAAATTGTGCTCCTCATCACAGGCCATGGCCTGAAAGACGTTGAAGCGGCCATGAAGAGCATCCGCATTCCTCGTTCAATTGAGCCAACCATAGACGCCCTCTAATCCGCCTTGCGCCGCGCGCCCTCACGGGTGAATGTTGAGGCCATGTTACCCAGATCGGCAGAATAACTGAAAGTAGCTCGCGCTGTCCGCAGCGCGTCACGAGCATCCGATTATGAAACGACGAACTGAACGACTTTACTGGCCTGCCCTCCTTGGCCTCGTTGGCACCTTTGCCTTTGCCGCCACGACTCCGGCGTCCCCTTCCCCGAACGAGAACTGGCCGCAGTGGCGCGGCCCGCTCCAAAACGGCGTCGCCCCGGAGGCCAATCCACCTACCACCTGGAGCGAGACGAATAACGTTAAGTGGAAGGTGAAAATCCCCGGCAGCGGCCTGGCCACGCCCATCATCTGGGACAATCTGGTCTTCATCCAAACCGCCATCGCCACTGGCAAGAAGGCCGAGGCGAAGCCTGCCGAGGCCGGTGAGCAGCCGCCAGCCGTTCACCCCGAGGCCGGCGGTGAAGCGCCGAAAAAGGGACCCGGCGGAGGCAAAGGCAAGGGCGGCTTCGGCGGCGGCCCCAAGCCGACGGAAGTCTATCAATTCGCCGTTTTGTGTCTGGACCGTCAGACGGGCAAAACGCTTTGGCAGAAAGTGGCCCGTGAGGAGGTTCCTCATGAAGGTTACCGGCAAAACGAGGGCAGCTTCGCCTCGTCTTCGGGCCTCACCGACGGCAAATACCTTTACGCCTACTTCGGCTCGCGCGGCCTTTACTGCTACGACCTGGACGGGAAGCCCCAGTGGGAGCAGGACCTGGGCAAAATGCGGATGGCGATGGGCTTCGGCGAAGGGAGTTCGCCGGCGCTCTACCATGACACGCTCATAATCAACCGGGACAACGAGGACAACTCGTGCATCATCGCGCTGGATAAGAACACCGGCAAGACGCTCTGGAAGAAGCCGCGCGAGGAGCACACCTCCTGGTCCACCCCGCTGATCATCGAGCGCGACGGCAAAGCGCAAGCCGTCGTAACGGCGACCGGCAAGATCCGCAGCTACGATGTCGCCTCCGGCGAAGTGCTCTGGGAATGCGGAGGGCTGACCCGCAACGTGATCCCCTGCCCCGTCGCCGACGCGTCCACGGTCTATTGCATGAGTGGGTTCCAAGGCAATGCGTTGCTGGCCATTCGCCTTGGCCGCACCGGTGATCTCACCGGCAGCGACGCCATCGCCTGGACCCACAACAAGAGCACCCCTTACGTCCCTTCGCCGCTGCTCTACGACGACAAGCTTTACTTCTTTGCGAACAACAATGGCATCCTCTCGTGCCTCAACTCCAAGTCGGGCGAACCCCTTCTCAATGCAGAGAGGCTCGAGGACTTGCCGGGCGTCTATGCTTCTCCGCTCGGCGCAGCCGGAAGGGTATATCTCCCCGGCCGGAATGGCGTCACCGTCGTGCTCAAGCAGTCCGACAAGCTAGAACCTCTGGCCACGAATCGGCTCGACGATAAGTTCGACGCCTCACCCGCTGCCGCCGGCAGGGACCTGTTCCTGCGCGGACGCGAATACCTCTACTGCCTCGCCGAGAAGTGAGGGGCTCCGGAAGCTTTGCTTGCGACTTGCCCACCGCAGGCTCGGGTGCTAGAAGCTAGTTCATGAACATCCATTGGCTGGTGGACCTGGTAGCTTTGTTGCGCAAGTGCCTGCATTCATGCCATCCATCACTTTTCGCCGCCGCCTGCCTGATGGTCGTTCTGGTCTCTGTCAGGGGTGCCGACGCCACCCAACCTGGCGTGCCGGACGCTCCGGCCAAGAGTGGAATGGGCGAGGATCCGTATCTTTGGCTGGAGGATGTCACAGCCGAGCGGTCCCTGAACTGGGTGCGAGAGCAGAATGCCCTCAGCACCAGGGAACTGGAGAGCTCGCCCAGTTTCGAACCCATTCGGTCCCGGCTGCTGGCTATCCTGGATTCGAAGGAGCGGATTCCCTACGTCACCAAGCATGGGCCTTACTACTACAATTTCTGGCGCGACCAAACGAACGTGCGCGGCGTGTGGCGTCGAACCAGCTTGGAGGAGTATAAGAAACCGGAGCCTGCGTGGGAGGTGGTGCTGGATTTGGATCAGCTTGCTTCAGCCGAAAAGGAAAACTGGGTCTGGAAGGGATACCATATTCTGTATCCCACCTATGACCGCTGCCTGATCCTCCTCTCCCGAGGGGGCGCGGATGCCACCGTCGTTCGCGAATTCGATCTGCCGGCAAAGGCCTTTGTGAAAGATGGCTTCACCCTGCCCGAAGCCAAGAGCGAGGTGGCCTGGCGGAACCGGGATGCGATTTACGTAGGCACGGACTTTGGTCCGGGCTCGCTGACGGACTCGGGTTACCCGCGGATTGTGAAGGAATGGAAGCGCAAGTCTCCTCTGGCGGAAGCCAAGGTGATACTCGAGGGCAAGAAAGCGGACATAAGCGTCAGTGCGGGAGTGGTTCATGATCACGGCCGGACTTACGAGTTTGCCAGCCGCGGCGTGACGTTCTTCACCAGCGAAGAGTACCTGCGCCAGGGTGACCAGTGGACGCCGATTGATAAACCTGCGGACGCAATGGTGAGCACCTTCGAAGATCAGTTGCTGCTGCGGTTGCGCTCCGACTGGCAGGTGAACGGGAGCACCTACGCGGCCGGGTCCTTGCTGGCCGCCGATTTCAAACAGTACCTGCAAGGCGACCGGCACTTCGAAACTCTGTTCTTACCAACCCCCCGCAAAAGCCTGGCCGGAACCAGCGCCACCAAGAACTACCTGGTTGTCAACGAACTGGACAACGTGAAGAACCGTCTTTATGCGCTGCAACACAAGAACGGCCAGTGGACGCGGACAGCGCTGGACACGCCGGCCTTCGGCTCCGTCAGCCTTACGGGCATAGACGCTGACGAATCAGACGACTACTTTATGACGGTCACGGACTTTCTCACGCCTTCGAGCCTGTATTTGGGCTCGTTGCCGAGCGCGGGGAGAGAGAAGCTCAAGAGTCTGCCGGCGTATTTCAAGGCCGGGGGCTTGGAGATCAGTCAACATGAGGCCACCTCAAAGGACGGAACCAGGGTGCCCTATTTCCAAGTCAGCCGGACCAACCTGGTGTTGAATAGCGCCAACCCGACCTTGCTGTATGGTTATGGCGGCTTCGAGATTCCCATGTTGCCGAACTATAATGCCGGCGTCGGTTCGGCCTGGCTCGAGCGCGGCGGGGTTTATGTCCTGGCCAACATCCGCGGCGGGGGTGAATTCGGCCCAACCTGGCATGAAGCGGCCCGCAAACAAAACCGCCAGCGCGCCTACGACGATTTCATCGCCGTAGCCGAAGACCTGGCGGCTCGCAAGGTGACTTCACCAAAACACCTTGGCATCCAGGGCGGCTCCAATGGGGGATTGCTGATGGGAGTGATGCTTACCGAACGACCTGACCTGTTCAAGGCAGTGGTCTGCCAAGTGCCCCTGCTGGATATGCGGCGGTTCAACAAGCTCCTCGCCGGCGCAAGCTGGATGGACGAATATGGCAACCCCGACAAACCCGAAGAATGGACCTACCTCAGCAAATACTCGCCGTATCAAAATGTGCGCGCGAGCACGCAATACCCGCGAGTGCTCTTTACCACCTCCACCCGCGATGACCGGGTCCACCCTGGGCACGCCCGGAAGATGGTGGCGCGCATGAAAGAACAGGGGCACGACGTGCTCTATTACGAAAACATTGAAGGAGGCCACGGCGGCGCCGCCAATAACAAGCAAGCCGCCTATATGTCCGCGCTGGCTTATACCTTTCTCCTGAAGGAACTGTCGCCGGAAAGCAGCGCCGCCCAACCGTAGCGGTCAGGGTTTCGCGATTCTGTTCTCCAGTGGCTTGAACGTTTGCGGCGGCAGCGGCTTGGCCCCGTCCTGCATAAGAAGCACCACAATGCTGGTCGCGTGGATATCCATCACACACGGATGTCTTCCAGGCCGCCTCTGACCAAACAAAACGCTAAGTTCCAGCGCTTGCGTCTTGTCCTCTCCACGCTTGCCCTAAAAGCCGAAAATCCTGATTATCGCGCCATGAACAAAACCGCGTCTGCTGCATCGAACGACAAGAACAACCGTATTTCACGCCGCACTGCGCTGGGGCTCGGGGCCACCGCCGCGGCGGGGGTGTTGCTGCGCCCGGAATGGCTCGCCGCCGCGCCCACCAAACGCAAGGTAGTCGTCTGGTCCGAAGGCACCGCCAATGTGAATCCCGGCTCGAAAGCGGTCTATCCCAACGATATCAACACCGCCATCGCTGAGGGGCTCAAGCCGCTCGCGGCCAAAGGCTGGGAGATCGTCAAGGCCAGCCTCAACGACCCCGATCAGGGCATCAGCGACGCCCTCCTCAACAGCACTGACGTGTTGATCTGGTGGGGCCACAAGAAGCACGGCGACGTAAAGGACGAATTGGTGGGCAAGATTGTCAAGCGCGTGAAAGACGGGAACATGGGCTTCATCGCCACCCATTCCGCGCACTTCAGCAAACCCCTTAAGAAGATCCTGGGCACCGCCTGCAGTTGGGGCGAATACGTGGCCGATGGCACCTCGGTCGAGATCGTCGTCAAGGAACCCAGCCATCCGATCTGCAAAGGGGTGAAGGATTTCAAGCTGCCGAAGATCGAGCGCTATGGCGAGCCATTTGCCGTGCCAACGCCCGAAGCCGTGCCGCTCGACGGCATTTACACCCGGCCCGATGGCCAGACCCAACCTGGCCGCATGGGCCTCTGCTGGACCATCGGCAAAGGCAAAGTCTTCTACTTCACGCCCGGACACGAGACTTACAACGACTATTACCGCCCCGAAGTGAGGCGCATTTTCGTCAACGCCGTGGAATGGGCGGCGCCGGGCAAGTAGATAAAAACGAAGTCAACCGAATGAACGCAGTCTGTAATCCATCATTATGAATTCATCATCGAAACTATACTCCCGCCGGGAAGCCTTGGGGACGATTGGCCTCTTCGCGCTTGCGTGTCATCCCCTTCTAACCGCGACCGCCGCGCCGAAAAAGCGCGCCATGGCCCTGCAACTCTACACCCTGCGCGATCCCGCCAAGCAAGACCTGACCGGCACGTTGAAGAAAGTCCGCGAGATGGGCTGGGAATATGTGCAGTGGAGCGGCATGCCCAACCTGCCGGCCGAGAAAATCCGCGCGGAGTTGGATGCCGCCGGACTCAAGGCCATCGCCGCCCATGTAGGGATTGAGCCGTTTGAGAAAGACTTCGAGACCAACGTGAAGTTCTGGAAGACCGTCGGCAACAAGGACCTGGCTCCCGGCGGCATGATGAACGACTGCAAAGACGACCTGGAAGCCTGGCTCAGGGGCGCTAAACGACTCGATACGCTCGGCGCCAAACTCCGTGAGGCCGGCTTCCGGCTCTCCTACCACAACCATAATTTCGAGTTCGGGAAATTCCCCAATGATAGCCGCCGCAAGATCGACATCCTGATGGAGGCCACGAAACCCGAGAACCTCTGCGCGGAACTGGATCTGGCCTGGGTGCTGGTCGGCGGCGCCGATCCCGCGGCCTACATCCGCAAATACAAGGGCCGGTGCCCGACGGTGCACGTCAAGGATGTGGTTCTCGCCAAGAACGGCAAGAAACAGCAGTTCAAGCCCCTGGGCCAGGGCGAGCAGAACTGGCCCGAGATCTTTGCCGCGGGCGACGAGGCGGGTATCGAATGGTATATTTATGAGCAAGACAGTGGCGAAGGCTCTCCGTTCGACTTCGCCCAAGCCAGCTACGAGTTCCTGGCCAAGCACGTGAAGTGAGCGCGGGCCGAGCATGTGGCGGAGATTCGCCGCCTTCGCCGCCTTGAGGCCCGGCCCGCGCGGCTTGATTCTGCGCCATGACCCGACTGGAACTCGATTCTGAGGCGCGCCATTCCGCCCGCTTCGGCTTCCACCTCCTGCCCTGTCATAAGCCTGAGAAAGCAGGCGGTCCCAACCGCCCATAGGCAAGCCAATCTCTCACCGCCGCAGGACACCAAATCCCCGGTTGCCGTAGAGCTCCCGATCCACCCGCTTGGATTGGAGTGGACCAGGTGTTTGAGTCGTACGGGTTTTCCCTTTACTCGCTACGCACCCTGTAAAAGCCTGACTGGGCGCCCGGCACGGGCGTGAAGGTCCAGTTCGTGCCATTCAGCGGGCCGGCGATGGTCTGCCAGTTAGCCGGTTTCAGCGAGAGACTGAACTCGACGAATAACTGGCCGCCAGCTCCCTGCCATTCCAAGCTCATCGTACCGTTGGGTCCATGCCGGAGGCCCGACAGCGTAGCCGGGCGCGGGGGCGCGATTCCAAATTGGAAGGTTTGGTCGCCGGCCGGCCAGGCGGAGTGAGCGCCATACGTATCGGCCGCACGAATGCGCCAGTGGTAAAGTGTGCCGACAACCAGGTTCGAGGAGCCAGCTAGATCGCTCAGTGGGACCGCCATGGCCCAGTTCCCCTCCCCGAGCACAGCCGCATTAACCAGGTTAGTGACGCTGATTTCCGGCGAGGCAAAGAGAGGGCTATCATCCACCTGGATATGGTAGGCCACGACCGCATCCCCGGCGTCCGGGTCGGTGGTAGGATACCAGAACAGGACATCGTCCAGGTTGGACATGATGGTGCCAGAGGGTGGCCCGGCGAGAGTCACGGGTAGCGGCGGGTGATTGGTCTGGTTTACAAAGAAGGAGGCCGTGAGCATCCAGGGACCAGTGTTGGTCCCGTCGCTCGCCTGACAACGCCACCAGCATTGAGTGTTGTTCGGCAGGTCCACATCCACTGGCCAAGCGGTGACACTGTCCCCGGAGGCCACGCCTGGCACCTGGGAGACAAGGTTGCTGAGCGTTGCATCGGAATAGACTTCAAAGCGGTAGCTCAAGGGAACGCTTTGGTAGTCAATGGCGTTGTTCACAACCAGCGTGGGCCGAGGGACGCTTACGCTGCTGAGTTGCATCGGGCCATTTAATGAGGGCGCGCTGGGGATCGGATCGCCGATACCGATGTTATCCAGCCAGATATCCGAGTCGGGGGCATAGCCCCAAGCCTCAACGGTCATCAAGCGCAGCCGGATGATCTGGTTGGCGTAGGCCGCCAACGACGCCTGCTTGCGCACCCAGGTGCCGTCGTTGTTGTAGCCGTTGTCCACATTGACCGCGCTCAACTCCGCCCAACTCAGCCCGCCGTCCGTGGAAACCTGCGCCCGGAAGTACGAATAGGTGTTGAGGTGTCCCCGCAACCAGAACGTCAACTGCGCGTTGGGGTAATTGCTCAGGTTCAGTGTGCCTTTGAGCGTCAGAGGCAACTGGGTGCTGGGCGGCATCAGCCCCGTCGGTGTGTCATGGCCGGCGTAGCCCCCGGCAAACGGCCCGTTGGTGTCCACCGCCCAAGCGGAATGCACCCAATTGCTCAGCCCGTTCTCGAACCCGTCGTAGAACGGCAGCGGCATCGCCGCCGCCCCCAGGTCGGTCACCGTCAGATCGTCCACATACCACCCGTCCTCCGTGGTGCCGCCGTCGCTGGCCAGGTGCAACCGGATGCGCAGGTTG
>PLZQ01000168.1 GCA_003152225.1 Limisphaerales bacterium | reverse complement strand
CCGGACTGCAGCGGTTTGCCGGGTGTGGCCCAGGTGATGCTCGACTGGCGCGGGCAAAACCTCGTGGGCTGCAAGGTGAACCTGCTTTCGAGCCGGACAAAGATTCATTTTCTCAACCGGGACTGCACGACGATATCTATTTTCGACCTGCCGCCCGACGTGCCTCAGCAATGGTCGATCCTCAGCCAACCGGCCGGGGCGAACGCGACTCTATCGGTCAATGGGAACCAGGCCACGCTGAGCCTGCCGGTGGCCGGCGATTATGTCGTAGGCTTGACCGTTTGCCCCAGCGGCAATTGCAGTTTTGCGCCCTCTCCCGGATACACCCCGATACCTTTGATCAGTTCCTCGGGTTCCATCACCATCACGGCGCTGGCGCAGTTGCCGATGTATCCGCCGACCGGTCCAGCCTTGCCGCCGTCAGCGCTCGTGCCAGCGAAACGGCTTGAGTTGACGGATCAGCAACGTTCGTGCATGTGCCAGGGGGGTGGGGGAGCGGTCGATCCGCAGTGGGTGACGGTCAATAACTGGAATGGTCCGAATGATTATCGGTTGCTGGAAGGTGGCGCGGGTGACACGTGGATTTCTGTCGGGGACGACCCCTTGAACCACAGCCTGATCTTCCAGGGTTCGGATTTCTACATCATGAACGACATCAATCTCAGAGTGGGGGTTGACCCGCAGTTCCGATCACTGGTTTCGACGAATCCGGAAGACGCGTATTATCCGTTTGAAATGGGCTGTGAGGTGGAGAACTGGCAGATTCCCGAGCGGTTTCGTCCGTTCCCGGGTGATCGCGTCTCGGTATGGGGATTTTGGAATCTGGATTGCGGGCACGAACCGTTCTACACAGAGATTCACCCGGTGGTTGGCTGGGCGGTGCATCGAGAACGGCCCGTGCGGATTCCCGACAACGCGACGTTCGCTTTTGATTTCCTGACCAACCAGGTCACCGCCACGGCCGGCACTCGGCTGTACGTTCCCGGGATCGCCAGCGACCTTTGGTTTAACGCCCACACCGGGGAGATCACTCAGGGAGGAGACACCGCGTTGGCGCAGCCCGCTCAGTGCAATCCGAACTACCCATTGTGCCCGGGTATCCCTCCGGGTCTCTGTCCTCCATACTTCGGCGGAAGTCCGATCGTGGGCTCGCCCATCCAGCGCCAATATGACTTCAACATTTATCTGCCCAAGAACCCCGGGCAGGCGTTTGCGGAGATTGGCTTTACCCGGCCGCGGGCTCCGCTGTATGTCAATATCTCCAATCCCTACGGTTACCCTGGCCCGGACCCGACTTACACGCGCATGACGGAGACCACCAACGGGGTGACATACGAATACTTGCGGGTGCACTTGGACCTGCGCGGTTACGCCTTTTCAACGTATTCGCGGCGGATTGAAGCGGCTTGGGTATATCCATCGCCAGACAACTGGGGCCTGGAACAATGGCGTGTGTCGCTCGAGAAGATGGACATCTACAATGACCTGGATCTCTTCACAGACGGGGATTGGCACATGTGGCTGATGCTGCCCAGCTCGGACCAACCCTGGACGAAGATTCTGGATGGGTTCGGCAACGCGCATGACACACTGACCTTCAGTCCGGCATGGCAAACCGGCGCTTCCGATAACGTCCTGCAGCGCGCGCCGCTGGAGCTTGACCCTTCCCACCGTCTGGGCTCGGACCTATTGGTTTACGGATTTGCCAATGTCTTCACGACCGGCTTCGAGTCCGACGGCCCGATGAACGACGATCCGGGCCGGGCTCACACTGTCCTCGCCGGCGACGGCGAGCAGTATTTGATCAGCAACAACGATGACTACAAAGCCACGTTGCTTTCGCAACGGATCGCGATACTGAATAACGGCACACTCAGCCCCACAGCGGCCGCCTTTGCTCAGCAGTATTTGATCGTGTGCACTAACAAGATGAGTGGCCGGGACCTCTTCGGCAGATTCACCTCGCCACTGTCAGAAATGGGGATGATTTCGCCCGGCATTTCGGGCCAGGACCCGTGGATACCCGTGGACCCGCAAAACGTGCTCGGGAGCAGCGCCGCGCTGCTGGGGGACGTGAACCACGACGGCGTGCCGGATATGGCCTTCGGGACCGCAGGTTTCAGTTCCGAGGCTCGCCTTTTCCTGGGCAGCCAGACGGGATTTTCGCCCGCGCCGTGCAGCATCGTCTCACTGACTATCCCGGCAAGTATTGGGCTTGGCAACGGCTTGGAGCGCGTGCGCACCCTCACTGGCGTCGGCGACGTGGACGGCGACGGCGTGCCCGACCTCTTCGTGGCGGCGCCGTACTACTCGAACAACGGCATCAGCAAGGAGGGCGCGGCGTTACTTTTCTCCGGCGCACAACTTGGCCTCGGCGGAACCTTCGGATTCAGCAACGCCACGTGGTTCGTTGAATCGGGCGTTACCAACGCGCAGTTCGGCTTTTCGGTGGCGGCAGGAGATGTTAATGGAGACGGGTTCACCGACGTCGTCGTGGGCGCGCCGACCTATCCGAACTCGCCGCTGGCTCCATTGGGCCGCGTATTCGTCTATCTAGGCTCGTCCAACGGCCTGGCGACAACCCCCGCGACCATGCTGATTCCCAAGAGCGTTGATGGGTTCAGCCAGCACTCGTTCGGTTACTCCGTGGCGGTGGTGGATCTGAATCATGACGGCTTCGCCGATGTCATTGTGGGTGCGCCACTTTTCGACAATGGCCTTTCGAATCAAGGGGCGATCTTTGTTTATCCCGGCTCGGCGTCAGGTGTGAGCACCTCGCCCATCCGCACTCTGACAGGCGGAGTTGCCGGCGCGCAGTTCGGCTACGCGGTGGCCAGTGCGGGTGACGTGGACGGCGACGGCTACGGGGACGTGCTCGTCGGCGCCCCTTACCATCCCGGTTCCGACAGCCAGCGCGAACAAGGCTACGCCTCCCTGTTTCGCGGTTCGGCTTCCGGCATTATCTCAACCCCCGCCACAAGTTGGTTTGGCGGCGCCAACTTCTCTCATTTTGGCGCCGACCTCGCGGGCGTAGGCGATCTCAATGGCGACGGTTTTGCGGACATCGCCATCGTCGCTCCTGACGATCAGAATGCTGACGGTGTGCACGGAAGGATTTCGTACTTCCTGGGCTCGTCGAGCGGGATTTCGCCCACGGAAACCTGGCGCACCTGGGGCTCCAGTGGTGTGGCCAAACCGCCGCCGGGCGTGCGCCCGGTCAGTGACGTCAACCTGGACGGGTTCGATGACGTTCTGGCTTACGATCCCCAGAATGTGGGCGAGGCGTACCGGCATATCCAATTAGTGCTGGGCCGCGGCCAGAAGAAAGTCATCCCGGCAACGGATCCGTTTTTCGACGTGTCCACCGCGTCGGGGGACGATCAATTCGCGTTGGATAACGTGCTCAGCGCCAACTTCGGTGCTTTGTTGAGCCGGTCAGGGCAGACCAACTATGACAAACTCCAGCGCATGGCAGCCCAGTTGCAGGACCTGCTGGTCTCCAGCCGCGTGGGGGG
>PLZQ01000432.1 GCA_003152225.1 Limisphaerales bacterium | reverse complement strand
GGAACCTCCCCGTAGTACCTCCGTTCGCCATACGGAGGTACTACGGGGAGGTTCCCTTGAGGCTCCCATGAGGTCCCGGTGGGGCTGTGGAGGTATGGGCGGGCGGGAGGGGACGCTGTTCTCCCCATTAGCCCGAAAACAACCCGATTCGCACCTATATGCACCATGGAAGATATAGGGACAAAAGATGACTGGGGGCCTGCCCAACGGGTCTTCATCCTCAGTGGTATTCTCAGGGGAATGAATGAATATGCCCTACCACCAAAGCTGCCGACGCGCCGGTTTGCGCGTGCTTTGGAAGCCCGTTCCCCGTATCTTCCGGGTCTTCGTATGCGACAGGTCCAAGCAATCATCTTCGACATGGACGGCGTCATCGTGGACAGCGAGGAGCGCCATGAACGCGCGTTCCTCGAAGTCGTGCGCGAAATCGGCTACGCGGACCGGCTGGATTTCTGCTTTGCCGACTACATTGGCCGGTCGGACCAGGTGATGTGGGTGGACTTTGTCGCCCGGCACAAGCCGCCGCAGCCGCTGGAGGAATTGCTGGCCCGGAAACGCCAGCGCATGGTGGACATCATTCGCCGCGAGCAACCTTTGTTCGAAGGGCTGCCGGAACTGGTTGAGAAACTGGCCGCTCGGTATGCGTTGGGGCTGGCTTCGGGCTCGGAGCGCCCGGTGGTGGAAGAAGTCCTTAGAATCAAACGCCTGGGCCGCTGGTTCTCTGCCGTAGTCACCGACTCTGACGTGCAGCGCGGCAAGCCCGAGCCCGATATCTTCCTGCGCGCGGCGGAACTGCTCAAAGTCGCCCCCCCGGATTGCTGTGTGATTGAGGATTCCAAACCCGGAGTCGCGGCGAGCCTCGCCGCCGGGATGAAAGTGATTGCCATCACCAATACTCACCCGGCCAAGGAATTGCGACACGCCACACACGTCGTGAAAACCTATCCGGAGATTGCGCGGCTGTTGTTGGAGCGACGCTGAGCAGGTAAGCATGAGCGCGAGCCGACCCGCGGGCCAGCGGACGACCCACCAACCTTGGCGGGCCGCTTGCACCAGGGCATTGGTCCTCGTTGACGGAGACGCCGATAACGCTACATTAGTCTTGGGATGATGAAGTTACTGTTTTCTTTAGGTGGCCGGTTGCTCCTGTGCCTGGGGATGGTGGCGCAGTCCGCCGTCAGCGCGCCTTCTGCCCCCAGCCTCGACGAACAATTGCTCTCCGAGCAGAAGAACTTCGTCGAGTGCCTGAGCTGCGTTTACAGCCCCGCGTGGTGGTTTAGCTACAATGATGCGCTCTACTTCCAGCCCAGGAATGAAGCCCAGGTCAGGCAGTTGGAGGCTATGAAAGCAGCCCGATCGAACTATCAGGCTCTGACCAACCACGCCGTGCGGCACGCGCTCGCCGCCAGGCTAATTGCGGAGAGCGGCATCAGCCCGACCTGGCAAAGGAAGATCCTCCTCCCGCTCTCCGCCACAAACCAAACCCTCACCCCCACGCTGACCAGACCACTACGCCTGGTTCCCAAGTTCAAGATCCTCCAAACCCTACCTGATGGCGACGCGCTGATTCAGGATGAGGCGTCCATTTACTTTGTGATGAACTTCGGCCGCGGCGCCGATGATGCCGCCGGCACGAACGCTGTCCTGATCAAAGAAGGCGTGAAAAGCTATTCGACGGGCGAAGGGTTTAAGACGGTTGAGGCATTCGCCGACGTCGCGCTCAGCCAGGAAGAGACCGCCGTGCTGAATCGCGCTGCGGCTGCCTTCCAAAAGGAGGCCGCCGCCCTCGGGCAGGAGCTCTCCATCTCGAAGTATAGAGAGGAGTTTGAAGGATATCAGGCCAGGGCAAGCGATAGCAGCCCATTCATGGAATACCAATTGGCCAAGGCGTATCTGGAAGGACGGGGCACGGAGAAGAATGAACCGCTGGGCCTGGATTGGATGAATCGGGCGGCACGGAACGGCTCCGGCGATGCCAAGGCCTACCTCGAAGCCCGCGCAATCAAGGCCCCATAACTCTTCCAGGGCCGGGGGCCGAGTGTCCGCAAAATTGGGGATTGACGGAATTCGCGGACCGCTCAGAATGGTAACCGTGGAATGGGCTCGGCAAATGCGCCGGCCCATAGCAGATTTACGCGTGGGCGACGGAGGGGATAATGATGAAGCAGAGCGCGATTGCCAGACTGGTGCGGCCGGACTTTACCGGTGCGACGAAGCACCCGAGGGTCAACGTTTGCCGATTGGTCGGCCGGTGCATGGCGGTTTGCGCGCTCCTCGCGCGATGCGTCAGCCCAATCCAGGCAGCCGATGCTCTCCCCGACAAGTCAGCGGCCACCCCGGCTGCGTCAACCCAGAAGCCCGACTACATGCCGAAAGGCCGTCAGATGGAGCGTTACCAGGCGTTTGCGCGGCAGACGGAGCTGCCCGCCATCACGACTACAAATAATACAACTCTTGAGGTTGGCGGCACGGTCAAGACTGACCTCGCCCGGCTGCCGCAGCTCTCGATCCACGAGAAAGAAGCCCTGGCCGGCCAGTTTCGGATTCCAACGCCAGTCATTGATAAAATTGTGGAACGCGCAGCCAATCGCTCCCAACCGGATGCTGTGCAACTCGCGCGGGACCTTCGCACGGCGGTGGTCGATTACCGGTTCCTCCAAGGTGAATGGCAGCGATACAATCCACCTGCGGAAGGCGGGATGATAAAGACCAATGCGCTTCAGGCATTGCAGAGCGGTGACCTCAGCAAAGCCTGGGAACTGTATGACGGGCTGCCAAGGCCGGCATCGCCTGCGAATCCTCAGGTCATCAGCGCGCCGTAGCCACCCGGTTGCGGGGCGGACACAGGTTAAGAGTCTTCTTTCGTCTGGAGCGCTTCCCGGTTAGCATCGGGCGCTTTATGAATAAATCGAACTCGGGGAAGCTAGGCGAACTGCTTACGCCGGCAACCATCAATTTGGACTTGAAGAGCGCGGATCAAGATTCCGTGCTCGGCGAGTTGGTCAATCAGATTCCCCAGCTCGCGAACCTGCCGGAGGCGCGGCAAACGCTGCTGCGCGCGCTCCGTGAGCGCGAGCAACTGCACAGCACGGGCATCGGCGACGGCATCGCGCTGCCGCACTCGCGTAATGCGCTGGTCGGCCTCGTGGATCAGCCGATCATCGTTTTTGGCCGGCATAAGACCGGTATTCCGTATGACGCCATCGACGGCATCCCCGCGCGGCTGTTCTTCCTGCTGATTGCGCCGACCGTGACCCAACACCTCGCAATTCTCGCCCGCCTCGGGCGCCTGCTGCGTGACCCCAAGCTCCGGAAGAACCTGCTGAACGCTGGCAGCGCGGAGGAGATCATCGCCCTCATTCGCGAAGGGGAAGCGAAGTTATAAATGCGGCTTTGTAGCCGGCGCTCCCGGGCAGCTCAAGTGCGGCCGAACCACATCCTGCTGCAGCCAGGCTACCCCCAAAATCAGAGCCAGCCTGGGGACAGGAACGGCGTTAATCTCCCTTCGTGACGGTCCACATCCCCTTAGGGTTAGCCAAAGTCCCGATGCCGACGGTCTGCTCGATTTTAAGTGCTTGGACGTGGTTGTCGTGGAAGAGGTAATTGAAGCGCTTGCTGTGAATGCCGTATGTGTTGTTGCCGAAATTCTTGGCGTCCGGTGACGGATCCACTTGGTAGAGGTCTCCCTGCCCTTGAGGACCAATGCAGATGCAGGGCCAAATATTGCCGGCCACATTCTGAATATTAGGCTCTTCCACCAGCAGGATCGTTCCAGCGGGATCGCCAACAACCGAGGTTTTGTAACCTTTGGCATCCCAGTCCGGGAGACCGGCTGATCCACCACCAGTCCAGTAGATCCCCACACCGTGTCGTCCCGCGACATTCAGATCTGGCAAAGGAGGGTAGCCCTGCGCTGTGACGGCCACCTGATAGTCGGTGCCCCAGTTAGGGCCGACACTGTTCATGGCATACGTTCTGCGCAGCCCGTAATCGACCCAGCCCCATTGTGGATCGCTCTCCAGGGTCGGGATGCGATCACCGGGGCATTTCAGGATTTTGGGGGCCCACTCCGTGGGAACAAGGGCGTCAACTAACACGCTATCGGGGGCATTGCCGCCAATATAGCGGTGAATCCAGGAGTCCCACGACAATTGACGAGTATCAGAAACACCATATCCGGCAGGCGGGT
Organism: Limisphaerales bacterium; assembly: GCA_003152225.1. Lineage (GTDB taxonomy): Bacteria > Verrucomicrobiota > Verrucomicrobiia > Limisphaerales > UBA8199 > PALSA-1440. The sequence continues at coordinate 808 of PLZQ01000432.1, read as the reverse complement.
ACATATCATCGTGGTCACCGGCAAAAAGGTTGAAACCGACCCCGAGTTGCCTCATTTGAGAGGTGCATTGTATTCTCCACGCTTTGGCTTTTGCCGTAGCCAGCGCCGGCAGCAACAGCGCCGCCAGTATGGCGATGATGGCGATGACCACCAAAAGTTCAATCAGGGTAAACGCCCGAGAAGGGGTGGCCGGCCTGGGGGGCTGGTAGTGTTTCATAAGGAGTCTTAGGTGTGTTCTGCGCTCTGGCTCTTCTGCTAGCGCTTTACTAAAACCACAGCCCGCTTCTGAATCGCATATTTCTTTCCCGTGGGTGGTGCAGGAGCTTGCACACCAGATTTGGCAATGAACTCTTCAAAGTCCCTGGGCACGCTCCTCGAGTGGAGAACGTACCTATGCAACTCAGACGTCAACTGACTTAAGGTGGCGTCTATATTGCCGGGGTCTGAAACAATAGTAGCCGGTGAGGTGGCAGGCATTGGACCTGGTCCTCTGGGCGAAGGCGGGGCCGACGAAGGAGCCGCTGCTTGATCGAGCGATGCTGTGTTGGTTGCCGTCCCGGCTCCGGGGGCTGGTTCATGTTTCCCGCACCCTGCAACCAAGGCGGCAACCAGGAGCAAAGAGCACAAAACGCAGCGGCTTACCGGGATCATTCAATTGCCCTTTCTGCACCACAGATGGGACATTTGGCTCCCATACCGAACGTTACCAGTAAACGAAATGACATAGTCCACATCAGAATGACTCAGGCATTATATATCCTAGCCAGAGCGTGGTGGCTTGCATGTCATCAAAATAGGGGACAGCGGA
>PLZQ01000314.1 GCA_003152225.1 Limisphaerales bacterium | reverse complement strand
AAAGCGGTCGGCCTAACCCCTCAGGCAGCTGGTCTTGAGAATTACCTTTGGCAAAGCCATTTCCACGGATTGTTTGAACTGCCAATCGCTGCTTAAATGGCAATTCGCCATGTACAGGCTGCCTGCAAGTCGGCCGATGGCCGGCTCTGGTTTCCCGACGGCCCGGCCCTGGCTACGTTTGCTCCGGCGACCATTCCGCGCGCCCGGCGCGTTTGGCCGCCCTTAATCGAGGGGGCCTCCGTGAATGGCGTGCCCGCCACTTTGGCTCCGGGTGGACTGCGCGTGCGGTCTGGCGCACGGCGAATTGATTTTCAATACACTTCGCCCAACATGCTGGCCCCGGAGCAGTTACGCTTCCGGTTCCGGCTGGACGGGTTGGACAAGCAGTAGGTGGATGCGGGCACCCGTCGCGACGCCTCCTACTCCCGCCTGCCTCCCGGGCCTATGAATTCGAAGTGCAGGCCAGCGGACCAGAGGGTGCCTGGCAGGAGGGGCAGTCCAGGCTGAGCTGTAGCCGGCTGTGCCGGTGTTTTGGTGTTGGCCTCCTCAAATCAACACCTTCCGCAGAAAGCGCGAGGTGGCGATTGGATCGTTGGCAGCAACTATTTTGTCGAGGTCGTGGCGATGTTTTTGCATCGCTGCATCGAATTGCGTCAGCCAAAGAATGCTTTCGCCAATCGCATCGACGGCGTCCTCGCGATAAGGATATTGGTCCATCGAAAGCCAGCCTTTGTAACCGCAACGTTCTAGCCAGTAGAGCATCTCGATATAGCAAACGCTGTGTACGGTCCCGACGATCATGTCGTCGTCCCACATCGCATGGTTGTCATTGAAATGCATGTGGAACAGTCTGTTGCCGGCGCGTTTGGCCAGCACAATCGACTCGCCGACATTCTCGCCCGCCACGAAAGCGTGCCCGGTATCGATCGTCACGCCGACATTGGTGCAACCCGTTTCCTGCGCCAGTAACAGCGTGTCGGCCATACGGGCAATGTATGAATGGGTGCGCGGTTCCTTCGGCTTGTATTCCAGGGCGAAACGCAGCTTTGGAAACTCCGTAGCCAGAGTGGCGATGGCTTCGCAGAGCCACGCCCGCGCCTTTTCGTAATCGGCGCAAAGCAGGTAATCATAGCCATCTTGTCCAGGCCATAGGTTGATCGTGTCGCAGTCCAATTCCTGCGCGATGCTGCACATCTGCTGCGTGTAATCCAGGGCGTATCGGCGCACCTTCGGTTCGCTGGAACTGTAGCTGCCTTTCCAGAAGCGTTTGTCGGCAAACAGATCAGGAATAATCGAAACGCACTTCAGTCCAGCATGGTTGAGGGCCTTCTTCATTTGCAGGGCGTTTTGGGGGCAGATGTCCCATGTCCCGACCAGTTCGATGCCAGTGACATGCGGGATCTTGGCGGCGCGCCGGAGCATGTCCATTGTGCTGGGATTTTCCTTGTAGCTGCTGCAAAAGCGGTCGCGGGTGTTGCCGAGATTGCCGAGAATGACGGAGTATTTGCGTTTCATAATTCTCTTTCTTGAAGACCGGGCACGTTGCCAACGCCATGGCTGCATGTCAATGGCAGACCCCAGAGGTTGTGGTAATGGGCGCAATCTGCCACCTTCAAGACGAGCTAGTCAGACTGGTCGAACAATACCTTGTTGGCGTTGGCCATTGCGATGAGCGCTTGAAAGGAATAACCGCCGACCGAGCCGCCATCTTGTGTTCTCGTTTATCCGAAATTGATAGCCGCGTCTCAGAGCATATGTTTTGCTTTCAGCACAAATGAAGACTCTCATGAGATGCTGTCTGGCCATGTTTTGCTCTGCGGTCCTGGCGGCGGACACCTCGTCCTGGACCACCTCAAAGGATGCCAGAGACGCAAAACCATTCTGGAAATCAAAAACCATGTTCGGTGAAAGCGTGCTTTTCCTCAAAGAACCCGGAGCGGAAGAGGTCAGCGCCTCCCTGCTCTTCACTCCCACCAAAATCCTTTCAGTCAAGAGTTCCTCTGGCGACACCACCTACACCGAGGGAAAAGATTATTTCCTCAACAGGGCCGCCGGCACGCTGGTCATACCTCCGGATTCGACGATTCCGGTAAAAACCGAAGCTGATGTCACGCGCGCCGACGGCACGCAGATGTTTCGATTGACCCGCCGCAGCGGCAAGGGGGAAATCTTGTTCGGCGGCCTGCACGAGTACCAGGATATGCAAGTGGTGGTGACTTATACGCATCGCAAGAACGAGTGGAAAGTCCCGCCCGGGCAATTCGCCGCCAAAGACTTGCCGCGCACGCTGAAAAAGCTCAAAGAACACAAACCCGTCTCGATGGTCCTTTTTGGCGACAGTATTTCGACCGGCTGCAACGCCTCCAAATGGGCCAACACGGCGCCGTTCCAACCGTTCTACGCGGACTTGCTGGTCCAGCAGCTGGAAATCGCCTAAAAATCGAAGATCACCCTGACCAATTTTTCCAAGGGGGGAATGACCTCAAGCTGGGGCTGCCAAAATATCCAGTCCGTCGCCGCCGCCAATGCCGACCTTGTCATCCTGGCCTGGGGCATGAACGACGGATGTCCGGCAAATGAATTTGTCGCCAACCTGCGGAAGCAGATCGCCGACGTCCGAAAGATCAACCCGGCCGCAGAATTCATCCTCGTGGCCACGATGCTTCCCAACGGCGAATGGATCGCCGTCAAAGCCGACAGGCAGATCGCCTACCGCGACGTGATGCTAAGAATGACCGATCCGGGCGTCGCGATAGCAAATGTGACATCCGTTTGGGAAGGCCTGTTGAAGCGCAAAAAGCATTTGGATGTCACCGGCAACGGTGTCAACCATCCCAACGATTTTGGGCATCGTCTTTATGCCCAAGTGTTGGCGGCGTTGCTGATAAAGTAAGGACAATTACTTGAGATTAGCCTCGGAAGCACCGAGCGGGTGGACGAGGTCCGCTCCCTGATTACCGGAGGGGGGCCAAATCTCCGGTTCTTCGCTGTTTTCGATGGAATGGCTCCGCTGTCCCTTGCCGCACAGGGATACCCCTGTGGCACCTCCGTTCTACCTCCGTTTCACATCCATAGTGCCTCCGAGTCGGCAACGGAGGTAGAACGGTGGCAGAACGGAGGTATGACCGAGGTACTACCGACGTATCCGCGCGACGGGCTGGTCAGGATGGCAAGGGGTCAAGGCCAGAGGCTCAGCTTTTGGGGGGCCGAGCTGAGGTTCGGAGGGGGCACCGTGACGCGACAAACCGGCAATCGGCGAGGCCCGAAGCGCGGTCCGGCGCCTTCTTATTCTTTGACGTCAGGTGCGAACTTCCTTTCGGCAGCCGCGACGCATCCATGTTTCGTTCGTATCTTTATCGCAATCTCTTGGTTCTGGTGGGTGTTGTGCGACTGGCGGCAGACGGCGATGCGAACGCGTAACGACCCGAGCCTACCTCGAAGACTGCGCGGTCGCCCTCCATGCGCACGAAACGGACGCCGTCGGCTCTGTCAGCGGGCCGGCCGCTCTCGGTGACCTCCCGCAGGTCCTGCGCCGGCACGAAGACTGTGGCCGTGGTGTTGGGTGGAAGCGAGATGTGCCACTCGAATCGTCCGGCGGCCGTTTTCCACTCGCTAGCGATCGGGCCGTACAATGACACGTGCGAGGCGCGCGCCCACGCGAGTTCGCCCACCGCGCGCGGGCGCATGAGCACGTGCCGGAATCCGGGGCTGGATTCATCGGGCGCGATACCGGCCACGTATTCGTGCAACCACGTGCACAGGTCGCCGATCTGCATTACGTGGTTGCCGGAGTTCATCAGCGGATCGCCGTGGTCGCCGTTCCAAAGCTCCCAGATGGTGGTGGCGCCGGACGCGACCATGTAGCCCCAACTCGGATAGGTGGTTTGCGCGGCCAACTTCCACGCCAAGTCCGGCCGGCCGTTGTCGGAGAGCACCCGCAGGAGCCACTGGCCACCGATCATGCCCGTGCCCACGTGGAGGTCTGTCTTGCGGACGATATTGTCCACAAGGCTGGCGAACACCCGCGCCCGACAGTCTTCCGGCACCAGGCCGAACGCGAGCGGCAGCACCGCCGAGGTTTGGGTCCCGTTGGCATAAAGGCCGGCCTCGCGATTGAGGAACTTCGCGTTAAATGCCGCTTTGACCCGGTTCGCAATCCCGCTGTAGCGCCGGGCGTCGTCGTCCCGGCCGAGCCGAGCCGCGTAGCGGGCCAGCATGCACAGGTCGCTGTAATAGTAGGCGTTGGCCACCAGAACTCGGTCGGTCACGCGGGCCGGGTCGGCCGACCAAATCAGGTCCAGGGATTCGGGTGGCACACACCAGTCGCCATAGGTGTCGGCCGGAAGGAGATCACCTGACAGCCGGCCGGCCGTCAGATCGGCCCACTTGCGCATGCAGTCGTAGTGGTTTTGCAAGATGCGCCGGTCTCCGTACAGGTCGTGGAGGTGCCCGGGGATCGCGAAGGCCGCCGTGGGAAAGGTGATGCTGCCCGTGTAGAAGCTCCAGTACGCCGGCGCCAAGTCCGGCAGGCTGCCGTCTTCCCGCTGCGAGTCTTCCATGTCGCGGACCCACTTGGTGTGCAGCGCGGCGGTGTCAAAGACGTACATCTCTCCTCGCGACACTTGCGCCCGGTCGCCGAACCACCCCTGCCGCTCGTCCCGCTGTGGGCAGTCGGTGGGCAGGCTGCGGTAGTTGTCGCGGATGCCCCAGACCATGTTGCGGTAGATGCGGTTAACCAGATCCTCGGAACACGCAAACGTGCCGGAGCGTGGGACGGCGTCATGCACGACTCGGCCTTCCAGCGCAGAGAGCGCCGGCCGTCCGGGATAGCCGGTGACCTCCACGTAGCGAAAGCCGTGGTAGGTGAACCGGGGCTCGTATTCCTCGGAGCCCCCGCCCCGGAGCGTGTATGCGTCGGTCGCCTTGGCGGAGCGCAGATTGTCGATGTTGAGGCTCCCGTTACTGCGCAGCGTCTCGGCGTGCCGCAGGAAGATCCGCGTCTCGCGGGGGCCTTTGACCCGAAGCCGGCACCAGCCGGCCATGTTCTGGCCCATGTCGAACACCCACACGCCCGGCTGCGGGTTTGTCACCGCCACCGGGCGGATCCGTTCCATCACACGGATGGGCTCGGCCATCTCCGAGCTCAACACGCCCTTCGGCGCCTCGACGAGCCTGGCCGTCGTCCAGCCAGCCTCATTGAAGCCGGGCCGGTCCCAGCCGGGAATCTCCCGTCGGGCATCGTAGATTTCGCCATCATATTCGCTGTTGGCCAGGATGGGCCCGTTTGTGGTCAGTTTCCAGGACCCGTCGCTCACCACAGTGTCGGCAGTGCCGTCGACATACTCGATCTCCAGTTGCAGCAACAGTTTCGGGTATCCGTAAGACAATGTGGTGGTGGGGGCGCTCTTGCGGGGTGCGAAGTAGCGCCCGTTGCCCAGGATGACACCCAGGGCGTTGGCGCCGGGCCGCAGATTCTCCGTGACGTCGCAGGTGACGTACAGGCAGCGCCGATGGTAATCGGTCAGGCCCGGTGAGAGCACGCGGTCGCCAATTTTCCGACCATTAATCCAAAGTTCGGAAAGCCCCAAGCCGCACAAGTAGGCGGTGGCGCGCGCCACGGGCCGGTCCAAACTAAACTCGCGGCGCAACATCCGGGCCGGGAGCCGCCGGTAGTCGTCGCCGATGATACGGTTGGCAACCGACGGGTCGTTCGAGCCCCGATCCTGCGCTGCCGCCCAGGCCGAATCGTCGAAGCCCGGCCGGTCCCAGCCTTCCGGGACCGTTGCGGACACCTTCCAGGCTGCGTCGGAGCGGACCACCAGTGGATCCCCCGCGTCGAACTCCGCCGAGAACGCGCACAGGAGCCCGGGCGGCTCCGCTTTATTATCGGATGGGGTGGTGACGATGCCGATGACGTTCGTGCCGGGCTGAAGGAACGGCTCCAGGTCCACCTCGGACGCCGGCACGAATACGGTTTTTGAGCCCCGGCGGACTTCGCGCCCGTTGACCCGTACCGAGAAGACGCCCCGCGCGGCGATGGTGAGGCGCGCTCCCAGCACTTCGCGGTCGGCTGGCAGACTGATAGCTCGCCGGAAATGGCGCGGTCGCGGGCCGTTCCCGGCCTCCGGTTTCGGGTCGTCAGAGGACCACACCCAGCGAGCGTTAGCGAAGTGGTCGGGGTTCTCGCCGCCGTCCAGCCCGATCCAGCGGGCCTTCCAGTCCGCCGCCTCGAGCAGGCCCATCGACCATGCGGCGGGCGGGCTCCAGTTCGAAGATCGTCCCGCCTGGTCCCAGACCCGCACTTTCCAGTAGCAGCGCTGCCGCGACTTCAAGGCCGCGCCACCATAAAGGACGTGCGCGGACTGGCCGGATTCGACCCGGCCACTCTCCCATAGGTCGCCCTGGTCTGCGGCCAGACCCGGCCGGGTACTCGAAACCAGCACCTCGTAAGCTGACTGTGCCTGCGCGCGTCCGTCCGCCTCAATGTGCCAGCCCAGGCGGGGTTGCCGGACATCGATGCCCTGCGGATCAGTCCGGTATTCGCACCGGAGGCTCTTGACCGACATCTTGCCGGCTTCGGCCTGGCCGGCAGCAAACAGCCAGGCCAGCAGACACAATACGAGGCGGGTGGAGATGCTCATGGCGGGTGTTGTTTATCAATGCCTGGGATCGCTGAACCGCCGTTGGCTTCCTATGACTTCTTTTTCTCGGACACCGGGTGGTACAACTCGATCTCGCTTATCTGGGCTGCGGAGACGTGATTGCTCCATCTCGGCCATGGAAGGTTGGCTGACTCTCGTATGACGAGACGGAATGTATCGGCTGTGACCGGAGGAAAAGACAACTCGAATCCTTTCCAGTCTGGATAGTCAGACTGGTCGAACAATACCTTGTCGGCCTTGTCCGTTCCGATGAGCCCTTGAAAGGACAACGGGTATCCGAGAGGATCCTTCGCGAAACGGATCACCACGCGGCCGATACGTTCGGGCTTGTGCAGTTTGACCTGAATCCAGTGAGGATTTGTGGTATCCACGGACGCGTGCCAACGGTTGAATGGGTGTCCCTCAGAGGCGATGATGCCGTCAATCGCCTGTGCTGTGCAGCCACGTTCTGTCGCCAATTCGCTGTCCGCCGTGACAGTTGTTCCAAGGCTTGCCAACGCAAGATTGCCTTGGCCCGGCTGCGCTGTCGGGGAGGCCGAAGTTGCCGTGAGTACTGGGAAGCATGTGAAGTTCTCGTCGGCCACTTCCCAGTAAGGAATGTATTTGAGTTTTGGATCCCCATTGATAGCAAAATGCAGTGGCATTCCGGGGATCGGCATCAGCGTCTCGAGAAGGGCGTCCGGGTTCAGAGCCAGCGGAATGGTGCCGGCGGCATTTTCCATTCCCCCCGTAAGCGCCATGAGGATCGGTCCGTACTCCAGCGCATATCGCCCGCCTGCGGCCACTTCCTCCATCCCGGTGTAGCGGGTCAGCTTGAATGCAAGTGGCAGTTCGAATGACACAGCGTCGCCAGCCGTCCATGTGCGGTTCAGGGTAATGTACTGGCCGGGTTTGCCCGTAGCGATGGTCTTTCTGTTCATCACGAATGCCACGTCATGCGGCGCCCATCCGGGAACTCGCACGCGAATGGCACTTCGCACGGGCTGGGCAGGCGAAACCCGCAACTCGACTTTAGACCCGAACGGAAAGTCGGTGATCATGCGCGCCTCTAAATCATGGCCGTTCTGTTTCCAGTGTATGGAGGACGCGGCAAACTGGTTCACGTAGAGGCCATCGTCGGCGATTGAATACACGTACTCAGGCATCGTCCCATAAAACCGGGTTCCCTGCCCTTCGCAGCAACTATTGTAGGTGCCGCCCTGCACTTTCTTGCCGACCAGCTTTGCGGTATAACGGATGGATGAAGTGGCCTGGTTGGGAAGAGCGACGTTGTAAATCGACTTCTCGATTTCAGCCGGATACTTCTCGTCCTCCGGATTCAGAAGATGGAATCTTTCCGAGAAGCGCGCCCAGAAAGTGTTGCCGCAGAGTTCGCCGGTATTGCGAGTCAATACGTAGGACTTTGGAGGGAATGTGGACCCTTCGCAGATGGCGATGCTGCCGCCGATGTGCTCCCAATTTTCGTGGTACAATTGCCAGGCGCCTTCGGCAGCCTTCAAGTAACGGGGCTGGCCAGTCGCCAGGTAAAGATCGAGATAAGGCTCCACCGCTGTCAGCAAGTAGCTGTGCGGGTGGCTGTAAGGATAGCGCCAAATGGCTGTGGGGTCTTTCCGCGCGAGCCGATCAAGCCAGTAGTTCTCCTGAAAGTAGCGTTGGCCGATCAGCAGATCTTTCGGGTCTCCCGCAGGGGTGGAGTAAAGAAGCGTGCTCGCCACGAACCCCTGAATGCCGAAACCTCCCCGGCGAAGGAGTTCGGGCAGAAACGGCGCCTGGTCGAACCAATCGTAGAATCCGCGCAGCAGTGGAAATGCTTTCTCGTTTCCCGAGCGGCCCGCCTCGATGAGGCCCTGCGTAACCCAAGAACGCGTGTAGCAGCCGCGTTCATTGTAGAATATCGTGTCGTCTGGATAGGCCATGATATAGCCGTCATCGCGCCGGCACTCCTCGATTCCGTTTACGACCTGGTTTAATCGTTTGCGCAGTTCCGCATGCTCCATGAAGCGCAGCGTCGAGCCGGCTCCCATCAGAAACCGTCCCGCGTAGGAACCCGTCAGCTCGTGTTCCCAGGAGGCGTCGGGCACTTTAGTGCCCGGTGGGTTTGGCTTGCCGGCGCGGTCCCGGAAATACTTCAGAAGCTGATCGGGCGTGCCGGTCGCCAGCAGATAGCCAATGTTGTTCTCCATAGCCTGTTTGAGAACCCCGCCTTCCATTCTTACGCCGACCACTGGCGCGTGCGCTTTCAACCGGACCGGCTTCCATTTGGCTGCCGGAATCATGTTCGCAGGATTGTCCGTGACCACATATTCACCCTGCGGACGGGCCGGGCGCGTGAGCAAGGTCACCCCCAGATTGCCGCGCCGCGAGTCTGAAGCGGGGCATCGCTGGGCGACTTCCTGGCCGCCAGACCATACTTCTAGCTTGGCAAGCCAGAGGACTTTCTCGCGCAGCTTCGTTGCCGTCAGGCGGACGTAGCGCGCCTTAATCCCACGGGCGGCAAATACGCCGACTTTGTCTCCGGGATCCGCCACATCCGCGTCGGTCTGGCTCGCAATCAATGTGGGCGTGCTGAAAGGCTCATCCGTGGATGACTCGATCCTGAATCGCAATGGATAGCCCTGCTGTTCTCCGATGACGGAAACAGCCGGAAGCAATTTTACCTGGTCGATCGGCAGTTCCCGGCCCAAGTCCACCTGAACCCAGAGCGCTTCGTCATCTCGCAGGGCCGTGCATTGGTAGCCCGGTTTTGCCAGCCGAGCGACTCGCTCGATTCCCAACGGCTCGTCACTGGCGAATGAGTAACCGCTCGCCACCACCAAGGCCATTCCTACCAGACAACTGCGACATAGTTTCATAAGCTTAACTCCTGATTCAACGCGTCGGAATCCATTGGCACAGGAAAAGGCATTCCACCAAGGAAAGAACCACGACCGCAACTTCCAGCAGTGCCTTTTTCCTAATCTGCGCCATGACCATGCGTGCGGCTACGCCAACAGGCTTAATCACCGAATGTCGGTTGGAAGAAGCCAAAGATTTGTTGATCGTAACGCACACGGCCTTGGCATAGTTGCGCAATGGCATTTAGAAACCAAGGGCAAGCTGGGCGGGCAAGCTGGGCGGGCTGGGGTGTATGTTTTTTGACTGCGTGCTTTTGGAGAGTGCGGCTCATCTTAGTAGAGGGGTCAGAACGGTCAGAACCGCTTGTTTTAACTCTCCGCCCGGGAGTTCTTGGCTCGTGAAAGCTTGATGACCTGATGGGGGGGGCGACCCGCTGTCGCAGCTCGGGATTGATGCTCCTGCGGTTAGCGAGACCTTGCTGGCCCTCAGCACGGTCTCGACGAGCGCATCGGTTGCTGGTTTGCCGGCAGGCGAGGCTTGCCTCTCCTTGGTCTGGATTCTAATTTTGCTCTTGTAAGTTAGTTTCATCATTGGGGGTCAGGTTGCGGAATTCCTCCCAGCCTGACCACCCCATGTTATCTTTTGAATGATAGCAGGAATTTGCTTTTCGCGCGCCGGCTCGTACTGAGCGCTGCGCGGGTGAACCGCGGGTCTTCATGGCGCAGAGTCTGAATCGCAGTGCCCCGCTCGTTAATGGCTGGATTCGTCATGGCCCCATTATCACGCGATAGAATCGACGGGCATTGGTCGTGGTGGCCGGATCCGCAAGCCACACCGGGAGCGCCGCTGGATTGGTGATGAACAGCGGCGTCCACTGCACCAGATTCGTCGAGGCCGCGAGCGTGTAGTCCGGCCCCGCCTCCCCAGAAACCAACAGGGCGAATTGTCCGCCGCTGGTCGAGATGCCATCCACGGTCGGTGGTTGGGTCGGCTGGAACACCGTCACGGCAAAGGTCTGCGTCGCGGACAAGTTGGGCGCGCCGTTGTCGTCCACTTTGACCCGGAAAGTGTAATTGGAGGTTGCCCCCCCCAGGCCGATGAGCGGATGCCAACTGATCAAACCCGACGAGGCGTTGACCGTGGCCCCGGTCGGCGCGGTCAGCAGGGTGAAGGTGAACGGCTGCGGCGGCACATCGGGGTCACTCGCAGGCGTGGCGACCGTCAGCGTCGCGCCGGCCATGCGGACGTAATTCGGCATGGACGTGATGCTCGGCCGGTTGTTCGTGGCCGTGACCGTTACGTTGAACGGGCGGTCGAACGTATTCAGGATGTTATCCACGGCGCGCACCGTGAAAGGCTGCACGGTGTTCGTGGCGAAGTTCAGAAGGGTCTTGTTGAGCACCGTGACCAACCCGGTCGAACTGTTGATCGTAAAACGTCCCCCGCCATTGTCCGCCAGTTGGTAACTATAGCTGTTCCCCGCCACCGCCCCGGCGACGGTGGCATCAAGGGCTTTGGTTCCGTTGGCGCTGCCTTGATCGAGCGTCGGGTCCTGCAGCCATTTGCCCACGAGGGCGGAGGGGAAATTCGTTCCCGCCGTCGCTCCGGGCAGTAACGCCACTTCGGCCGCCGTCAGCGGACGATTCCAAACGCGATAATTCCACACCCGGCCGGAGAAATAGCCATAGACGCTGCCGCCAAAATTATTCGCCGTCGGGTGGACGAACGTCTGCGGGCTGGTCAATCCGCTGCGCACGAACTTTCCGTTGACATAGAGCCAGGGCGTCTTGTCGGTGTAAACCACCGCGACATGCACCCAGTCAGTGATCTCACTGCTCCACGTCAGTAACGACGGAAGGTAACCGCCGGCGTGCTCAAACACGCCGATGCCGTTGCGCCCCAGCGAAACTCCCATGCCGGCGTGACCCGCACCCCAGGCGGCTCCCGCGCCGCCTTGTTCGGGATGCGTGACGTAACGCTGCCCCCCCGTGCCCGGTGAGCCTGAGATCGCTTCCGCCGGCAGGCTCGCGTCCGCGTCGGGCCGCGCCCAGAAGTCCACGGTGAAATTGTTCGTGTGATTCAATACGGTGCCGCCGATGACGCTTCCGCTATTGCCCGCGAAGCTGTAACCCTCGGAGATGACTTGCGGCACCGCCCAACCCGGCGTGAGTGTCTGCGGCAGGACAAGGTATTTCAAATCGCCCGCCACCCAGTTGGCCCAGAGGGTGGTGTCGCCAACGTCGTCCACAGTCGAGGCCGCCAGCACATAGGACGCGACGCCTTCCTGGTTGTAATTGACCGGCCGCTTTTGGGAATCCGAGAGCAACCCGTAATCTTCACCCATAGTCCACGCGAAGGGATTCCCCCGGCTCACGCGGCGCAACTGATTCCAGTTCGAGTCGAAGTAAATCATCTCTAATTGCGCCACGATGATGAACTGGGAATTGGTCGCGTCGTAAGCCAGGTCCACGCTGTTGCCCACGCCAAAAAGATTGGCCACGTTCGTGAAACTCCCGGGCGTAAATGCCGGATCGAGCGATCGCACCACGCGCTCAGTGATCGGCCCGCTGTCCGCATCCGTGTAGATCATGTAGAAGTAGCCGTCGTTGGCCTGAACCACGGCGGACTGGCCTGTGCCATAGCCATCAACATACGTGTTGGTGTTGGGTTCAATGTTATGCACCCCGCCATGCAAGCGCTGGAACGTGCGCCCGCCGTCATAACTCACCGCCATGCCGATGCGCGTGCGTTCCGGCAACTGCGTGTTGTCCGTGTTGCCGCTGTAGGTCAGGTAATACAGGTTGCCCACGCGATACACATTCGGATCGCAGGCGTGAATCTGATCGAACTTGGTCGGGTCCAGACTGGGTTTCAAAGCCACGGTTAACGGCGCCGTCAACAATCCCGTCAGCGAAGTCGCTTCCCGATAGACCACATTGTCCCCGCCCACCGCGCCCGGGGCATCCCCCGAGCCGCACATCCAGATTTTGTAGAGGCCCTCCGTCTCATCATACATGAAGGACGGGGCATAGTTGTAAGCCATTTCGGAATCCTGAACGAGGTTTTGATAGAATGCCTGGCGCACTTGGCTGTCCAATACGCTGGCAAGAAAAAGCGCCGCGTCCGTAAGGGTCTGTTTGGCCAAAGCCGGGCCAGCCCAGCTCACATTCAATGTCTGGCCTCCAGTCGCCTGAAAATAGCCGACGACCAGCGCGTGCATTCCGGCGGTGAGATTGGTCGTGCCGCTGACTTCCGTCGCGCCCTGCGGCCCGTCGTTGTTGACCAGCAGATTGCCATCCAGCCAGAGCTTCGAGCCATCGTCCGAGTTCAGATAAAATGTGTAGCTGCCGTTGGTGGGGACGTTGAGGTAGCCGGTGAACCGCAGGAAATAATTCGTGTCCCGGCGGCGTGGCGTCAGATTAATGTTGGTGACCACCAGGCCATAAATCGGATGCGTCACCACCATTGTGTTCGTGAAGTCCGGCAGCGCGGACAAAGGCGCGGCAATGGTGCGCCCGGAAACGGCGGGGTTCACCTTGATCGGCACTTCCCAGTATTCGCAGAACATCCCCCGGCCGGGGTGCGCCACCCCGTTGGTCGGCGCGGACAGCACCAGATCCAGCGAGTTGCTGGTGTAATTTAAAGCCGCCGTGAGTTCGCCAAAGCCGGACAACGTCACATTCGTCGCGGCAAACTGCGCCTGCCACGCGTAGCCGCCGTGTCGGACCAGCTTGAAAGTTCCTGGCCCGCCGCCCCAGCGCAGATAACGCGTGCCGTCCACTACCAGCTTGCTGCCCGGCGCGATAGAAATCTGGGAGCCGGTGATCTGGATCGGCGTCAGACCGCGCGCGCCGAGTTCCAGGCGCAGCGTGCCCGTGTCCGCCAGTTGCAATCCCAGGCCGGCGGAGTTGGTCCCCTGCAGCCAGAATTGTGAACCTTGCGCGGTCAAGGTTCCATTCACCAGCAGCGTCCCCCCCCACACCGTTGCGCCGGAGGAGATCGTGAACCCGCAGTTGCTCGCCCCCGCCGAACCGACCGTGAAGCTGCCGGCATAAATGGTGCCGCCCCACTGGTATAATTGCGATCCGGACGAATCGGCCGTGTTGCCCACCAGGAGACTCGGCGTGCTCAGCACCGCCGAACCGGCCACCAGCATTCGTCCCACGCCTTGATTACCCACCTGCACCGAGCTGCCGCCGCCGGCCATTTGCAAGCTGCCTCCCGTGAGGTTCAATTCCCCGCTCGCTCCCGTGCCCCCGCCGGCGGAATCACCCACGCTGACAGAACCATTCACGGTCAACGTGCCGCCGGATTGATTGAACTGGCCGTAGTTGCCCCAGTCGCGTCCCAGAAATAAATTCGCCACCGTCAAAACCGCGCCGGGCCGGAACTGCCCCGTGCCTTTGCGAGTGGGCGGGGTACCCTGACCGATGAACGCGCTGCCACAAGTCCCGACATCGGAATTCACGGTGACAATGCTCCCGTTGTAAACGATGGTGCTCTGGCTCGCGTCCGGCACGATGCCGCCGCTCCAGTTGGCGGGGATGTTCCAATTGCCGGTCGCTGGCAGGAAGACCACGTTGCCCGCGATGGCACTCCCCGCCCACCCGACGGCCAGCACCATCACGGTCCACTGTAGTTTGGATTTCATGTAAATCGTATTCCCATGATGGCGAGCAAAGAAATCTGCCGCACGTGGCCAACTCGCGGCCTCGGCCAGCGCGGACTTGGTAAAGAACTGCCTACTGGTTCTCCAGAACGAACAGGCGCTTTCCTGGGTCCAGCACCAGCTTCTTGCCGGGTTGCGGGACGGGCATGGATTTGCCGCTCAGTTTCAGAAATGCCGCCAGCTCGTTCGTCGAAGGCGGAAACGAACGACTCTGCATCGCCACCACGGAAAGCGCGCGATTCAAGTCGTCCAGGGAAGCGGCTTCAACTTGGGCCGGTGCTTTTTTGCCGCAGCCCACAGCGATCAGTGCCAGAAACAAGCAGATAATGGTAAAAACTCTCATCACAAATCAGTTAATGCTTCCGCGCCCACAGCGCGCCTGGATCGGTGCGGGGCAAACTGCTGGCGGCGGTTCCGCTCCAGCCCGCTTTGCTGTTACGGTAAGCTTCCGCGTGGCTGTCCATGAAGAGAAAGTTCACGCGCTTGTTGTGGCGTGGCACCGCGCGCGCATCCCCGCTATCAAAGCCGCCGGCATCGGACGGGGAACGGAAGTAGGTGGCCCCGCCACCGTAATAGGCATTCAACACCGCATCATAACCGGCGTCCGGCAACCAGTTGTCCGGCGACAGCGCCTTGCTGGCGATCGTCACGGAACCGGCATCCGCAAAGCCGATGCACCGGGAAGGGGTGCTGATTCCATCCAATTTGTATGGCTTTCCCGGGTTGGCATCCTGCCAGAGAGTGCCAATCTCAGGGTAATTGATGCCGATACCCAACATGTGGTTGGCGGCAAAGCCGCCCCCGACGCTTTTGGTCGCAAGATTAACCAGCGAGGGACAATCAAACGCACTGAAGGTTTTCATGTAACCTCCCATCCGCAGCCGGTCCTGCCAGAAAATGGCATCTCCGTTCTGGACAATCCATTCGGGCCCGATCGTGATTTTACCCGCCAGGCCATTGATATAGAGCGGGATGATTTGCCCCTGGTTGTCGTCGCTATACATGGCGGTGGCCACGCCAATCTGCTTGTGGTTGCTCAGGCAGTTGATGGCCTTGGCCTTCTCCTTGGCCTTGCTCAAGGCCGGTAAAAGCATCGCCGCCAGAATGGCGATGATGGCGATCACCACCAACAGCTCGATCAGGGTGAAGCCCGCAGGACCGGTTGCCCGGCGGATGGGGGCAGCGTTCCTATATTCCGTTCTCATCATCGCAACTCACATTCTTCTGTTGACACCCGCCCTAATGACCCCTTTTACGGCGGTCACCGAAACCCCGGGCTTTGAGACGGAGCGGATCAGGGATTACGGGGGACCTGGAGGAAGCCGTGTTTCCGGCTTCCTCCAAGGCAAAGATGCTCAAGGTCGATTTGTGCTCAGGTAGGGAGGATATCCGGGGTATTGCAGCCGGAAGAACTCGGCGTTCTTCGTCGTCGCCGGCGTGTAAGTATTGGTCACGGTATTCGTGACTGTCACTAGGCTGCTGTACAGCCCCGCCACGGTTTGAGCGGATAGCAGCGCGGCCGTTCCAAACCAGTTGACGTTCACATTTGTGCTGGTGCCGGTGATGCGGAGCGTCTGCAGATAGTTGATCCCCTCGAAGGGACCACAGGGGCGGATAACGTCGTACCGAACGCGTGAGACATAAACTGGGGCGCTCGAATATGTGGCGTATCTGCACACAGAATTCGGCACGAAGTTCACGTTCGGAAGCTCAAAATACGCGTCTTTCCACTGGCCGCTTCCCTGTAAGGTGACAGGAACATTGTACGGCGCCGATGGATTGATGGGGCTTGAATTCCCGTCTATCCACGTTTGGTAGACATTGGGAAATATCTGGGCGCCTACCAGAGCCGGATCATCGTAATAGGTCACCAGCATGGTCACGTCGGCGTTATCCTGCAGGGCGGGGCCAAACACATTGTTCAGCAGCGCAAACTGGAGGTAGTAAACCCCGGGCGCAGCCAAATTCGCTCTTTCGGCGAGGCGGAGGTCATAACTGGGACCCGCCAGAACGGTGGCATAACCAGGGGCGACATCCACGTTGTTGGTGACGCCAGCGCTGGGATTCCACTCCGCATAATAGCCGTAATTGGTGTCGCAAATGAACGGATCCATATGATAGCTCGGATCCGGCGTCAATCCGGCGAGGGCATTCGTTCCCTGCTGAATAACACCGAGTTCCACGCGGTCGATGTAAGGAAGATTCCCGTTGAAGATCACTGTCGGGCCGCCGGTCAGGGGTGCCGTGCCAACCCCTTCCAGGCACACCGGCCCAAGGTAGAAAGCGACTTTCAACCACCGGCCGCTTCCCGTCATCCTATAAGGGCTGCCGCCGTAATTCGCCAGGTCACCCTGAGCATCCGTGGCATACTGGTACGGGCCAAAGGTTGACCCGGCCAAGCTGGGATCATCATAAAACTCGACGCAAAGCTGCATGGTGAGCGCCGGATTGCAAGGCTGGCCCAAATAATTGCTAAGAATGGCAAAATTCATCAGGTAGCTGCTGGATTGTATGGCAGTGCGAAGGTCACCCGCCGGGCCGACCCCGCTTTGAAGGTTATAGCCTAAAGGCTCGCCCAAGTTGTCGCTGGTTAACACGGTCAAGTGGTTGGTAACACCGCTGTTGAAGTCAACGTAGGCCAGATTCACATTCGGCTCCGACGGACAATTGGTGGGGGTCGCGAATCGGTTGACCTGGTTTGTGCTCCCGAATGCCCCTTGCGGCCCCACAGCAACCGCGCGAATCGTGATTCCGTTAACGCTGCCATTGCCGCCAAACCAGCGGATGGTTCCGCCATTGACCCCACCGTACGTGCCGTCGGATTGGGTCGCATGCGAAGTGTCGCCGACATAGCGAAAGCCGGTCGAAGGGTTGATGGGGTTGGGTATCTCGAACAATATCCAATTCCATTCGCCATTGTTCGCGCCTTGTGGAACGATTCTACTGACGTTGTGACCATAGCCCACTTGGCCCTCTTGAAACGTGATACTCAGCCCCGTGCCGTCGGCATTGTAGATGGCAGAGTTCCCATACACTTGCATCAAAATGTCAATGACCGGAACATTGGCAAAACTCGCCCAGTTAGGGTCAATAAAGTTGAAATAGACGCTCGTACCGTCATTTCCGAAAAGGCCACCGTAAGTCACCCCCACGAACGTTTGGTCGCCATCGCTGGGAGTCAAGCTCATAACATTGTTCCAGCCTGGCGGGGGGGCAAAAGAATTGTTCGGATCGAAAATAGCATAGTCCACTATCCCGCTGGGCGCGACGGAGGGTGGCCAATCGCTCGGGCCGAACGGCCCGAGTTGAGTGCTCTCAACATAAACGATCTCATTCGAACTTTGCACAGAAGAGCCGCTGGCCCCATTGGCCACCACATAATAACTTGCCCCGTCACTGGGCTGCGCATTGGTAATTGTCAGAATTGCCGTGTGTGAGCCGGAAATGTGCGCGCCGTCACTCAGTTGGCCCGCACTGGTGCTGTACCATTGATAAGTAACCGGGCCTGATCCGGCCGCCACGACCGGGATAGTCGTGGCGCCTCCCACCGGCACCACTACCGTGAACGGCGGCTGAGTCACAATATAAGGGTCGTTGACGGTAAGCGTTGCGGGAATAGTGGAAACGAAGTTGTTAGCATTGTTGGTCACAAACAGGCTGTAGCTGCCATCGTCCTGGTAAGAAACGTTGATCAGAGTCAAGGTCGCGGTCAATGAACTGCCCGAATCAGTTCCCTGAGCGCCGCCCACCGTGCTGCCGCCAGCTTGCAGCCCATTGGCCAGCAGGGTCGAGCCTTTGTACCAAGCGTAAGCCAGCGGGGGATTCGTCGTTTGGACGACGGCAGTGAATGTTGCGCTCGCGCCGTAATTGGTCGTCACGGGCTGTGGTTGGGAGATAATCTGCGGTTCGGTGGCGAACATCATGCTGGCCAGCGCACACATGTGGAATGAGCCGCTGCCGCCAACTGGGGTGATCGTCAATACCTTCGAGCCAGACGGGCCGGCGACAAACGTGTAAGAAATCCGGATGCCCTTTTGCGCACCGTAAAAATCCTGATCCAGCTCGAGGCTATCGCTGCCGGACGCGAAAGTCTGGATGCGGCCAACGGCATCAAATCCGTAGGAGAAAAAGGTCGTCTCATACGGCACCCCTGGCGTGAGATGGGTAAGGGTCACGGTGCGGGGCTTCCCGTCGTAGATGAAGGTGGAAGCCAGCGTCAAGCTGTCACCGGTGATGTTGGGGGCACCGTTGACGAACGTGGAAACGGCTCCGCTGATCGAAAAGTTCGCCCCAGAGAGGGCCGAGGCCTGGAAGGCAACCCCGTTCACGGTTACCGCAGATCCGTTACAGTTCACGGCCACGGGGTAAAAGGAGGCGTTGGTGATTCCTGAATCCGCGTCGCCCGTCCACGCGCTGTAGGTCCAGGTCCCCGGTTGGTCGGCCAAGGTGGCCGTCACGGTATAGACGTTGGTGATCAACGAATCCGACGAGATGACGGTGTAAGCCACCGGGCCGGCACCGAAGTTCGGGGTGGGGATGGCAGCGCTGGTTCGATTGCACGTTGCCCCGGAGGACAGCGTGAAGCTGGGCGCGAGGTTCGCCAAAACCGTCCCGTATGGCACGGTCCAGGCGATGCTGGCCGCGTGGGCAACAACCGGGCCAATAACGGCACTGCTCCCGGCAACGTTGGTCCCGAAGTTGAGAATACTCGCCTGAGGTAACAGCGGGCCTTGAACGGCCACGCGCACGTCGTCCACAAAATACGAGGTGCCGGTGGTTTGGCCGATGGACAGCGTCACGTCCGCGGCCGAGGCGATGAAGTCATAACTGATGAGTTGAAAAGGGCTGCTGCCCAACTGCGGCACCGGCGCATTGTAAGCCGTATTGCCATCAATCGTGATGAGCGCTGTGGGCACATCGCCGCTGCGACCGTTGACATAGAGCGTGAGCCGGTAATTTTGACCCGGGGTCAAGCCGTGCAACGTCTGGCTGTAAGCACACACACCCTGAATGACGAGCACGTTGTTGCCATCCGGCACCACTTCGCCGCTGTTGAGATAAGGTCCACCCGTCTGGTTGATGAGGGGCGGCCCGCCCGCCCCGGAGAGAGTCCAGCCGGCAACCGCGCCCACCACCCCAACGCCTGCCTGCCCCGTGCCGGAAGCTTCAAAGCTCGGGTTGGCAATTACAATGTCGTTGGTCGAACGGCGGATGATCGAAATGCCGTCAAGCAGGAGCGTGTTGTCACCGACACCACCCTTCGCGAAGTTCAAGTCGCCACTCGTCGCCGCCGCCGTGAAAGGAACGTTGATGAAGGTGAACGGATTCCCTCCCCCCACCGGTGTGACGTTGATGTCCGAAACCAGCGCGGCACCTCCCGCAGTGCTCGCCGCGTTATACACCGTCAGAGTAGGGGTGGTCGGGCCCGTTCGTGCATTGACGAAAAGCTGAATCCAATACGTTTCCCCCACCTGATAGCCGGTCGTGCCCTGCCCCAATAATCCGTTGCCCTGAATAAAGCAGACATAGGTGCTGTCCACGATCGCGCCATTATCCCAGAACGGGCCGCTCGCATCATTGATGCCCGGACCACCCGAGGCGGCCCAACCGATCGGCGTCCCATAGCCCGGATAGACCAGAGGGCCATCCTGCTCGAAGCTCGGGTTGGCCACGTTGATGGAGTCTGCCGCCGAGGCGCTCCCGCCAACGAGACCGGTCAGGGCCAGTATAGCGGCGATTATTTTTATTCTCTTCATGGTTTTCATAATGTGATTTCTACTGGTTTGTGTTTTCATACGGTTCTTCATTTGGGTTTCGGGTTAAGATGTCACCTGTACACGGCGTACGGGTGAGCGTTGGCGATGGACACGCACGCCAGCGTCGCCACGCCAGCCGCCATGCCGCGCCGCAGCCAACTGCGAGGCCGAGTTCTTTTCATGAGCAGCTGGCTGTTTTGTTTCGTTTTCATATTCTTTGCCGGTTTGTTGTTGTTAAGAACGCTAATTTACATGCTGTGCGCAAATGGCTGAAGCACAAACACTTCGAGAAGGTCACCCACCGTCCGTCGTCGCTATGTACCAGCAACGGTTGCTCGCAATGATGGCAGAAAGCGATCTGCCAGTCATGTCACATAAACATGCGACAAACCGGCGCTCTGCGGCCCAGGAGCCCGAGCCGAGACGAGGCCTTGCGACCGTGCTCCATGCTCACCGGACGCAACACACCATGCTTGGCCACTCGAAGACAGCAGGCAAAATGCTATCGGCTGTTGCGCAAGCATGGGGAGAATCTGAGAAGTCTCGTTGTCTTGTGGGGTGAATGTCGTTAATAATAGCGTCGAAGTGCTGAGATGGCCTGCCATCGGATATGTTGCGTTAGCTCTTGCCGGCTGGCCGGCGGGAGCGTTGCCGATCGGCGCGGCAGCAGACGCAGTCGAGCAGAACTACCTGGTCGAAACGTGGGGCGTGGACGACGGATTGCCGCACAGCACCGTCACCAGCATCGCCCAAACGCCCGACGGCTACCTGTGGGTCGGCACCCACCACGGCGGCTTGGCGCGGTTTGATGGGAAGCGGTTTGTCTGCTTTAACCCAGGCAATACGCCGCAGCTCAGCTCGATCACGATCCAACGGCTGCGCGTGGACCCGCAGGGGACGCTCTGGATTAGCGCGAACGAGGGGGGGCTGATGTCCTGCCGCAATGGCCGGTTCCGCTTTGAACTGCCGAGCGGTCTGCCACCCGCCGGGTGGCTGAGTTCGGTCGTCGCCGCCAGTGAGCAGGAGGCGTGGCTGGCGTCGGTGGGCGGCACGCTTTGGCGCTGGCGCGGCGCAGCGGGAACGAACCGCTGGGCATCCTTTGAGGCGCCGGATGCGAATTACCGCAGCACGTTCTGTCAGGACAGCCAGGGGCGCATCTGGTATCGAACGCGGGACGGGTGGTTGGGATGGTTCGACGGGGCGCAATTCGTTCGCGTTCCCACTAACTGCGGTTTGAGCGGCTTGCAGGTGAACCGGTTGGCCTGCGACCCTGGAGGCCGCGTCTGGGTCGGCACGGAGCGGGAACTAGCGGCTTGGGATGGCGGGCGTTTCATGAACCAGACGCCGACCAACGGGGAACCAGTCATCACCGTGCAACATTTGGCGTTTGCCGGAGATGGCAGCCTGTGGGTGCGCACCCAAACCCAGTTGCGGAAGTGCGCTGGCCGGGGATGGGTTGCCGAGGCCGAATTCCAGGATGCGCGTCTTCAGGAGCTTGGGCCATCGGTGGAACTGGAGATGCAGGACGACGGCCGTGGCGGGGTCTGGCTGGCGCACTATGAGGCTGGGTTCTGGCATGTCGCCGCGAGTGGCCGGGTAACGCGCGTCGGGAAGCAGGAGGGCTTGCCCAGTGGCGTGATGGAGTGTTGGTTTCAGGACCATGAGGGCAATGTCTGGGCCGGGTTGACCGGCAGCGGACTGGTGAGGTTGCGGCCAGCCGCTTTCCACACCGTCAGGGCTGGCGGGGAATCATTGACGCGAGCAGTTACTTCCGTGTGCCAGGATGCCGCGGGCGCGATGTGGTTTGGCACCGGGGACGGCGGCTGCTTTCGCTGGCGCGACGGCAATCTGGCGGTTTGCCAGCCCCCAACCAATGCGGCGGCGGGCCAGGACATAACCGTATGCCCGGACAACCGGGGCGGGGTTTGGGTCGGCTCCGTGGGCGACGGCTTGTGGCTGGTCGAGAGCAACACCTTCCGCCGGCCATTTCCACCCGCCGACATCCGCGGCGTGGTGCGCGCGCTGTTCACAGACCGGAGCGGGGCGCTCTGGATCGGCAACCCGCAAGGGCTGTTCTGCTGGGCTGGGGGGACGCTCAGGAAACTCACGCCGGCCGACGGCTTTGCGGCTGCCTACATCGTCTCCATTGCCGAGGATGACCGGGGCGCCCTCTGGTTTGGCACCGCCGGCGGAGATCTCAGGCGTTACCAGGATGGCACCTTTGCCACCTTCCGCCAAACTGACATTGCCAGCCAGCCGCCAGGACCGAACTCAACAGCCGACCCGCCGCCACCGCGGCCCTTGTCCGGACGTGAGCGCTTTTGGGCGCTACACCCGGACCGTGACGGCGTGCTGTGGGTCGGCACCTTGGGCGGTGGCTTGCTGCGCTTCCGGGAGGGAGTGTTCACCCGTTACCTGCCGCGGGATGGCCTGCCGAGTGAATACATCAGCCAGATTCTCGAAGACGGGCGTGGCCACCTTTGGCTGGGCACCCGCGCGGGCATCGCGCGCGTGAGCAAAGACGCGCTGAATCGCTTCGCGCGCGGCGAACTGGCGTCGGTGCCGTGCATCACTTACGGCAAGTCGGACGGCTTGCCCACCATCGAATGTTCCGGAGGTTCTCAGCCAGCCGCGTGGCGCGATGCCGGGGGCCGGTTGTGGTTTACGACCGCCAAGGGCGTCGTCTCCGTCCAGCCGGACGAGCTACCCTTTAACTCCCTCCCGCCGCCGGTAGTGATCGAGGAAGTCCGCGTGGCTGGACAGCCCTGCGCCATGGTCAGGAAGAACCGCCCCGGGGCCGCCGCCGCCGCGAACACCCTACCTCTGGTAGAGGCGGAAGCCCGCCGGCATCACCTGGAGATCCAATTCACCGGCCTGAGCTTTACGGCGCCCGACCAAGTACGGTTCCGTTGGAAGCTGGAGGGATGGGACGAGGAGTGGGTGGAAGGCGGTACGCGACGCGCGACTAGTTATAGTTATCTGCCGCCCGGGGATTACGTCTTCCATGTGACGGCCTGTAACAACGACGGCGTATGGAACGAGGCTGGAGCCGCGTTGGTGATTCGGATGTTGCCCGTCTTCTGGCAAACGCGTTGGTTTCAAATAGGCGCCACGCTGCTGGGCCTGGGCACGGCGGCCGCGGCCGCGCGATTCGTCACCGTGCGCAAGGCGAGGCGCCGGATGGAGGAGTTGGAGCGCCAGCACGCGCTCGAGCAGGAGCGGTCCCGCATCGCCAAAGACATCCACGACGATCTGGGCGCCAGCCTCACGCACATCACCATGCTCAGCCAATCCGCGCGCGAGAAGCTGGAAGACTCGTCGCCGGCGAATGGCGATCTGGGCCAGATTTACGGCACGGCGCGTGAACTGACGCGCGCCATGGAGGAAGTCGTCTGGGCGGTCAGCCCAAGGCACGATTCGCTGGACAGCGTGGCCACCTACTTCGGCACGTTCGCCCAGGATTTCGCCGGCGCCTCCGGGCTGCGCTGCCGCCTGGATTTACCCGCACAGGTGTCTGAGCTGCCGCTCAGTTCGCAAGTCCGACACAATGTGTTCCTTGCCTTCAAGGAGGCGTTGCACAATGTGGCCAAGCACGCCGCGGCCACCGAAGTGCGTATCTCCCTGAAAGTCGAGGCTGGCAATTTCGTGCTGATGGTCGAAGACAACGGCCGCGGCTTCCGCTGCGGCCAGCCTGCGAGCGTCCCCGCGCCGGCGGGCGAGCCGGCTGCCCGGCTGCTCACAGGCCACGGTCTGCCCAACATGCGCAGCCGGCTGGAGCAGATTGGCGGGTATTGCGAAATCCAGAGCCAATACGGCCTCGGCACCCGCGTGCGTTTCGTTGCGCCCCTGAGCGCTGCTTTGTCGCATAGATGAGTGACAAGCCAAAAACGACCGGGGATGCTAGATCTAAGGGCGTGACGATCAGGGTTTCCTTAGTTGAAGACGATGCCCGGGCGCGGCGCATCTTTGCCGATTGGTTAAGCCACGCTGCCGATCTCCAGTTGGTCAGCCGGTTTGCCGACGCGGAGAGCGCCATCGCGGCCTTGCCCCGGGAGGCGCCGGACGTGGTATTAATGGACATCAATCTGCCCGGCCAAAGCGGCATCGACTGCGTCCGCCGGCTCAAGCCGCTCTTGCCGGCCACCCAGTTCCTCATGCTCACCGTTTATGAGGATGCCGATCGCATCTTCGAGGCGCTTTCGGCAGGTGCGGCGGGCTACCTGTTGAAGCACACGCCGCGCGAAGATCTATTGGCCGGCATCCGACAAGTTCACGAGGGCGGCTCGCCCATGAGCGGGCCCATCGCCCGCAAAGTCGTCCAGGTCTTTCATCAGCGGCCGGCCGACCCTTCTGAGGGGGCCGCGCTTTCCGACCGGGAGAGGGAAGTGCTGGAGCTGCTCAGCCGCGGCTATCTCTACAAGGAGATTGCCGACACACTGGGCGTCAGTTTCGCCACGGTGACCACGTACGGCCGTCGAATCTACGAGAAGCTGCACGTCCACTCTCGCGCTGAGGCCGCGGCCAAGTTCGGAAAGCATCCACTCCGGGCGGGGCTTCCACCGGCGGAGCGATCGGCAAGCCGCGGGACCGGTTAGCGGCTGTCACACCCGTGGAGAAGAAAGGAATCTTGTTTCAGGTTTCTCTTGCGTTCCCCTGTCACATGTTTGTGGGACATGCGTTCAGGCTGCGTCTGTGCAATAATCACGACTGTTCAGCATGGGCATGATGTGTTCGATCCGTTGGTCGGAATCCGGGAACAAGGCCATAGCTGAGGGTGGCAGAAACTCCGTCAAGAATCGAAATGCTTGATTGGCGGTGACTTGCGAGCAAGCTGTGGCGGCATGTTTGAATTTCTCCGGATGGTTGTGATCTACCCATTGTCCTTGCTCCGACCTCAGCACGAACTGGCTATGGAAAATCTGGCGCTGCGACACCAAATCACGGCGCTCAAACGGCGCACGCACAGGCCGAAGCTTCGCCCGTGGGACCGATGTCTCTGGATGATACTCAAGAGAGTTTGGCCGAATTGGAGAACCCCGTTGATGATCTTCCGCCCCGAGACCGTCATTGGCTGGCAAAGAGCCGGATTCAGAATGTTCTGGCGATGGAAGTCAAGCCGACGGCGTGGTCGACCTGGGAAGGACCGGAAATTGATCCAGCTCATCCGCCGGATGTGGAGCGTCAACCCGACCTGGGGCAGTCCGCGCATCCGCGACGAACTGGCCAAGCTGGGTTTGCAAGCGTCCACCGCGACGATCCGAAAGTATCGCCCCAGGTCCAGACGCCTACCGTCACAGAGTTGGCGGACCTTTCTCCAGAACCATGCGGGTGGCATTGCCGCAATGGATTTCTTTGTGGTTCCGACGGTGACCGCTCGTCTGCTCTACGTGTTGGTCGTCATGAACCATGAACGGCGCAAAATCGTTCACTTCAACGTTACTGATGCACCAACGGCGGCGTGGACCGCCCAACAGATCATCAACGCGTTCCCTTACGACACTGCCCCCGAATATTTGTTGCGGGACCGCGATTCGATCTACGGATCGGTGTTCGTGCAGCGGGTTGTGGGCATGGGCATCAAGCAGAAGTTGATCTCCCCGAGGTCACCTTGGCAAAACCCCTACGTCGAGCGACTGGTTGGTTCAATCCGGCGAGAATGCCTGGATCGAGTGATCGTGCTCAATGAACGGCAGTTGAGGCGTGTTCTGGAATCCTACGTTGAATATTATCACCACGCCCGCCCGCATCGATCGCTTGACCACGACAGTCCAGTGCCACGGCCGGTCGAATCACCCGACTGCGGCAAAGTCATCGAGTTGCCCTTGGTTGGTGGCCTGCACCATCGCTACCTGCGTCAGGCAGCTTGAAAGCAACCGGCTTCACCACTCCTCAAGGCGCCGATCCAAACGACGCGGTTGGCCCCTCCCTTTTGTGCATGCGATAGAAGTTGCGATCTGCCGCCCATGCGCTCTGCCCAGGGTCCGAGACTCCACCGCGGACGCGCAATGAGTTTATGCTGGTTACTGCATCCTCGCCCTCGCGTGCCTCGCGCTGGCCTTGACGTGTGGCACTGGTTAGCACTTTCACGCCAGCTCACGAGGAGTTAATAGAAGTCATGTTCCGCATTAATCGATCGCAGGTGCTTCCCTCTTGACGGCGTTTTTGCCACCCACAGCCAACCAGAACGTGCCATTCCGGTTCTGCAGGAGTGTGTGTTGGAGGTTGGTGCTGGCTCCGGAGATCTCGAAGGCGAGTGACCCGGTTTGAGTCGCCGGGCCGGGGTCAGCCAGCAGGTGCAGCAGGTTCTTGAGCGCGATGAAGGATGGTTTTGGCGTGCCATTAGTGCGGACCAGGCCGAAATGCCTTTCCATGTCGGTAAAGCCCGGGTCGGGTTTCTCGTCGAACAGTTCGTATTTGTAGGCCTTGGTCATGCCCCGGTTGAAATAGACAAACAGCAGACGCGGCAAATACTTCGCCTCCGCCGTCTCGCTCACGCCCGGATGGCCTTTCTCTTCCATGCGATTGTGGTAGCCGCACTCGGTGACCAGAATCGACTTGTCAGCACTGACCTTGCGCGCCTCGTCAATGGCTTTCTCCATGGACAAGCCCCAGCCCCAGTGCCGGCTGGGCGGGTTGCCGGCGGCGTAGGGATGCACGTTGCCAAAATCCAGATACGGCGTTAGGTCCCCCAGCTTGGCCGGGCTGTCGCGCAGGTTTGCCAGAGAGGAGACGGCCACCGGCAGGTCGCGGGTTGCCGGGTCGCCCTTGATGGCTTCGTAAAGGTTTTGTTGCTCGGCTCGAATGCGTGCAACCCAGTCGTCTTTTCGGCCATCAGGCTCGTTGACCCCTTCGATCGCAAAGAGCACGGGCCGGAGCTTGCGCGCCCGTTCGACCGCCCGCTTGGAGTCGGTGATGAACAGGAGCCGAATGCCGTGCTGGCCCAGGTCGAGGTATTTGCGTAGCACGTCGTCGTTGAAGGTGCCATCGCGAATATGTCGGACACCCAGTTCGAGCAGGCGCGGTTTGACGATAGCTTCGTAATCGCGGTAGGCGGTGTCGTAATAGCCCAGGTGCGTATTGACGCCGAAAAAGTCCACAAAAGCATCGGCAGGCCGGGCGGACTCGGCGTTTGCCGTAGCTGAGGCACCGCCCAGCACCAGAAATATGGAGAGCTGGAACGCTCGGAAACGTGGGCCGCGATGACGCTTCAAACTACTTTTCATCACCTGGCCCTCCTCAAGTTGCGGGTCAAATCCAGCGCCGAGCGGGTGAATGTCCACGATTCGTTTTCCGGAAGGCATTTGGGATTGCCTGACTGCAGCCAACTCTGGATCACCAACTGGTTCGGCCGGCCATCCACCAGGGCATAGGCGGTGCCCTGGTGCATGATGAAGAGATACCAGGAGGATTCATCGGCGAGGCCTTTGCGCTCGAGCACGGGCAGGTCGGAGGCCCAGTAGATGAGGCTGAAGGGCAACTTCCGCTGGCGGCAGGCCTATTCGATCTGCCGCACCTCGCCCCAACAGCCATGGTTCTGCACAATGAAGTTGGCCCAGTTCACATCCAGTCGGTAGAAGTCCAAACCGCGCACGCCCATTTCCGCGAGCTTCTTCTGGAGCGCCTCGATCCACCAAATATGGTCGGCCAGTGGGATGGAGGGATAGGTCTCTATGTCGCCGATCTTCATTTGTGAAAAATGGCGGCGGACCAGCGCGATGTAGTTCGCCGTCTCCTGGACGGCGTAGTCGTCGGGCTTGTGGATGTGCAGGCGGCAGCAGAGCAGCGGCTCATCCATCGCGATGGCGTAAAAATTGGCGCCAAGACTCTGAAGCCGATCCCAGTTCGGCTTCTCGACCTTGAAGCATGCCTCCCCGGTCTGGCCCCACGGCTTAATCGCGCCGACCTCCATCCCAAAGTTGAGCCTCCACTCGTTCAACTGACCAACCCATTTTCGCAGCTCGTCATCGGTGAATTGCCGCTTCAGGTTGTGATCGGCATAGAAGAGCACATCGATCAAGGATCGCGTTTCCTTCCACTCGTCGGGCTTTTCGAACAACTCGCGGAACCATCGCCCGTTGTCACAACTCGGAGGTCCCAGCCAAACTTCCGGTCGCGCCGGGGATGCCTGTGCCAGGCAGAAGCAACAGCTGGCGTACAGAGCCAAAGTCGAAGCAAACGGCCAACGGAATCTTCGAGTTCTCTCCATAAGGTACTGCCAAGTGAAAGTGGAGATTTGGTTCAGGTCACAAATTTGTGCCGCTGATCTTCGTCCATGGCGAGAAGGCGCCCATCGCATGCTGCCGGATTTTGCGTTTCCAAATTCTGTTGTCGCAGAAGGCGAACAGCGCGTTCTTGTCCGGGCCACCGAGACAGACGCCGATGACACGACTGCGGTCGGGCACAGGGAGAATGACTTGAGTGGGCCCGTCGTCGGCGCTGACTTGCACGCCGGAGCGTGTGGCGATGAATTGGCGGCATTCAATGGAGTAGCAGAGGCTTTCCGGGCCGGCATCGTCGTCCCAATCAGCGACGAATAAATGGAAGAACCGCTCTTTGTTGGCGAGCGTGCTGTCGGCCTGGATCTGGTAGCTATAGGCCCACTTCGAGTGGCCTTCGGCAACCGAGAGTAGCCATTGGTCGGGCCGGTAAGCCATCCCGGTGGCAAATTTGATGCTGCTGTCCACCAGCGTCTTCTTGCCATCCTTAACGAGCCAGACGGTGCCGGGCAAGCCGGTGTTTCCTTCGTTGCTGGTGACGTAAAGACCACCATCCGGCCGGGCGAGGATTGAGTGGCCGAAAATGCCCTCCATCACCACGCTGCCCCTGCCGCTCGCATCGTAGCGCATGAGCTTGCCGGAGTTTTCCGAGATGCTGAACAGGGTGCCATCCGCACCAACTGTGCCGCAGTGGGCTTGTGCGGCGTCTTCGGCAAAGACGTTTACCCTCCCATCGAGGCTGATGCGGTGAATCTTGTTCGCAGAGGTGTCCGCAAAGAAGACTTCACCGCTCGCGTTACACGCCGGGCCGCGTGTGCTTTTGAGCCCCTCGGCGACCAGTTGCCAATCCTCGCCCGGAATCAAAATCTCCCGGGCGCGCGGGGCGCTCGGCCCGGCCTTCACCCGCTCGGGCCAGCCCCGCCATAAATAGGCCATCGCCTCCTGCCAGTGCTCGAGATACCCGGCGACGTGGGGTCCATCAATGACGCGGAACTGGTATTCGTAGCCGGAGAATTTCAGCGCATTGTCCATTTCCTGATCGAGCAGGAACCAATCGCCCGCGCAGTTTTCCATATCGTGCGTGGCCGTCGTGAGAAAGGCGCGGATCGGCTTCGCTTCGAACTTCCGCACCATCGTCGGGAACTCGTGCCCGCCGCGGAAGGCGACCCAACTGCCGCTCGCCGCATACACTCGGCTGAAGGCCTCGGGCCGGTTCCAGGCCGCGGTGAAGGCCGCGATGCCCCCGCTGCTGCCGCCGGACAGGCAACGGTCTTTGCCGTTGGTCGAAAGGTTAAGTTGGTATTCCTGGGCAACGAAAGGCAGCAGTTCGTCGACCAGGAACCGCACGTTGTTGTCGCTGACGCCATCGTATTCGAAATCGCGGTTGCGCCTGCCGAGGGTGCCTGGCATCGGCGCGGGCAGGTCGCCGGGCCGCACGAACACACCGATGGTCACCGGCATTTCCTTCGTCGCAATCATCGTCTCCAGGAGCGTCTTTTCGCGCGGGTTGAAGCCGTCGGTCTTCACGTAAACGCACGCAGGCTGCTTGCCGTCGTATTGCGCCGGGATGAACACGGTGACCTCGCGCACCGTGCCGGGAAAGACCTTGCTCTGAGTGAACGTGAATTGCTTGGTGGTGCCCGGCAGAATGTCCTCCCCCCTGATGGCGGGCGGCTCGTATTTCGGCGTGGGATTCGCCGTCTTCGCCTCAACGATGCCGCTGCCGGCGAGCGGACGGATGAACCACTGCAAGTGCGGGTCCGTTGCCTGGTAGGTCCAGAGGTCAATCTTGGCGCCGGCACTCCGCTTGCCACCGAAATGGTCGAGGCCCAGGCCCGGAGTGTGTTTCGGGAGTAGCGAGTAGCTGCCGTTCTCGTGCTTGTTGAGCGCCCAGAGCTGCGACGGCATGCCGCTATCCTGCTCCAGGACAATGGCCGTGGCATTGCTGGTTCCGTTCTGCGCCGCGGTGAGCGCAAGCGACGGGGCGTGCGCGGGCTTCACCTCCACAAATTCCGCTTCCTTCGCCACGAGAATCCATTTCTGGTGCGCTTTGCCCGCGGGAGCGTTGATCGAGACCGCCGTGCCTTCCGCGGTGCCGCCATCCACAGCCTCGAGCACGAAGTCCTGCGCGCTTGCCGGCACGAAGCTATAAGCGCCCCAGTCTTCACCTGCGACGCCGGTGGTGAGCGCGGCCAGAACCAGGGCCGTGAGGAGCAAGAATGATCTCATAACCGGCATCGTATCGAACGAGCAGAAAGCGGTCACCGCTGAAGTAAACGGCCCGGGCGATCCTGGGCGTTCCACTGAATTGGTAACCAGGAATGGGAGAAACGGGTTACATGGTGGCTCTCTGGAGAACTAATTCGTACCTGGCTGCTCAACGGGTTTGGTCACCTGGATGTGATCGAACAGGTTATGGTCGTAAGTGCTGGCGATAAAAGCCATGCCGACGGAGTGGGCGTTGTGCTCTACGCTGGTCAATTCTTTGCCGTCAACCAAACCGCGGATCGTGCTGCCCTTCATCACCATACGCAGTTGGTGCCATTGTGAGGCATCAAAGGAATCGATCTTGCCTGCGGCCAGGGTTGTATCCTGCCAGTTCAGCCGCCAGGAACCATCCTGGGTTAAGGTCCAACGATAGCCGAGCTTGTCACGGTTGGCATAGCGGCCGCCGACTTCCACATCCCCTCCAGCTATTTTCACCTGCGCCGCGATGGCGTAATCCTGCCATGCCTTGTCGCCAAAGAGAGAATGTGGTTTCAACAGTTTGTTGCCGTACCACAAGATGCCTTCGCGGCGAGTGATTTGGGCCAGACATAATCCACCCTCAGGCCGGGCGGTGATTTCAAAGGTGCCTTTCTGGTCCGAGAAATAGCGCGGTGTGTCTCCGGGATGGTACTCGTCAAAATCCTCGGTATAAGGGAAGGGGAAAGGCCGGGCGGGCGGGGGTGTCGCGTGATGGCCTTTTTGCTGGCCGGTGGTGGTCGTCAGTGAATAGATGGAATCGCCTTCGAGATGCAGGCGCAGTTGGCCATGGTCCAGCCCCAGCAATGGCGCTTGAACAAACTGTTCCTGATCACTGGACCTCCACAGGTGAATTGGACCCGTTTTCAGGCCACCCTTCATCGTCACCACAACGTCAGCAGCATCACCCGTGACAATGACCAAGCTCCAGTCCCGGGTATTAGGCCGACGCAAGGCCACATAGGAACCACGCCAGGTTTTGGGGTCGAGCTGGCCGCAGGCGCCATCCAGATAGCGCCAACCGGGCTCGGCGAATTGCGTGGTGTGAGCAATCGCCCAAACCGCCGGCCAAACTGCGTAATGTCCGCTCCAAGGCTGGTCGGCCTGCATTGCCCCGGTATCGCCCCAGATAATCGGATCGTAGATAGAATCGATCGGACACCAAATCTCGAACTTCGTAATGCGGTCGCGGGTGTAGAGTTTGTTCATGAGCCGAGCCACGTACAGAGCGCCTTTGGCTCCCCATTGACCGCCTGATTGGCTCCATTCCTCACTCGCCCATAGAGGTTTGCCCGATTCCCTGGCTTTGGCGGTGGCATCGCGTTTGGCCACTTGGTCGATCTCCCACGGTTCCCGGCCGTCCACATAGTGGTAGCCAACCGCTTGAACGATACGGTTCAGTTCGGGATCTTTCTCCAGCGCGTCAAAAAACTGCCAGTACTCGCTATCATCATCGGGCGCCTGGAGCTTCACCCGCTTGAAGCCATGGCGATCCAGTGTGGGGCGGAGTTCATTCTTTATCCAATTGGCATCGGTGCCATTCTCATTCTGCGCCGCGGATACCCAATCTAATTCCAGGCCATACTGTTGCCGGGCAACTTCGAGAAAAGGTTCCTTCGGGGATTATANNTCACAGACCATGCTGCGGATTCCATGTTTTTCCTCTCTAAAAGCCGTCTTTTCCCAGTTCTACCCATTAAATTCCCGGGATATCCGAGAAAAGCAGCAAACCAATCCGCCGAGTCCTGAGAAAACCGGTCCGAGATCCAGCGGGGATAGGTCCAAGGCAGGCAATCGAGAATGATTTTGGGATTGCGTTTGCGAGCCTCGGCCATGAACCAAAACTCATAACCACGCCCGCGGGGATGCGCTAACTCTTCCCGGGTGAGCACGTGGGTGGGTTCGCTGCCGCAAGTGGAATTTTCACCGCCGCCAATCTCAACTTTCAGATGCTGAAAACCGGCACCGAACTTCGGTTTGAACAGATAATCGAGCACCTCACTGCGTTGCGGTTCAGGATAATCCGGCAGCAAGCGTGTCGAAGCTCCTGCACTGACGGCGCCGATGCCCTCGAAAACTCGGCCAGTATCCCGCCCATCCAAGGTAATGGCAACCTGTCCATTGGCACAAATGATCGGGACTAAAGCCAGTGCATGGACCAAGAGAGAAATGAACGCCTTCATAAATTATTTTCAAGCTTGCTTAACCGTTAACGGAAAACCAGGTCTCAAAGCGAGTCTTATGATCCCGTTTCCTGCATGCCCGTTGAAAATTGACAGCCTGCTCCTGGGCTGAAAGGCTCTGATCAGATGAAAGAGCCCTATCATTGCTCAGCCTTGTTCCCATCTTTCCTCGTCCTGGTTCTGGTCGCGGGGTCGACTTGGTCCCCGGAAGTGGTGGCGGGGACAAACACCTTCAACGAAAAGTCCATCAGGCAGTGGACGCTGAA
Source organism: Limisphaerales bacterium (assembly GCA_003152225.1). Taxonomy (GTDB): domain Bacteria; phylum Verrucomicrobiota; class Verrucomicrobiia; order Limisphaerales; family UBA8199; genus PALSA-1440. The sequence goes on along the minus strand of PLZQ01000314.1, from coordinate 7,208 downwards.
GGGCCCTTTCTCCGAACGGCCGGAACGAATCAGCGAGGTCCTGCCGCTTTCGGACCAGCAGAACAAGGCCGGCTGGGTGAAGTTCGAGCCCATGTGGGACGAGTTTGATGGCCCCACCCTCGATACGAACAAGTGGACCGTCGGTATGTACTGGTGGCAAGGGCGTCAGCCGGCCTATTTTAATCCGCAAAATGTCATGGTCCAAAATGGCCAACTCCATCTGACCATGCGCCGGGAGGAGGTTCCAGCGGGGATGAAGGCCAGGGGCTATCACGATTACAGTTCGGCGGCTCTGCACACGAAAGCCCGCTCGAGTTATGGCTATTACGAGGTCAAAGCGCGCCCCATGAACTCAGGCGGTTCCAGCTCGTTCTGGTTTCAGCAGGAGGATCCGAAAGTGTTTCCCGGTTGGGCTACGGAAGTCGATGTGTTCGAGCTCTGCGGCAAATCAGCCGTGCACGACCGCCGCTATTACATGACCCTGCACGTTTCTGCCACGCCCGAGGAGAAGCGGCATTGGCAGGTGGGCAGCTACTGGGAATCGTCGCGGCGGTTCGCCGAGGATTTTCATGTTTTCGGGTTCGATTGGGATCGGGAGGAACTACGCTGGTACATTGATGGAGTGCTGGTGCACACGGTCCAGAACACGCATTGGCACCACCCGTTATTTCTGATCTTCGACAGCGAGACCATGCCCGAGTGGTTCGGAATGCCGGATGATGCGGATCTCCCTTCCACGTTCAGCGTCGAATATGTCCGGGCGTGGAACCGATCTGGTGCTCAATAGCTGGGTGGGCTCATTCGCGGCCAGAGTGTCTACCAAATACAGAACGGCTCTTTCTGGCATTGGTGTCCGCGATGCTTCTGGCCGTGAAGCTGGCGAATCCAAAGTCAGAGTTGGAGCCGACTCCCCGGCCACGCTCGGAGCCAAGAAACTCTCCGATTCCTGGGTCGCCCGTCTTGAAGGTGTCATCCCTGACCCGGGCTTTTTCAACTCCATTGACATAAACCGTAATCACATTGCCGATGATGGAGGCTTTCAGGATATCGCCGTTGTTGAGGCCATAGTTGGTGCCGCGTTTGTCGGCCAAGTACGTGAATTTGCCGAGCGGACCGTCCCATCGGACAACTTGCAGATAAGACGACGCGCTGGTGATGCATCGGGCAAAACACTCATACCCCGTAGTGCGGTGCGGCGCGCTGGTGAAGCGGAGGAGGATCTCGAGTTCCTGATTACAGGATTCATTCGGTTTGAGGATACGCGCTTCTCCCCAGGCTTCCTGGTCGGGCGGAAAGCCCGAGAGGTGGGCGTAGGAATCGTTGTACCTGTGAACGCCGGTGTTGGTCCCGGTTTGGGTGCCAAAGGCGATGCCGTCTTCCTTCCGGATTTTCGTCCAGTCGAGCCCGTTGTTGCTCCACACTCCGCTTTCTGAAAGCGGACTCTCAGTCCCCTCAAATCGGGTCGAGAAGGCCTTCGGCCCCGCTGTATTTGACGTGTTACCGACCGCAGTGATTTTTAGCACGAATGGGTACCCGGAGGGCGGATCCTCTTCCAGTGATCCTGGCATACCAATCACCAGGTCCGCTCCGCGCCGTTTCCATTTCACGGTCCTGTTAGCCTGCAGGAGGGTCCCCGTCGTGTTCTTTGTCGGCCAGACATCCTTGAGCACCAGAGGTTGAGCCGGCGAACGAGGGAGCATGGCATAGAGCGTGTCCCCTTTGGCGATGAAGAACGCCTCCACCCCCGCCTTTCCACCCGCCGGTTTGGCCGTAATCTCAAGGATGTTATAATTAACCCGCCATTCCTGGCCGTACTGAATCTGGGGCCGCGTTCCTTCGCTCCATTGACAACTCGTTCGCCATGGTCGAGTGCCGTAAATCGCCTCTCCATTGAGCTTCAGCCACTCGCCGATCTGCAGTAGCCGCTCTTCCTCAATGGCGGGGATCAGCCCATCCGCAGTCGCTCCCACATTGAGCAGCAAATTGCCGCCGCGGCTGACGGTGTCGATTAATGTCAGGACCAACTCCCGGGCGGAGTAATAATTGGTGGCGCCAAGCTGGCGATTATGAACCCAGTCATACCACAGTGGACGACCCTCCGCATCAAAGGCTCGGGGTCGGACCGTGGTGCGATTCTCTTCCCACGGGTGGCTGCCATTGGCCATGCCGGCTGTGAACTCGGTCGTGTAGAATCCCCCGTGCTGATGGCGGCAGCCCTGGCCCCAGCGGTCATCAATCACGATATCCGGCACAGGCGATTCATTGAAGAGCCAAGCCAGGAACTCGCGACTGCGCCATAGGGTATCCGTGCCTTCCCATTCACCGTCGGCCCAGAGGATGTCCGGTTGGTAGCGCAGGACGAGGTCCTTGAGCTGCGGGAGCATGTGCTCGCTCACGAACCGAGACTTATCCTTTAACCAGAGCGGATTGTACCACTCGTAGAAGGAAAAATAATGTCCCATTTTCAGCCCGCGTTTCCGCACGGCATTGGTCAGCTCGCCCACAAGATCCCTCTTCGGACCGACTTCCATGGAGTTCCAAGGATGGCCCCAAGTCCGGCTCGCTTCGGCGTTGGGCCAAAGACAGAAACCATCATGGTGCTTGGTCGTCAGCACCACATAACGGGCGCCCGAGCGCACGAACAGATTGGCCCAGCGGTCCGCGTCGAACACCTCCGCCCGGAACAGTGGGGCAAAGTCCTCGAACTTGAACTGGGCTCCGTAGGTCTTCTGGTGAAACTGCCACAGGCCAACGTATTCCTCCGCGATATCAATTTTCGGAGCGCGTGGACCCTCCGCTTCCAACCTCTGGCTCTTCAGCAGGTTGGGCCAGTAGAAAGAGGAGTGATTTCCCCAGGCAGGCACCGAGGCCAGCGACCAATGCACATACACGCCGAACTTGGCTTCCTGCCACCAGGGAGCGAGTGGATGCCGGTCCAGGGACTCCCAGCTCGGTTGATACTTGGCCGGTGAGGGGCCGGAGCCAGATTCGGCAGCACTTCGGTAAACAATCGCAACCGCCAAGCCCAGGCTCGCCATGGCTACAGCGAATCGGGCCATGCCCGAGAGCGAAATCGGCTTCATAGTTGATTCTTCAACAATTAAACCAGCGCCAGCACCCGGCTGGGGCCGCCGGTGCAACCGGTGATCTTGGGACTGCCAACCACAATGGTCCGCCGCGTCGGCTCGTCCCGGGTCCGCCGTCGCCGCGCAGAGCCCCACCCCCAACGCCCGCAAGGCGGTTCTCCTCGAAACCGTGTCGGCCAGTTTAATGGTGCAAGCGGGTAAGCACATTTCAGCCTCCCTTCACCGCACGGCTAACCCGCTTTAACTGCGCGAACCCAAAGTCCTTCAAGTGCCCGGTCTTGGGATCGAACGGCCAGTCCAGGGTGCAAACACCGCCCTGGCGGTTGCAGGTGTTGATCCACTCGATCAACTCCTCGTCGCTGAACTGGTTGGCGTTGCCTTGGCCGTGGTAAATGTTGCCACAATAGATTTTGCCGTGCCACAGCACTCCGGGCGCAGCCGGCGTGCGCTCAGGCGTAAGGCGCTTCAAATCCTGCTTGCTCCAAGTATCGCCGCCGGTGAAATCGTCCACCCCCTGGCAGAGGCAGGCTTGTTCGTTGGCGCCGTAACTGAAAGCGATCATGGCCGCGGGGTTGGTCGAACGGACAATCGAACGGATCGTCCACCAATCCTCGGGCGGAGCTTTGTAGATCTCCGGCCCCATTCCATCGAACCACCAGCCGGCGATCTTGTCCTGATACCGATCAGCAAATTCCTTGAGCACGGCCAATCGCCGCCGGCGTGATTCAGCCGAAGGCGGCGATTGGTCATTGTACATTCCCCGTGGTGTGGCATCGCTGAGCCCGGCAGACACTTTGGGCTCTTTCATGTACCCGTTCAGCCCCGCGAAACAGCAGATGAGTTTTACGCCCTTGGTATTGAGGGCGTCCGCCAGGTCCCGAATCAGATTCCGGCGGGAGCATTTCTCACCCGGCGCATACCCGGTGAACTGATCAAAGGCCTGATTCGGAGCGCAAGGCCAGGCAAAGTAGTGATCGTCCAGGCAAAAGATCACCCAGCCGACCTTGGCCTCGGCCACCTGATCGGCAAACCTGTTCACATCGAACCCGTCCACCAAGCGATTCCACTCCGAGGCGGTCATTTGGGAAGGGTCGGAAAAGGAAGGCTTCGTGGCGATGCTGTAGCCCAGTAGAATCCGGTATTGATAGTGCATGAAGAGGCCGAACTTGGCTTTCTGCATCCAGACAGTATCAGCACCCAAAGCCGTTGGATTCGGTCCGCTGAGCCAGCCCACAATGCCCAGGATCAAAGGCAGCCCCTGAACGAAACGCGCACTAACCATTCGCATGAAAAACAACATCGATGCCGTCGGGACCTATAACCACATCAATAAAGCCGGTTAAGCAAGCAAGGAATTCTCCTTCACGCCTCCCTGGCGGCGCGGATTTGCTGTCGGCAAATCGCATCTCGGTAGAGAGTTTGGCTCCAGTTGTCTCGAACGGCTGTGGATCAAAGTTTGAATAACATCTGCTTGATAAAGGGCGCCTGCTCTGGACGCACTTTGCCGTCCTCGCCAACGCAGCCATTCGGGTTTTGTCCTGTCAGGCAACCCCAAGCCCACCAGTCGCCGCCGATGGGCTGCTGGTTCCCCGTAAAGGTCGGTCCGCCGGGCGCTTTCCCGTTCATGTAATCAAGCAGAGTCTGCCCCCAGGCCCGGCTGGCCTCCGAGCTCATCGAGGCGCCCATTTCCCCGATCCAGACCGGCGCGACGTTCTCCTTGATGAGCCAGCCCCACGTCTTATTCATCCGCTCGATGTAACCATCGCCCGACTCCGGTCCCTTGTATTCGCCGATCTCCTTGGGATATTCATGGACCGAATAGACCAGCTTGGCGGGATTGCTTAGCACTACAGGCAACTTGCGCACCGCCGAAAGGTCGCCTTCAAAGGCGCCGGTGTTGTAGTTGATGACCGCCTCGCAGATGATGAGCGCATCGGGGTTCACCGCCAGAATGGCATTGCCCACCGACTCGTACATGGCATGAATATCAGTTGGGCCTCCACCGCCCCAGATCGCTGGAGTTTTCGTATGGGCACAGGGTTCGTTGCGGATATCGAGCCCGATGACCGTCGGGTTTCCGACCCAATGCCGGGCAAAGGCGACCCAGTCCTCCTGAAATCTCTCCGCGCTGACCGTGCCTTTGTTGCCCGCGCCATCGGTCCCGTCTGTGCCGGGGCCGGTGTCGAACCACAACCCGTTCTTCTGCTGGGCGGCATTTTCCCAGTCGGCGCGTGTGGCTTCGTTGTTGTGGTTATCGAAAATCACCTTGAGACCAATCTTCTTGCAGGCGGCGACGAAAGCATCGAGCTGCAGCATGGCGCGTGCATCGTCGAGGGTTTTGTCGATCCAATCCACGCGGACACAGTTGAAACCAAAGGCTTGCATGGCGGCGACATGACCGTCGATGCCCTTGAAGGACCCTGCCAATTGCAACCGGCCTCCGACCACGTTCATGCCCGTGAGTCCCACGCTGGCAATCCGAACCGGGGTGCCGTCAGGCCCAACGATTTGACTACCTCGAGCGCTCAGGAACCCCTGAGGGAGCAAAGTCCCGGGAGCACCGGCCTCCGGATTGGCTCGACCCTGTGCCGCAGCACTTTCACTCGCCTCCAGTACCAGAACCCAATCCCCATCGCCGTCGGCATTATTGCCTGGCGGGATGAAATACGTTTGGCCGGAATTCCGAAAAGGGGACCCCTGGATGGTAGAATACGTCCCCCGGCTTGGGTCATACCACCGTGCTGTGACTGGCCCGCTGAGCTGAGACAAATCAACCTTGAGGGGGCGCAGCGAAGGCATGTAAGCGATGGCCAGTTTTCCGTCCGGTGTCCGGCCTGCGGTGACATAATCGCTGGTCATGACATAGTGATTGCCTTCGTGCGATTCACCATCGAACGTCCCGTAACCCCCGACCACCAGCTTATGATTTTGGTCCGGGACCAGGTCGAACCAGCGCCGCGGCTCGAATAGAGCTTTGACCCAGGCCATCTGAACGGCTCCCGTGGAATCAAGGGTGCTCTTCCAATTGTCCTTGAAAGGCCAGATGGGACCGCTGCCATAGACTTGCCCCGTGGCGCCGGCCAAAATCGACCAGTATTCCTGGCGCCGCAATACGGCGGGTGTCGCCCGCTGCTCGAACTCGTAGTCGGACTCAATCATGATGACGGGCAGGAAATTCGGCCGGTTGTACTCCGTGAGCACCTGCGCGTAAGTCGGATAGTAAGTGTAAGCGCAGCTCAGGCTGATAAGCGGCTCCCAATTCGGGTCGTCCAGCGAACCGCTCACCTCGTAATTGAGTTCGACGGTCTGCAAGTGATCTGGGTCGGTGTCGTGAATGCCCCTGGCGACGGCCAGAGCCGCCTCGTCGTTCCTGGGCTCGCGCCACGTCTGAAAATCGTTGCCGCTCATCCAGACCAGGTTGGGAAAAACCTTGTAGCGCTGACCCAGGTACCGGCCGAAGGCGCGGCATTTTTCCGGGCCGTTCGCCACGAGGATTTTGAGGTGGTCGATTGTTTCGGCAGGATCCAGGATCACCAATAGCCCGTGTTTCTCGGCCAGGCCCAGCATCCGGTCGCAACGGGCAAAGTAGGCTTCGTTTGGCGTGGAGAGGTCGTCGGTCGTAGTGAAAGGAAGAATGCCGTCATAGGTTGCCCCGGCTTGGCGCCCACCGGTTCCAGGTCGGCAAAGGAGATTAATCCAGACGGCATTGAACCCATGCGCCACGCGGTTTGAGCAGTAGAGGTCGGCCTCGGCTTCGGACAGTTTGACCATCAGGCCTTGCGGCGCGTCGCCCGCGATCAGGAACGGCACACCTTTTGAATCGACCAGGTATCGGCCGTTGACGCCCTTCTTCAGCGGATAGGCGGGCGGAGGTTGGACCATGTTGCTGTTCGAGACATCGGCGCTCCGCGCCTGGGGCAGCGAACACAGGCTGGCCGCCAGGGCAACGGCGGCAGTCACGGGCACGGCATTCATTAGTGTCTTCATAACGAGCTTCATTGGCCGGCAGGCGTTGATGGATGGTTTGAAACAGGAGGATAGCAATTCACCCGGCCTGGGCAAGGGCGGCGTATGGACCCTAATCCTCGCCTAATTCTCGCCTGTACATGGCGAATTCGTAAT
>PLZQ01000327.1:296-23749 GCA_003152225.1 Limisphaerales bacterium | reverse complement strand
TTATTGGGCACTCAACATTATATTATCGAGAAGCCGCATGACAAGCCCACGATCCTAATTTCCGAACACTACGAGGAAGGCGAGATCTGGTCTCGTATTGCGCAGACTCGCATCATCAGCCTGGTCCAGCTCAATTCGATGGATGAGGCGTTACGTCTCGAGGAGGACCTTACGAAGTACTACTACGCGCGCCGGAAGGTCGATCCTTGGACACTCTACGCGCTGAATGTCCTACGAAGGCGCTCGGAGCCTCTCCACCGCTTGCCGGTTGCAACGCAACGGCTGGAAAATGCCCTGGAATTCTTCGGCTCGCTCCACTCCAACGCTATGCCGCGCCATTCCATACAGTATTACTACGCGCTCAATAATTTGGTCGCGAACCTTCTGGCATCCGCCCGCTTTGACGATGCGTCTCGTCACGCCACGGAACTGGATGAACTGGTGAATAAATATCCGTTGCCCTGGCCTTCATTAGAGGTTCCCGCCAACAACTTTGTTCTCGCTGGCTTCTTAAGCGGGAAGTTATCGGCGGAAATTGCGGTCCAGATGATGTCAAAAGTGCAAGTCGACCCCCCGAACTCGGAGGACAATCAAGACAAGCTCCTATATGCGAGTGGCGACAGCAGCACTCCAACTCATAATCCCTTGGTGCCGGCTTGGGTGGAGGGAGCAATGGATAATAGCCCGGGCAATCGATCCAATTGGGATCCTACCTTCGATATTCCTAATAGCCCTATGTGGCCATACTGCACCAATGCCTACGACATATGGCGCTGCCCGTCCGATCCATCTTATGTGGTCGTAAATGGCGCGGCCAGACCCCGCGTCCGGAGCATTTCGATGAACGTTTGCCTGGGTGGTTTCGCCGGTACTGACGGCGGCTGGGGCTGGGCGACCAAGTTCCGGCTCTTTCTCAAGGCGATCGATCTGACCGCTCCTGGACCCGCCAAAACGTTCGTGTTCCTGGAAATGCGGCCCGACTCGATCAACTGGCCGGATTTCCAGACCGAAATGAGCGGCTACCCTGATCAGCCCGCCCTTTACCAGTTCAACACCGACTACCCCAACATGGTGCACGATCTTGCCTGCAACTTCTCCTTCGCCGATGGTCACGCGGAGACTCACCGCTGGCTCGACCCACGCACTGTGCCGCCGCCGTTCGGCACGCAGATGCCTGACAGCCTTGCCGTACCTGGCGACCCTGACATCGCCTGGTTGCAGGACCACGCGACCCGCCCTAAATGAGCATAAGACATGAAGATCGCCTGCTTGAGCTGGAAGCGGATCCTGAGTCGGCCGATCCCTGGGTAAAGTGCTGGAAAAGTGACATGTTGGGCGCGCGTTCTGCAGTTGGTTCGGCCTAATGTTTGGGCCATCGTGCCCCTCGTTATGAGAGGCCCGACGACCGTTTTCACACACAGGGGACTTTCGTCCCATCAGTTCACGCCCATGTCAGGCGCACACCCACCGCTGAACTTGCCGCGTCGATTCCGCCAAAGGATTTGCTCTGGCTCAGCGGCTCGGCGCAAGTGAATATATGCCATACGGATTTGTAATATTGGCAGCTTCGATCGCCCTTACCGGGGTGTACGTCTTCGCGAGTGAGGCATCCTTTTGGTCAAAGCAGTTGATGGCCGGGCTGCTGTTGGTGTCGCTTATGTAGCGCTACGGGCTGTTCCTTCAGGTGGCGCTGGGCATTTTTCTTTCGCTCTATTTCACGTGCCTCAAAGCGCGTTCGGAACGTGGTTGACGTTGCCTCCATTTAGCTTCAATATAGGGTTGACTACACCACGGCGGATGGCAGATTCGGCCAGTGAGTCCGCGCAACTACGACCACCGACCGGCGGCCAGCAACGAACCCCCTGCCGAGGTGCCTGACCCGATTGCGAGCACCGAGACACTCGCCGTTATCCCTGCTTGCGGCCTGGTTGTATCGGAAAGCCAACAAGGGCCGGGCCGCTCCGACGAACGCGAGGAGGCCTGCTCCAAATTCATTCTTGTGCTGTCGGGTCAAGCCCGCTGGGAGTGCGGTGGCCGGCGGCACATGCTTGGGCCCGACACCATATGCCACCTTCCGGCGGGTCTGAAATACTCCCAGGAAACTCTGCCAAGCTCCCCGTTCCTGGCCTACACCATTCGCTATCGGCCAGAGCTTCTCTCAACCGGCATTGGCAGCCAGTTGGCAGCGCTGGGGATGGTCCCGCTCGATCTCGGGAACACGACGAGCAACCAGGTGCGAGTGGTGCGGTCGATTTTTCAGGAGATGTTGTTTGAGCAAGCAGCCCGCCAGGAAGGCTGGGAGGCGATCCTGCATTCCCGGCTGATGGACTTGGCGGTCCGGGTGCTCCGTTTAGTGAATCGTCGGGGTGGGAGCGAACCGCCGGTGTTCGAGCCGGGCAGTGACAGCACCGACCGCGTGGCCCGCTATTCCGCACGGCTAAGATCACGGTTCTTCCGCCAGGAAACGATCGTCGAGGCCGCCCGCTCGGTCGGATTAAGCCGGAGGCAGTTTGCGGAGTTATTCCGGAAGGTTACAGGGCAGAGCTGGCGGCAATACGTCCTGGGGCTTCGCCTGAAACACGCGGCGGAATTGCTGGCCGGCACGGACCGTTCGGTGAGCGCGGTAGCCTTTGAGTGCGGCTTCGATGACTTGTCGAATTTCCATCATTGTTTCAAATCGGTTCATGGCTGCTCGCCGCTGGCGTATCGGGAACAGCGGCGCGTCCGCTTGCCTGCCAGCGCGAGCGCCTTGCCGGAGCTTGCGCACACCTCTCCGAGAGCGCCGGCATTCAAGTTCCGAGGCATCAAGGGGTGGTCGTGGACGGTGGAACAATACCTGGAGGAGATTCCCGTTCTGGCTAGCCTCAGAATGAACTTCCTGATGAATTGCTACCTGTCGATGAGCCCCAGCCCGCCGGGACAACCGTGGTGCAACGAATGGTGGAAGCCGATGCCCGAGGCGACGAAAAGTGGTTTCGCCTCGGTCATCCGCTCCTGCCGTGAGCACGGCATCGCCTTTTGCTTTGCCATGCACCCGCAGTTGGACTCTCCGCGGTTTTTGGATTTCAGGCGGGCCAAAGATCTGGAGCGGTTCTACCAGCATTACGCCTGGGCTCAGAGCCAAGGGGTTCGGTGGTTCAGCATCTGCCTCGATGACACCAGTTGGGGCACGGCCGGCCCGGGTGCTTTGGGAGCCGCCCACGCCGGGTTCGTTAACACGATCTTCAACCGGCTTCAGGCCGGGGATAGCGCGGCCCAGGCAATCCTCTGCCCGGCGGTATTCTGGGGCGACGGTAGTAACCCTGATGAGTGCGCCTACCTCGAAGCCGTCGCCCGCCAACTGCACACGGATGTCTATGTGTTTTGGAACGGCGATGCCATCGTCACCCCGCGCATCACTCGAGTCGCGGCGGAAAGCTATAAGCGCGTCGTCAACCATCGGTTGTTTCTTTGGGACAACTATCCGCTCAACGATGGCAGCCCGACGCTGCATCTGGGGCCAGTCAGCGGGCGGGAGGCCAATTTGTGCGAGATCATCGACGGATATCTGAGCAACCCGATGCGCACCCAAAACCAGATCAACCGGATTCCCCTGGCCACTTGCGCTGACTACGCTTACAACCCTCAAGCTTACAATCCGGCACGTTCAATCGGCCAGGCGATTTTCCGGCTGGGGAAAACCGGCGCGCAGCGGCAGGTGCTCAAGGAGTTGGTCGAGGCTTATCCCGGTTTCATCGTGGCAGGCGGCGGCACCGGGACTAACCCGGTCCGGTTGAAGCTGGGGAGTCTTTTGCAGCAGGCCGGCGGGCAGTCCGCCGCGCAGGGTTTCATCCGGCACATCGAGGACATTGCAACCCGGCTGGCGAAGTTGTTCCCAGCCCAATTCCTGGCGACCCGGAAGACGATCCGAGACGATATTGTTTGGATGAAAGGGACCGGCAGTGGCCGCATGGCATGGTACAGTTGAATGCCGAAATCTCAGAAGCCGGCCCCCCCGGCTGAGGCGCCCAGGCCGAACGAGCAGCACTGGTTGCCCGCAGCCGAGTTGGCAATGCTGAGGGTAATCTCATACACCGCCGAGACGGCGGGCGTGGCCGCCAGGGTGCCGAGAGCGGCACTGAAATCATAAGCGCCGATGCCCGTCGAGAGCGCCGGGGTGGAGCAGTTACTCGTGATGCGCGCGACGGCCAGTTTGTTGTCCGCGATGATATGGGCGCTCTCGTCTTTCGTGCCGGCGATTTTGATGTAGCGGAGGTTGGGTGCCGCGATCCCGGTCAGGTGTGGGTCGGTCGGCTTGATGCGGGAGTTGACACCGCTGCCCAGGGCGAAGCCCGAGCCGGAACCGGTGACATCGTATTGATCGCCGATGATCAGAGTTGGGCCGGAGGCGGAGCCGTCGGCAAACGAGGCCAGGAACCAACAGGCAAGGAGCGTGAGTTTGACGGGTTTTTTCATAGTGTCTGTACGTGAGAAGTTTTGATTTCATGGCTGTTGGAGCAGACTCGAGTTTCGCAGAAGGCTGAAACAGGTAGTTGACCGGCAGGCTGACCTGCGCCAACCGGAACAGTGAGGGCAACAGTTCCACGAGCAGTGTTGTGTTTCAGTCAGCCCCAACAATAGGCCCAATCGCCACGGCCTGGGAATACCCGAAAACTAGGGTATGCTACCAGGCGGCCTTGAGAATCGGCTATGTGCGCGAATGCAGGTGGAGTTTGCTGCAAATGGTCTTGAGATGCCCATTCCGATCATCGTTTCTCTCGCGCTCGGTTTCAAGGACGGGAACGTCCGTCGGACTGGATCTTTTTCAGCAGCGCCGACAATTGGGCGGCCTTCTCCGGGTATTTGGCCGCCAGGTTTTTGTTTTCGTACGGGTCATTGGCCAGATTGCACAGGACCGGCTCGCGGATGATCGCCGCCGCGAATCGCGGGTCGTCCGGATTGGCACCCGAACCCATGCCGGCGGCGACCGCGTCGGCGTTGGACGGGATGTATTTCCAGTCGCCCCGCCGGATCGCCATCGAACCGGAAATGCCCTGCTGCACTACACCGTCACGAACAGGCTGTCGGGTTTGGCCCAGGAAAACCGGGAGCTGGTTTAGGCTGTCCACGGCGGCGTCTTCAGGGAGCTTCTGCCCCGCTAACGCCGCACAGGTGGCCGTGACATCCGTGAGGCAAAACATCCGCGGTGATACCCTCACGGGCACTTTGCCTGGCCAGCGGACGATGAAAGAAATACGGGTGCCTCCCTCATAGACAAGATACTTCCAGCCGCGCAATCCGTCGGCAGGTTTGTGCCCGTTGGCATCCTCTCTTGAGCGATCGTAGTAGCCATCAAAGAAGATGGGGCCGTTGTCGCTCGTGAACAGCACGAGCGTGTCATCGGCCAGCTTGAGCCGGTCCAGCGCGCCCAGGATCTGGCCCGTTTCCCAATCTATCTGTGCGATGACATCGCCGCGGACACCGCACTGGCTCGTCCCGACGAATGGCTTCTCCGCCGTGCGCGGCACGTGCGGCTCAAACATGCCAACATAAAGGAAGAATGGGCGGTCCTTGTGCTCCTGGATAAAGGCGATTGATTTGGCGACCACGGTCTTTGCCAATTCTTCGTCCCGCCACCGCGCGGCATGGCCTCCCTGCATGTAACCGATGCGGCTGATGCCATCCACAATCGTGCCGGAATGCTGCTTGTCGGCCGGCACTTTCAGCAACTCGGGGTGCTGCAGGCCGGTGGGATCAGTGCTGACGTTCGTGAGATAGCTGACGCGAATCGGGTCGGCCGGATCCAGGCCGACGACTCGGTGATTCTCAATCCAAACGCAGGGCACGCGATCTACCGTGGCCGGAATGATGCAGGAATAATCGAAGCCGACTTCGAGCGGACCCGGCTTAATCTGCTCGTTGAAGTTCACCGGCGTTTGACCATCTCCCAGGCCCAAATGCCACTTGCCGACCACCCCGGTGATGTAGCCGGCGCGGCGGAGCATTGACGGCAGCGTTAGGGTTCCCGGCTCGATGGCCAGCGGGGCGTCGCCATCCAATATGGTGGTCTTCCTGGCCTTCTGCCGCCAGGCATAGCAACCTGTGAGCAATGCGTAGCGAGAGGGCGTGCAGGTGGAAGCGGGGGCGTAGGCTTCGGTGAATCGCAAACCTTGCGCCGCCAACCGGTCCACGTTCGACGTATGGATTCTGGTCGCTCCGTAGCAACTCAGATCGCCGTAGCCGAGGTCATCGGTCACGATGACGACAATATTGGGATGTTCGTTCGAGCGCGCATGTATGACCGATGGGCTAGTCATTCCCAGTAAGCCCGCCAGGGCGAGCACTACGGGCAGGGATTGTTCAGGAAGGGGCATTTGTTAGTGTGTCTGGTTTGTTGGCGAGAGCGTCGTGCGGTCGAGCTAGTGGGATGCCGCCGGTGTTGTCCCGGGTGACAGCAGGAGTAACCGGCACCCGTGGGGCGGACATCGCAATGAAACGCCCTTGTCTATCAGTCCCAGGTCGGTTTTTCCATAAACATCTTTGACACTCATCTTTCCGGATAGGCCCAGTAACTTCCAGTCAGCGGAGACGGCGTTAGTCTCGGTGGGGTTGCGGTTTAGCAACAGGACCGCCATTCGCGCCCCCGTCAGCTTCTTGGCCCATACCTCCGCATCGCCGTCCTTCCGGATGCGCCGTCCCTGCTCGCTGGGATCCTGGTCAATGATAATGCACTCCCGGTTCAGCACGATGCTTTTCTCGGCTTCGGTCATAACGCGCGGATCGTTACCGAGCATCAGCGGGGCGGATATGACACACCAAAGCGCAAAATGAGTCTTCTGCTCCTCCTGGTTGAGGCCCTGTTCTCCCGTGACCAGCATATCGGGATCATTCCAATAGCCCTGGCCGGCGTGCCGAGCCGCGGCATTGTTCAGCTCGGCGATCGCCATGACGCTGTGCTTGCAGCCTTCAAAAACGGCCCCGCCGGATTGTCTCGACCTGATATCCCCGGTGGTTCGTCCCATCTGGGCCACCGCGGGATACCAGTCGTAGTATCTATAGGCGCTGGCACTTAACAGAATCCGCCGCCCGCAGCGCCCCAATAAATCGTGCCAGTTACGATAGGCCGTCTCGATCCGCTGGGCCGTCCAGCCTTGCGCCTGACCCGTTGGCAGCGACCCGTCCAGGCCTTCCGGGAGGACAAACTTGCACCGGTCCAGCTTAATAAAATCTATGCCCCAATCAACGAATTGGCGGATGTGAACCTCCTCAATCCCCCAGGCCCCAACTTTGTCCCCACCGCAATCGAGCGTCCCCGGCACGGTGTGCAGGCCAAACTTTAAGCCTTTGGAATGCGCATAGTCGGCCAGCGCTTTCATGCCGGAAGGAAACCTCTGCGGGTGCTGCAATAATTCGCCCGTGTCAGCCAGGTGATTGTCGCGCCATCCACCGTCCACCACCACATATTCGTAGCCGGCATCTTTCAGACCGCTATCTACGATCGCGTCAATCGTCTCCCGAACGAGTCGTTCGTTCACCTGCCTTTTGCCCCACCAGTTCCACGAATTCCAGCCCATGGGCGGTGTGGGGGCGAGAACAGGAGATGTGTCGGCGCCGGATGCTGAGGCAAGCAAGGCCATCAATCCGGCCAAAGCAAGGGCAAGAGGTTTCACAATTATTCGAGGTTCAAAGGGTGTTGTTAAGGTATGATCCAGACGTCCAGACAGTATGAATGACTCAGTGAGTAAACCACAGAATGCACGTGGTGTCCAATACCCTAGATTTGGGGGATCAGTTCAGCACCTTTATTGCTCCTGTTTGAACTCCACGGCAGTGAAAGGGCAGCTCGGGCACCACCAGGAACCTCGAGGCGGCGCGCTGAACAAGGGACGGCGCGCCCCGGCGGGATGCGACAGCGGCTCAATTGTCAGCCGACGGGTTGTAGATTTCGTGATCGATCAAACCATAGGGTCCGCCGTTGTCCGCTCTACCCCCCACTACATAGAGCTTGCCATTGAGTACACATCAGCCGACGCCGTCCCTGGGATGTTGGGCTGAAGCCTTCCGCCGCCAAGTGTCGCTGGCGGGATCGTATGCGTAATTGTCCGTATAGAACGGGGTGCTTCGTCCATGTGTAACATAAATGAGGCCGTTGATGACCGGGTTCTCGCGGGTCACGCCATACTGACTCTTCGGGAGAGGCGCCTTCACGGCCCAGGAGTCGGTTACGGAATTATAAACCTCGTTCACGTTCGTGGGGCCTCCCGGGTACGCGTAACCGCCAATGACGTAGATCAGGTTGTTCACGGCAGCGCAGGTGCCCCAGGTTCGGGCAGTCGGCACGGACGCCCGGGCGGTGTAGGTATCGGTGGCCGGGTCGTACTCATAGTGGGCCGAGCGATAGAAAAGGTGAACCCGATTGCCATAACGGACTCCCATCAGGCCCTGCTGCGCCAGGCCCGAAGGAATGTCTGCCCTTGTTTGCCAGTTATCCGCGGGCGGGTCATAAACTTCATTCTTTGCCGAGCCGGCTGAAGCGCCTTGGCCAGCGAAGACATAAAGCTTCCCGTCGAATTCGACGCTGACTGGTCCCCAGCGCGGAGTCGGCATGTCCGCTTTGCGCGTCCAGAGGGAAGTTGTGGGATCGTATTCATAGGTTTCGTTTCTGGGATCCTTCGCGGTCATTTTGTACCCGCCGATGGCGTAGCACTTTCCGTTGCACGCGGCCATCGTCAGATCAGCCTTGGGTGCGGGCAAGGCCGGGGCGTTGGCCCAGGGCAAAACGGGGGAAGCTGACCCCTGGGCTTGGACGCGAAGGAAAGCCCGGCTGCCGAGGAAGGAAAGTTGGTGTAAGCCAGCAAAAGGCCGGTACCTGGAACGTTGGTAAAATCAGGTGTGCCGACCCAGGCGACGGCGCCGAGATTGGTAGAAACCATAGCCGCGTAAAACCAACCCACCCAACTCTGCCACGACAGAACGCTCGCCCCCGGCGGCCCGGAATTCAGTCGTTCCTGTGACAGCCTGAAGGGAAACCCTGGACGCTCCAACGCAAGCTGCTGATTTTCCGAAATCGAGAGGGCGCGGTTGTAGATCCTAAGGTCATCCATGGCGCCGGTGAAGTATTGAGTCTGCGAGTAGGTATTGCGGCCAATTTGCAAAGGCCTTGTGCCGTAGGCATTTGTCCCGCTATAGGCCAGGCTCCCGGCCGGATTTCCATCCACGAAGGCTCTAATATATTGGCCATCGTAGGTGGCCGCCAAGTGGGCCCACTGGCCGGGAACGAACGTCGCGCCAAACATAAGGTTGTGCCAACCGGCATCGCCCAGCCCAAAATAAGCCAAGCAGACCCCGGCCGCCCCCAGCATGTAGAATTGAATTCCTCGGCTGCCGTCGTCCTTTGACAAGACTATGCAATAGCCGCTCAACGGGTCAGGTTGTACCCACACGGAAACGGAAAGCTGCTGTAGATGGAACGCTGGGGAATCGGGGATATCAATGTAACCATTCGTTGCGAAGTAAGAAGCCCCCTTGTCATAGCCGAAGCGGTCGGCTGTTTGGGTCGGTCCGTAGGCAACGCCATTATGGCCGGCCCAAGCATCAATCGCATTTCCGTCGAGTTGATAGCGCGCCACCAGACCGGAATTCAGGTCGGCGCGAAGCAGCGGCGCCGGGGTGAGGAATTGCGTGAACAGCCCGGCCCATACCATCATTAGCAGCCGGCGTAGCATAATTGCTCGCTCGTTACCACCAGAGCCAGGTTGGATCGGGCGGGGGGCTATACTCCCAGGTAGCGATTTGAGGTGGGAACATGTAAAACACCACGTGACCGTCGGCGAACAGCATGTTCTGCCGCCGCTGGGAGCGGCTTTGGTGCCACCAAGTGCCCGGATTGCCGATGTCGAAGGCGCTGTTTTCCCACTCCCAGTCGCCTTGGATGATCTTGTTGACGGGGCTGCGCGCGACTTCATTGCCTCGGATGGGTGTGCCGGCGTCGGTGCCGGGATAGTAAGCTTCTCCCGTAACGTGGCGGGTCCGCCAGACGTCAATCGTGTGCTCGGGGCAGTAGCTGTTGCCGTATTCGAGGTAACAGTTTTTGGCGCCATAATTGGCATCGCCCTTGTCCGAAGGGCAGCGCCAAGCCCCGCGCGCCGGAACATATCTGTTTAGGGGCCGGTTGGTGTAATCGACATAGACGCCGAAGCTATCCGCCACCGCCGCATCAAGGGAGTAAGTACCTTTCTGACCACCAGCCGCCGCCCAGCCTCTCATGACGGGATACCAGTCGTTGTTGTCCTGCGCGTACATCAGCCAGCCTAGCCCGATCTGGCGCTGGTTGCTGGCGCACTGGGTCGCCTTGGCCTTTTCCTTGGCGCGGGCGAGGGCCGGCAGCAGTAGCGCCGCGAGGATGGCAATAATCGCGATGACCACCAGCAGCTCGATCAAGGTGAACGCGTGCGGGCGCAGGCGGTTTTTCATAAGCGTGCGTTGATCCCTCGGACGCCTCTAATGGAGCAACCGATAGAACGCCGTGTTGCCCGACAGGGGCAGCGCAACCTGGTTAACCGCTCCCGATTGAACGGGAACATTCGTAACCGTCGTCCAGGTTCCGCCAGCGAGCGTCGTGGCTTGCTGGAGCGAGAAGCTGCTGGGGTTGGTCGGCCAGCTTAGCAGGGCATTGGTCCCGGCCACCTGTATTTGGAGCTGTGGAATTGGGAGCGTCGGGCCAAAATTGCTGTATTGGAATTGCGCCGCCAGCGTCGAGCGCGAGGTGGAAGCCATGCCGACGAGCACAGGCTCCGAAAACGCCAGGTTCGTGATGTTGGTCCCCAACTGCACCCAGTTAAAGCCATCGAGGCTTTCGTAGGCGCTAAAACTCTGGCCAGCGCGTTTGAGCCGCAGCCAGGCATTCGGGAAGGCGAAGGCGGGTTCCCGTGCCGGGTACGCGTCAATGATGGTCGTGGCGTCTTGCGTGGAACGCTCGGTGACCACCCAGAAAGCAACCCCGCCCGGGGCATAGGTGCCAACGAAGAGATTGGGACTGCCTTGAGAAGTGTCCTGGCGCACCATCAAACCGCCGCGTTGGGAGGGGTCGCGGAGCGGAGTGCTATTGACGAACTGGACCCGCAGATCGAAGTCGTTGGTAAGCGATTCAAATATAAAATTGAAGGAATCCTGCGTGCCAAAGATGTCCGTTCCGGCCGCGTTTACCGTGAACCCGTTGGAGCTGACAGCGGTGATTGCGGGGGGAATGAGCAGGCCGTTGTCAATGTTCAGCAGAGTGAACCCGGCGTTGACGCCTACCACGGTATAATTCGTGGAGTTGCCGGAGAGGTCGGTGACGCCAGTCAGGGTGAGCTGGAACTGAGGTTGATTCAGGCCGTCCACCGACAGCAGGACCGTCTGCCCGTCCGCGAGCAGTTGCGCGCTCAGGACGTTGAACCCACCATCCACGCTGTAGAGTCCCGGGTTATTGGCGGTGTTTGGATCCAGCAACTCATCGAAGCCGATTGCGACGGAGTGGGACTCGGGTGAGTAGGCATATAGCACCACGGGCGCGTTGGTGTCCGGCGTCACCGTCAAGGTCGCCGTGGCGCTGGTCACCGGAGCGACGCCCGGGGCGGACACGACACAGCGATATTGAGAACCGGAGGCGTCAGGGCCAGCAATCGGGACGGTGAAACTGCTGCCGTTAGCCCCGTCCACGGACACGCCGTTGCTCAACCATTGGTAGTTGAGCAGGGTGGGGTCGTTAACCGGTTGCAAAGCAGCCCCCACACTGAAGGTAGCCGGACGGTAAGCTATCACGCTGACATTGGTTGGTTGCGTCGTGATGGTGATGGTCCCGTTGGTCAGGAAAAACTGCTGGTAGTCAGCGTACTGGAAAACGCCATTGACCGTAGTGCTCACCGAATCAGAGGCCATGCCCACCATTACTGTGTCCGGATAAGCGGTGCTGGGGGTAATGCTTACGCCGCACTGCGTCCAGTCCTGGTTGTTGGTGGAGTAATAGGGCGTAATCGTCGTGCCCGACCGCTTCAGCCGCACCCAGGCGTTTGGGTAGCTGAATCCGGCGCCGCGATCCACGTAGCCACCGGACGTGATTGTCGTGTCGCCGCCCGTGACGGCCCGCTGGGTTGCAACCCACATATTGTTGCCTATGGCGTAAGAAAGCATGCAAATATTTCTGCTGTTCGCATCCAAGCTCTCCCGTACCATCAACCCACCGCGGATCCAGATCCCGGTGCCGCCGCCCACATTAAGGACCCGCAGACGCATGTCAAAGTCTCCCGAGATTTGTTTATAGACAAAGTGGAAGCCGTCGTTGGCGTTCCAGATGTCCGCACCGCCTCCGATCACTGTGAAGCCGCCCAGATTGGTGGTGATGAGAAGTGGATTAGGCGGCACAGTCCCGATGGCAAGCGCCGTAAAGCCCATATTCGTCACTTGGATCGTGTTGGTGGCCCAGTTGCCGGACAGGTCCGAAATGTTGTAGGAAACAGTGTACGTCGGCGCGGAAAGAGGAGTCACCGCCAGGAGCACTGTTTTCAAGTCTGCCAGCAACTGCGCGCTGGTGACGGTCACGCCTCCATCCAGAGTGTAGAGCGCGGCATTGTTGGCCGAAATGGGATCGAGCGCCGCATCAAAAAGCATTCCCACCACCGTGGTGGCTTGCGAGAAGGCTGCCGTTGCGACCGGCGGGACCGTATCGGCGGTCACGTGCAGAGTCGCATTCGAGCTGGTTACAGGCGTGACACCGCCGACACTCTGGACCGAAATCACCACGCTCACCAGCGCACCATCCTCATCCAAAGCGGGCAAAGCCCAAGTGAACGTCGAGGCGGTCGCGCCAGGCACGGGCACACCGTTGGTGCGCCACTGGTATTCCAGCAACGCCGGGTCGCCATTGGTCAAGTTTGCGGCGACAGAGAAAACCACCGGGTGGTACGCGACGACCGTGGTGTTGGTGGGTTGCCGCGTGATGCCGATGGCGGCGTTGACCAGCGCCGGTGCGATCAGGAACCCGGAGGGCGGCAGCGCGCGGCTGGAAATGCGCAATTCGTCAATTTGACCTTTGAAAAGGAACGAACCGTCGGTGCCCGCGACGTTATTGCCGCGTTCGCCGATAAAGAACAGGTCATTAAGAAACGGGCGCGAGTAGGCGAGGCCAGTCGTGGCGGGAGTTTTCAGGACGCCATCAAAGTAGATCTTTTGCACCGCGGTCGGGCCGGATTCGTCAATCACCACCGCATAGTGGTGCCAGCCCGCAGATAAATTAGTATATGGAACTGTTATGAAGGCGTAGGGGCTGCTGCCCTGGACCGTCCTGACTGAGCCGGCGGGCTCGTTGAAGTCGAAGTAAATGCCGCCTTGAGCGAAATTGTTGTTGGTCGATTGCTCGTAAACCATGCCCAGAGTGGTCTGGCCGTTGGTCTTTACGAAGCACTCGATGGTGATCGCGGGATAGGCCGAAAGATCCAGCGTCGAAGCCGTCAACGCGAATGAGGTGGACCCGTCAAACACGGCGCTGGCCGTGCCGGGAGCATTCGCCGCGACATCGGCTGACGAGGTGACGTTACTAAGATTCAGGGTGTTGCCGTTGCCGGAGGAGTCCAACGTGGGGTCGCTGGGCTCGAAACGCCAATAGGCCAGGGTGGTCGCCTGGGCTTGGATCGCTGCCAGGCAAAGGAGCAGGGGGAGGGCGGCGGCTAGCGCTCGGAACCATGGATGGGTCTGAATGCGGGCATCAGATGATATGTTAATAGGGAATGGATTTCTCATAATATACAGCAGGTTTGCAGGCCGGTTGTGTTGACACTAAGTTCAAGCATCGTGGCAAGTATGACATGAGGCCACAATGCTGTCTTGGTAAATTGGGCGGTCCCCATTGGTTTTTCGGGCGGAAGACAGCGGCCACAATTCCCAAAATACCAATGCGAACCGCCCAAAATACCAAGACGCCAGAGCGCGCACCGTGTAACCTTGCGCTCAAATGCTAGCGGGCAAAGATCGAATCATTGCGAACGAAGAAACAAACCTGACGGTGACTTTCTTCGTTTGCGGGGAATGGGCGGACCGGTCAATCTGGATGTTACGTGCAAATAGAAACTCAGGACCGCTAGTGATGCAATTGCATGAACTTCATTGACTGGCTGGTGGTCGCCACCGCCTGTTCGCTGGTGTTTGTGGTCGGCCTGACCTTTGCGCGCCGCTCCTCGAAAAAGGGTGCGGAAGGCTACTTCGCCGGAAACCGCGACGTGCCCTGGTGGGCCATCGGGCTTTCCAACACCGCCACCTACAGTTCCGGCACGGGGGCGTTCGTCATGCTGGTGCTGGTCTTCGGGCTGGCCGGCAACTGGCTCTGGTGGACGAGCTGGATCGTCTGGATGCCGTTGGTGGCGATTGTCTGGGCCAGGCTCTGGCGCCGGATGCAGATTGTTACCACCGCGGAATTGATCTCGCTGCGCTACGGCGGCACGCCGTCGCTGGTGGCTCGTAAGATTTATGCCTTTGTCTGCTGCTTCGGCTTTGCGGTGTTAATCATCAGTTACATCACGGGCTTTTTCGCCAAGACCATCGCGCCGCTCTGCCCGCTGAGCACCTTGCAAGTGCTGTTGATCTTTGGCGGCATTACCGTCGTCTATACGATGTTTGGCGGATTGCTAGGCGTCGTGTATGCCGACGTCGTCCAGTTCTGTATCATGATCACCGGCTGCACGGTTTTCTTCGTGCTGGCCGTGACCCACAACGGCGGCTGGCACGAGATCATCCACCGAGTGCAGGAACTCCGTCCCACTGGCCTCCTGCAAACCCCTCCCTCCCCTTCCATCGGCGTGCTGACGCTGGGGGTGCTGTTCTTGCAGGGCTGGTTCTTCGCCGGCTCACCCACAGGCGGGGAAGGGATGACCGCGCAACGGTTCATGGCCGCGAGGAACGAGCGGCACGCCGTCGGCGGCCAGCTTTTCAACGCGTTTCTTGCTTTATCATTCCGTACGCTGCCGCTGATCGGCCTGGGCATCGTCGCCATGTCGCTGTTCTGGACCTCCGATCCGCAGGCTAAGCTGGGGGACGCCCCGGCCGGCATGACCCTGTTGAAGGACCCGGCGTATGCCTGGGGCGAATTGATCAAACACTCCAAACTGCCGCACGGCTTTATCGGCCTCCTCGTTTCGGCGGAAGTAGCGGCCTTCATGGGATCACTCAGCTCGCTCATCAACTGGGGCGGCAGCTTCGTTGTCAACGACCTCATGCCTGCCCGCGTCGGCAAGGCGCAAGACAAGGTGTGGGTCAGCCGGCTGACTACGCTCGGGCTATTCGTCTTCGCGGCGGTGATCACCTATTTCTTTGTGGACAACATGGTAAGCTGGTTCATGTTCATTAACTCGGCGATGGTCATCTTCCTCCTGCCGTTGGCTTGGTTCCGGTTCTTCTGGTGGCGCTTCAACGTCTGGGGCGAACTGGCGGCAGTTATCCTCGGCCTGCCGCTATCCATCCTGGTTTGGTTTGTGTTGGACTTCCAGAGCAAGCCCCTATGGCAGGGCCTGGGAATGCTCTTTGGCCTCAGCTTCCTCGTGCTGATCACCGTGACGCTCCTGACTCCGCCGGAATCAAAGGATACGCTGAAGCGCTTCTATACGCGCTGCCGGCCGCCAGGGTTCTGGGGGCCAATCCGATGTGAAGTCCCGCCAGACCTGGGCATTGAGCGGAGCCAAAGGCGTATGTGGGTTGATTCGCTCCTCGGCATCCTTGCCTGCCTCGGGCTGGTGCTTGCCACCAATGCAGTTTTTGTCGGAGACTGGCCTCGATTCTGCGCCAGCGTCGCCGTTTGCGCTGGGCTCGGCTTCTGGCTGCTTCGACGTATCCTGGCGGATAATGCTGCTCAGCGACTGGAATTGGCAGATGGCGGCCTGCCCTCGGACATCGAACCGGATCAGTCCAATCCATTTCCGCCTGCTTCATCCGAGCACTCTCATGGCAGCAACCTGGAAGCGGCACCGAGGGGACGCAGGGAGGCTGCGGAGGAATAGAATACCAATGCCAGCATCGCTTTTGAGACATTCCATGAAGCACTCAACTACCTATCTGAATACCCTGCTTTGGCTGACTTTGGCTGTGTCGGCCGCAGGGTCGCAACCAACGCCCGAGGCGTTGGCGTCCTTCACCGGCGCGGAGTTTCGGGGCGGGGCCAAAGACCTGTTCGGCTCCAACTTCGACGGAGAGCAGGTGAACTACGTCTATGCGCTGCCCACTGGCGCCCACGCGACGATGGAGGTGACGTTCCCGCTCAAGAGCGTGCCGCCGGGGCCGCTGTTCGTGCATCTTAAGGGGCGCGACGATGATTACCCCGCCCAATGCGCCATTGCGATTGAGCTAAACGGGCGGACGCTATTCGAGGGACGCAACACGTATTCTACCAAGGCTTTTGAGACCAAACGGTTCGCCATCCCGGAAGGAGTGTTGAAGGCAGGGGAGAATACGCTGGTCATCGCCAGCCGGGAGAAGGAGGGCAATGTGGGCATGCCGCCGTGGTTCCAAGTGGCGGCGTGCGTGGTTGCGCCGGAGAAATACGTCATCCGCCGTGATCTGCACAAAGATTTCTGGATGACGCTGCCCGCGGAGAAACGCCCGTTTCCCGAGCCGCTGCCGGAAGGCAAGCAGCCCGGGTTCAAGTTCCGCGGGACCAAAGGCTGGATGTGGACGCCGCAACAATACCTGGCGGAGATTCCCTACCTGGCGCAGTTCAAAGGGAATTTTCTTATGAATTGCTACGGCAGCATGTGCGACATCGAGCACTACCGCTGGGGCGATCCGCAGTGCAATCGCTGGTGGGAGGACCTGCCGGAGGCCAAGAAGAAGGCGTATGAGGAGGTCGTGCGCGAATGTCAGCGCAACAACATTGTGTTCTGTTTCAGCATGAATCCCAACATCCTGTCCAAGCGCGTGGTGAACGACAACGCGCCGGGCAGCGTGGATGCGCTCTTCAAACACTACGCCTGGATGCAGGGCCTGGGCGTGAAGTGGTTCAACATCTCACTGGATGACATTACGCTGGGCATCAACGCTTCGAGCCAGGCGCGCGTCGTCAATGAGGTCTTGGGCCGGTTGCGGGCCAAGGACCCGGAGGCGCAGATGATCTTCTGCCCCACCTATTACTGGAGCGACGGGACGGGCAAAGAACAAAAGCCGTATCTGGAGACCCTGGCGCGCGAGCTGGATAAAGACGTCTTCCTGTTTTGGACGGGCGAGGCCGTGGTGGGCAAGATCACGCGCAAGGGGGCGGAGACGTTCCACAACCTCGGCGGGCATCGCATGTTCCTCTGGGACAATTATCCGGTCAACGATGACCGCCCCACCATGCACTTGGGCCCGGTCATTGACCGCGACCCGGATCTCTGTGAAGTCGTGGACGGCTACATGAGCAACCCGATGTGCAAGCAGAACGAGATCAACCGCTTCCCGCTGCTGACCTGCCTGGACTACGCTTGGAACCCGGCGGCTTACGATCCGTTTCGGTCCATTGGACAGGCGATTCTGCATTTGGCTGATACCGCACCGCAACGTGAGGCGTTGCGAGACCTGGTGGAGGCGTACCCGGGAATGCTGATTTACGGACAGCACAGCACCGGCTTCAACGCTGTGCAGGAGCAGTTCACGCGGATCGTGACAGCGCCCTTTTCCCGGCAAGCGGCCCTCGCCTATATCGAGCATCTCCAACGGTTGTCGGACAGGCTGAAGCAGCAATTTCCGGGGCAGTACGCGCCTGCCCGGCAAACGCTCGACAACGACATCCAATTGTTGAAGAAGAGGTTCGCCGAGAGGTATCCCGAGCTGGCAGCCTCCGGCACGGCCCAGACTGCTTCGCGATGAGTGTGAAACCGTTGCCATGTGCAATAACAGAAGAACCTGAAACATGTCACAGACTCTAGCCATTCTCGGCGGAACACCCCTCCGCACGCGACCATTCACGGCCTGGCCGGTGTTCGGCGAGCCGGAGGAGACGCGCCTGTTGCACCCCGGCACCTTCATGGCGGCGGCTTGGAGACGGCCCCAACGAGACAGGCGCATGATATGGACGCATAGAATAACCACGCCAGCATTGCCTTTGAGACACTTTATGAGAATCACAACTACGTTTTTGAATTCTGTGCTTGGGCTGACCTTGGTCCTCTCGGCTGCGGCGTCGGAACCAAAACCCGAGGCGCTGGCCTCCTTCACCGGGGCGGAGTTTCAGGGTGGGGCCAAAGACCTATACGGCACGGCTTACGACGGCGAGCAGGTCAACACGGTTTACGCTGAGCCGACTGGCCCGCATTCAACCATGGAATTGAGGTTCCCGGTGCGGAGCGTTCCGGCGGGGCCTCTGTTCGTGCATCTAAAGGCCCGCGACGACGACGCCCCGCGGCAGTGCAAGATCGCTCTGGTGTTGAATGGCCAGACGCTGTTCGAGGGCAGCAATGAGTTCACGCCGCGCAGCTTCACGACGCGTAAGTTCGCCATACCCGGCGGCGCGCTCAAGGAGCGGGAGAATACGCTCGTCATTGCCTGCCGCGAGAAAAACGGTCAGGCCGGCCAGCCGCCGTGGTTCCAGGTGGCCGCCTGCACCATCGCGCCCGCCCAATACGTCCTCCGTGCCGATGTGCACAAGGATTTCTGGGTGAAACTGCCAGCCGAGGAGCGGCCGTTCCCCGAGCCGTTGCCGCCGGGCAAGGCGCCCGGCTTCAAATACCGGGGCACCAAAGGGTGGGCCTGGACGCCAGAGCAATACCTGGCGGAGATTCCCTGGCTGGCGAAGTTCAAGATGAACTTCTTAATGAACTGTTACCTATCTATGTTCGACCTGGAGAACCAGCAGAACTGGGGAGCCAACGAGGCCAACCGCTGGTGGGAAGACCTGCCCGACACCAAGAAGAAAGCCTACGAACAGGTCGTCCGCGAGTGCCAAAAGCACGGCCTCCTCTTCTGCTTCAGCATGAACCCGAACCTCGCCAGCAAGCGCATGGTGAACGATAACTCCCCGGAGAGCGTGGATCTGCTCTGGAAACACTATGCTTGGATGCAGGGGCTGGGCGTGAAGTGGTTCAACATCTCGCTGGACGACATCACCGAGGGCATCAACGCTTCCAGCCAAGCGCGCGTAGTCAATGAGATCTTTCATCGGCTGCGCGCCAAGGATCCGGAAGCGCAGATGATCTTTTGCCCCACCTATTATTGGGGTGACGGGACGGGCAAGGAGCAGAAGCCCTACCTGGAAATCCTGGCTCGCGAACTGGACCGGGACATTTACTTATTCTGGACCGGTGACGCCGTGTATGGGAAGGTGACGCGCAAAGCGGCGGACACGTTCCGCGGCATCTCCGGGCATCGGGTTTTCCTTTGGGACAATTATCCCGTCAACGACAACCGCCCCACCATGCACTTGGGACCGGTGGTGGACCGCGACCCGGACCTTTGCGAGGTTATCGACGGCTACATGAGCAACCCGATGTGCAAACAGAATGAAATCAACCGGATACCCCTGGCCACCTGTGCCGATTACGCCTGGAATCCGGCCGACTACGATCCAGCCCGTTCGATTGGCCAGGCCATTGCCCATCTGGCCGATACGCCTGGCCGTCGCGAGGTTCTTCGGGACTTGGTCGAGGCCTATCCCGGCTTCCTTATTTACTCCTCCCATCGCAACAGCGCGTTCAATGCCGTGCAGGAGCAGTTCGACCGGATCATCAGCATGCCCTATTCGCGGCAGGCGGCCATCGCGTATATTGACCACCTCCAACAGTTGTCGGACCGGCTGAAGGAGCAGTTTCCGGATCACTACCAGCCGGCAAGGCAAACCCTGGATAACGACATCCAATTATTGAAGAAGAAGTTCGCCTTGAAATACCAGTAATCTATATGCCACAAACCTTAGCTATTCTCGGCGGAGCAAAGCTCCGCAACCGTCCCTTCACCTCCTGGCCGGTCTTCGGCAAACCGGAGGAACAGCGCCTGCTGGGCGCGCTCCGCAGCGGCAAGTGGGGCAAGCTCAACGGTCCCGAGGTCGCCGAATTCGAGCAGCGCTTCGCCACCATGCACGGTGCCAAGCACGGCATCGGCGTCGTCAACGGCACGGTTTCGTTACGCGTCGCCCTGATGGCCGCCGGCATCAAGTCCGAGGATGAGGTAATCGTGCCGCCCTACACATTCCTGTCGACCGCTAGCGCCGTGGTCGAGGCTAATGCCGTGCCGGTGTTCGCGGATGTTGACCTGGAAACGTTCAACCTCGACCCCAAGGCCGTCGAGGCTGCCATCACGCCGCGCACCCGCGTCATCATGCCAGTGCACATGGCGGGCCAACCCGCGGACATGGATGCCATCATGGCCATCGCCGGGCGGCACAAACTGGTCGTGATTGAAGATGCGGCCCATGCCCATGGCGCGCTTTACCGGCAGTGTCCCGCCGGCTCCATCGGTCACCTGGGCTCGTTTTCGTTTCAGTCGAGCAAGAACCTCACCAGCGGCGAAGGTGGCATCGTCGTCACGTCGGACGACACATTGGCGGCCGCCTGCCGTTCCATTCACGACTGCGGGCGCGTCGCAGGCGGTCTGTGGTATGAACATCACGTCATGTCGGGCAACTACCGGCTGGGTGAATTCCAGGGCGCGATCCTCAACGCCCAGCTCGACCGCCTCGAAGCCCAAACCCAAACCCGCGACCGCAACGGCCAGTATCTGGCGGCGAAACTCAGCCAGCTTCCGGGCATCTACCCGCAGAAGCGGCCGGCTGATTGCACCCGGCACAGCTACCACCTGTTCCTGTTCCGGATTGACGTCGCGGCCTTCGGGGCGCCACGCCAGGCGGTGCTGCGGGCGCTGGAGGCGGAAGGGGTTCCCGTTTGCGGCGGCTATGCCCTCCCCCTCTATCGCCAGCCGTTATTCCTGAATCGCGCCTTTGGCCCCTACCTGCCGAACGCCTCGCAGACGCTCGACTACAGCAAGGTCTCGTGCCCGAACTGTGAGAAGATATGCCGTGAGCAGGGCGCGTGGTTCGAGCAAAGCCTCTTCCTCGGCCCGCAGACCGACATGGATGACATCGCCAACGCGTTCGAGAAAGTATATAACCAGCGCCACGCGCTAGCCCGCTGGGCGAAGGAGAAATCATTATGAAAGTCGGCACCTCGCAAATAGACATCACACCAAAGCCCGGCGTCGAATTGTCCGGCTTCGCCGCCCGGACGCAGCCTTCCATTGGCGTGCTCGATCCGTTGTTCGCCAAGGCGGTCTTCCTGGCAAACGTCAGCGAGCGCTTGCTCTGGATTCACTGCGACCTGGTTGGCTTGGATCGCGAGATCGTGCTGGAGTTCCGCGAATGGGCGCGGCAGCAGTTGGGGCTGGCCAATACCCAGGTCGTGCTATCGGCGACGCACACGCATTCTGGGCCATGCACGATTCATCTCCAAGAGTGCGGCCGCTATGACCCCGCCTATGTAGAGCTTCTCCAAGGGCGTTTGCGCGCAGCGGCGGAGTCCGCCATTGGGCAGACAGAGGATTGTGAGGTCGTCACGACCGAAGGCCATCTCGATCTCGCGGTGGACCGCCGCCAGCAAGCCAGCAAACACACCGACCCGCGGGTGGCTGCGGTTGGATTCCGTCGAAGCAACGGCGCCTTCAAGGTTGTTGTGGTGAATTATCCCATGCACCCGGTGGCACTGGGCTCATCCAATCGCCAGATCAGTGCCGATATGCCTGGGCAGGCGGCGATCCGGTTGTCCCGCCAACTGCCGGGCAATCCAGCCGTGCTCATTACCAACGGCGCGTGCGGCAATCTGAATCCGCCGTCGGAGAATGTACTGTTCCCACAGATCGAGCTCTGGGGAGGACAAATCGCTGAGGCCGTCGCTGCCCGCCTGATACAGGCACCCCCAACGCCCCGTGCTATGTTGCGCGTCGCCGCACGCGTCTTTTCCCTGCCGCTGGACGTGCTGGATGAGGCGGGCATCGCCGCCTCTGCACGGAAAGCGTTACTGGACAAGAAACCGCTCGCGGAGTGGGGCGACAAATACCGTCGTGCGGTCGAACAATGGCGGTCCGCGTTGATCGCTGCCACCCACGCGGGCCGGGCCGCCGACCATTGGGACGCCGAGCTCTTTGCCTTCCGCCTGGGAGATGTCATCCTGGTGGGCGCCAACGCGGAGGTCTTTTCCGAGTTCACCGACTGGCTGCGCGACGGAACCACCCAGAGGATTTATGTGGTGGGCTACGCGAATGGGGACATGGGTTACCTGCCAACGCAGGCGGCCTACGCCGAAGGCGGCTATGAGGTCGAAGTCGCGCACCTCTTTTACGGGGGCTTCCGCCCCAAGGCTGGCGGTCTGGAGCTGCTCGCCCGCGAGGCCAAGGCCCTGCTGCAGCAGATCGCAAGGTAAAGTATGGCAGCGCGTCCCGCCTGCCCGCTTTCCGAGAGGCACTCTGTGGGCCGGGCAGGCGGGACGCACTGCCCTATTTTGGGGCCGCCGAGGTTCGGGGCGCCCAACCGGTCGTGCGGCAGCGGTGGCATGGGCCGGCACGAGGCCGTCTAACCGTTGCATTTGAAACCTTCCTGAATGGCCTGACCGCTCCATCGCTGGGCGTAATGGTCGGAGGGGCTGAGGTGATAACCACGATTCCTCCTAACGGGATTCGCACGGGCAGCGAGTGGGTGGATGTCGTGATTCAATTGAATCCGAACAATACCCTTACGGTGACTTACGATGGAGCTTATATTTATTCGAACCTCGATCTCACCGCCTATGGCTATACCCCCGCTGGCGGCAGTCAATTCGGCTTTGGTGCGCGCACCGAAACCTTTTTTGACAACCAGTGGGTGGACAACCTGAGCATTACCACCCTCACCAACGCCATGCCCTACGTCAACTCATTCGCGCCGCAGGGCCGCGCTGTCCTAACAAGCAGCTCCATTGATATCGAGCTCACTGACAATAACACGCAGATGGACACGAATAAGATTGTTCTCAAGCTCGATGGCACTACGGTTGCAGCCACCATCACCGCGGATGGCGGAGGAGACACCCTCATCCATTATGTCAAGCCCGGTGGTTTCGCCTTGCTGTCTACGCATAGCGTCAGCATGACTTTTGCCGATAACGCCACGCCGACGCCGCGAACAAACTCCTGGACGTATGGATTCACCACTGTTCCTCCCAACTTCATACCGGGCGCCTATGTCACGGTCTTTTCGGATGGCTTTGAACGCTACGTATCCGGCAACACGCCACTGGACATGAACTATGGAGCCGCCAACGCAAACGCCAATGGTAACCTGGCGGGCAATCTCCGGTTCGGCCCTGCACCACCCAATGCTCGGGTCGTCGGCCTCGCGGAGTCCGGTATGACCTGTCGTTGGCAAAAACGTTATCGGATTTGGCCGGGCAGGAGAGGCGGGTCTGCCGAGAGGGAGATGTCCGGTCCAGTAATGGGAGACCCTCTGGCGAGGGAGCCGAACG
>PLZQ01000327.1:0-288 GCA_003152225.1 Limisphaerales bacterium | reverse complement strand
TGTCCAAGCCCAAATGGGTCCGACTGCGGTGGTAATATTCGAAGTAGGATTTGAGTAAGCGGTGCAAATGAGCTTGATTGAGCACGATAACATGGTCCAAACACTCGTGGCGGATCGAGCCCATCAACCGTTCGACGTAAGGCGACTGTCAGGGTGAGCGAGGGGCGATTCGGACTTCCTCCAGCTCCAAAGCCTCGGCGCGGCGTTGGAAGAGCCGGTCGTAAATGCTGTCGCGGTCGCGCAGCAGGTACTTCGGGGGCGATGTGAAAGGGAAGGCTTCCCGGAGTT
>PLZQ01000439.1 GCA_003152225.1 Limisphaerales bacterium | reverse complement strand
ACCTGGTTGGTTTGGCCCGTATTGAGATCAATCACGTGTACCCACACGTTCGATGAGCTGGCCGAGGAATCCGCCACCATCAGGGTATTGCCATCCGGCGATAGATCGGACCCCATGAGGCTGCCACTGAGTTCGAACGGTGGCAGGAACGAATCGGATGCCAGTTGATAACGCAGAACCGTGCTGCCGCTGGTAATGTAGAGAACGTCCCGGCCCGCATCGTAAACCATGTCCACCCGGCTCGGCGCGGGGATCGAGGTCGGCGGCGGCGGACCCGCGGGCTTGATCACCAGCGTGCCCCAGCCGGAATAGCCCCAATCGTCAGTGTAATCATAACTCCCCGTCTTTGTCGTATCGAGGCGCACACCATAGCCAACGTCCACCGCCCCCGAACTCCAAGGATAGGTGTAACTGCGCGCGGAATGGTAATCATAGAAATCGTAGTCGTCGTTCCACCAGAACACGCTGTCGCCCACCGTCACCTCCAGGTAAGACGGCGAATATCCGTCGGCGGTCATTGATGTTTTCGATCTGAGCTTGTGAGAATGATTCCCGCGAGAACCTAACACTGGTCATCGTTCTTGAGTTTGTCAGGTTGAGGAACCCTAGCTCCGTCACTTGTTTGCACCTCTCGACGCTAATCCCACGCAGGCTCGGGAATTGCGTCGCAAGAGTCAGCATGCTTCGGTCCGTGATATTCATGCCGGTCAATTGAAAGCCCTGGACTGAAGAGAGGTTGGTGAGCATTTGGAGCCCCGCGTCTGTCACTTGGCTGCAATGAGCCAGTGAAACCTGCCTAAGCTTTGGCAAATCCAATCGTGAAAGCGCCTTGAGGTGATCGTCGGTGATCTCCAATGCCATCTCCTCTGCCACCCTGAAGTGCTCAAGCCCTGTGAACTTCTGGAGTTTCTGCCAGTCAGTGAGGGGAAGGCTGACCACGACAACCACGTTCTCCGACGAAGATGCCCGATCTATGTCACGCGCGGAGCGAATAGGGGCCGGGTAGTAGTGGTGGCAGCCTGCCGTCATTAACGAGAGCACAGCAACTGCGAGCACAACGGAGGTGAATTTGTTCATGGCACCATTTCCGCCCAACGCTCTCGCTCAGCCACAGCCGCCGGGGAGCCAAGCTCCGACGAAGCCAGAGAGCAACGAACCATCCCCAACCACCGGAAACAGAAGAGCCGGCGGCTGTTGGCTGAAGCGAGTTGGTTGGGTCCCATCGAGAAGGGCATAAATTGGCACCTCAGCGCTTGAACCAGCGGATGATTCCGTCCTGTAGCCTGTCGTGAAAGAAGGAATACCTGCGTGCGGTAGTGGCGGCCTGGGCGATCTCCGCGATCGTCGCATAATCCGCCAACACGACACGGCAAAGTCGCTGCGCAGCGTCATTGGCAGCGCGTTGAGCGTCATTTTCCGTGGACCCAATTGCGATTATGTGAATCGCTGCACCGTTCGTTGTGACTGTCACTCCCGGCTTCGGAATAGCGCTATACACTGGCGTCACCCACAACCGGAGCATCCCAGGTACAGTCTGAATGATGTGGGCTTCGAACGAACGCGTGAAGACGGCATTTGTGTAAGGCCGGACAATGATCATGGATTCAGCCCGGAACCGACGACCACCAGAGGGTCCAAAACAAAGGAGGGCCAATACGACGCAGGAGGCTCCGAAACCGCCCAGCAACAATCGTTTTGAATTCGTAGTCATATGCATAGCCGCCAGTGGACCCAACAGTATGTTTGGCCCGAAGTCTCCCGTCGAACGGGCAGCTCCTCATGGTTCGCTGATCTCATGGGCGATTTAGGAGGCAGTCGGAGGATATTGTCAACACATCAGTTTCAGTTCGAAGGGCCTGTAATCGAAGGTACCCGCGCAGCGTCAAGTACAAGCGGGCGCGCCAAAAACCAAATTCTTATCAGTTAACGCTGTTGGGGATCGTGTAGGTGCCGGCCTTGCCCCCAGGACATTGAATGATGGTGGTCTCGCTCTTGTTGAACAAGACCCCATCTATACTGCGATAGATGGGATTGAGCGCATCCACCGGTATCGCTGTCAAGCTCGTGCAACCACCGAACGCATTTTCCGCGATGTTGGTGATGCTCTTTGGGATCATGACGCTGGCCAGTCTGGTGCATCCACGGAATGCCCCCGACCCGATGCTGGTGACGCTGTTGGGGATCGTGACGCTGCTCAGGCTGGTGCAGGCATAGAACGCAATGAGTCCGATGCTGGTGACCGGCAGGCCATCGATCGTGTCGGGGATGGTCACGTCACCGCCGGGACCGGTGTATCCCGTGATGGTGATGGCGCCGTTATTGGTCGTGTAAGTGAATTGGGCTTGCAGCGCGGCGGGCAGTGTCAAGAGCAACAGCAGGAGCGACATTATGGCGGTGCGTGCGGCCTGATGTTGGTCTAGTTGTATCCGTGACCCGTTTCTTACGTTGGTTGTTGTATTCATAGAGGATTCTTTGCTTTCATTTCGTGGTGTGATGGAGGGGTGGGCCGATGCTGACGCTCCTTCGTGGTTGTGGAACTCTATTGCGGGACGAGCCGGTAGAGGCGCGGCGGCTGGCCGGGGGCGGAGATGTCGAAGTAGAGCTGCGACGTGTTGGTCAATGGCACGGTGGCCAGCGTGACCCAGGCGTCTGTCGGGCCAAACTGCTTGATGTAATCCAGACGCACAGAGCCGCCGATACTGCCCGGCAACGTGATCGCTGGAACCAGGTGCAGGTCCAGGGACGGCCCCACGCCCGGCGTGCCCGTCTGCCACGCCCGATAGAACCGCTGCGGCGGGAGCGGCAGGGTGACATCGAAGCAGTATTGCGGCGTGCCGGTCAGGCTGACGGAACCGAGCGGGGTCCAGTTCGGCGTGGGGCTGGGGGAGTTGGCGTAATCCACGTTCCACAGGCTGGCGGTTTCGCCCGTCACTTTGACGCCCGGAACCGGCCTGCGCTCGACGACCGCAATCACCTGGAGCATGGCCGGTGAACTGGTGACGGCTCCGGCAAAATTGGTGATGACCGCCGTGTAAGCACCCGCTTGAGAGAATTGCACGTTGGTCAGTTCCAGCTCGCAGCTTGTGCTGCAAATGAGGAGATGAGCGTGGTTGAGATACCAGAGGCAGGAGATCCATGGGCCGCTCGCCTGCACCCGCAAATCAACCGCCGACCCCGCCTCAGCCGTCTGGGTTTGGGGAGGCGTCTGGATGGTGGGCGGCGTCGGCGTCCACCTCGCGGTCGGGCGACCGCCAAACGTCGTGCCCCAGCCCCACAAGTAATAGACGGTCGCATTGTTGTCCCAGAAAGGGGTCGGTTCGTGAGAATGTCATGTNNGCAAGAAGCTGCCGCTCGATGCCGCGCCCTTCGCCTCGCGATTTCTGCTTTCTGCTTTCCCGATTTCAGCTTTTCTGCCCGCCCGCCCGCGCCCTCGCCGCCGAAACCTTGAACCTGGAGCGCGCCCTTAACGACCTAGTCAACCAGGCCTATGGCCTGACCCCGGCGGAGATTGAGCTCATGTGGAACACCGCCCCGCCCCGCATGCCCATCCGGTCGCCCGGAACCTGATTCTGCGCGTCTGGCACGTTGACCCGCTGCGCTCTCTGTTCTGCGAAAGCCCGATGGGCGCCATCGGCTGCATTGATGACCCGCGCATGGTGGAAAAGATTCTCCGGCACCGGGGCGCTTGGCACGACCCGCCGGCCAGACCGCCCCCGGGAGGCACCTCGGGACCATACCCTACCAACCTTGTGACGATGTGGATCCCACGCCCGACTATGAGAATGTGCTGACGGACCGAAAAGCACCGCCGCGGAGCCAGGCGCAAAGCTGAGGCGCGCCTCTTCCCACCGCCCTTTCCCGGCCTGGCTCGCGGCCCGGCTGCTTCCGCCCACCGGAGTTGTGCGCCCCGAGGTTTGAACTGCCTGCTGAAACGGCGCCGTCCCGCAGCTAGACCCGCCCGAACCGCCCGAAACTGGGCAACTGTTGGCGGTTGACACCTAGGCTCGCTTCGGGCAACCTCGCAACATGCTTGGTGAGAGCAAAAACCAATTCTCCCTCACTCGCGCAGCGTCAAGTACAAGCGGGCGCGCCAAAAGCAAATTCTTATCAGTTATCAGTAGCGAAGAAGCTGGCCTCTGCGGCGGAAGACCAGGCAGGCGAACAGTGCCGGGTCCTCGAAAAGGCCCAGAAACGACTGGCCAAGGCCTTGAAGAAACTTGGGCAGGGGAAAGGCAAACAAAAGGGGCAAGTCGGCCCGGCTGCCCGCCGTCGCTCGCCGATCCGCGCCCCCCAAGCCGGCGCCAAAGAAACAACTCGCACGGGGCCAAAGACCCAAAAGCCCGCAGCCGGCAAGCAGTCTCCGTCAGCCGCCGCCGGAGGTGCCGCACCCCCACTGATTATCCCTACGGTTTGACCTGCGGGGCTTTTGATCTCGCAGCCAAGGCAAGCGACAGTCAGGGGTTAGATTGAACCCGCCGGCCTCAGCGGTCCAGGAACCCGGTGCGCAAGTGATCCGCGAGCGGTTCCCCATGCGCGCTTTTGGCAAGTGGTCGCGCTTGTTGGCGGCGCTTGTGCTCACCCTGCTCCTGCCCATTCTGGCGGGCAAGATTGCCTGGTCGATCGGCCCTTCGCTCTCGTCCTTCGACCCGGAAAACGCTTTCGCCTGGCTGTGGGTTCATCACCTGGGCCAGCTCCTGGCGACCATCGGGCTCATGTGGCTCTGGAGCAGCGGCTCACTGCGGCATTGGGGCTTCAACCTCAACGAGGCAAGGACCAGCCTGAAATGGTTTGGCTGGTTCACCTTGTTCTGCACCCTGGGAATGCTGGTTTTCGGAATCGTGCCCATGGTTCTCTACCATCATTTTCCCGATCTGAGTTTCAGCCTCAATCCCAGGAATGTGGCTGGCGCCTTGGGCTTCTATTACTTGCTTTCGGGTTCGGGAGAGGAGCCCTTGTTTCGTGGTTTCGTCATGACCGTGCTGCTGGTCTGCTGGACCCGCGAGTTAAATGTTGGAAAGCTGGTCATGCCCGCGGCGGGGTTGTGGGCGACACTCATCTTTATGCTCGCGCACATCAACTTCACCCTGTTCCCCTTCCGAATAACCCATTTCTCGCCCCAGCAACAACTATTCTGCATTGGCTTGGGCCTGTACTACGCGCTGGTGTTCTACCGCACCCGGAGTCTTCTTTGCCCGGTGCTGGCCCACGGTTTCTCCAACGGGATTATCTGGACGCTGATTTATGCGGCCATAGCCCTTGCCAACCCCCATGCCGCTCATACGTCCCTCTCCGCCGAAGCCACCCTCAACCCGGACCCGCCGGTTTCAGGGCAGGAGGTTGCTGTCGCGTACCGGGTCGCGGGCGGTCCCTTGGCTGGCGCGGCGCAAGTCAGCCTCCACTATGGTTTTGACGGGTGGAGGCAAACTACCGACACGCGTATGTCGGCGGCCGGCGACGGCAAGTGGAACCTGACCCTCAAGCTGCCCGTGGATGCCCGACAGCTCGACTTCGTGTTTACTGATGGCACTCGTTGGGACAACAACGGCGGCCGGGACTGGCATATCCGTACCCGGAACGCGCGTGGGCCGTGATGCCGGGCCGGGCTTCGGTCCGGCGTCCTGTTTCGGGGAGCATTTCGGGGTGTGGAATGTCACGCTTTTGTTACCTAATCGCTGTTCATTTGTGACATTCCTGGTCCAAGCTCACGAGTGGGGAGGGTAGCTGCAAACAGCCTGACATGTCGCGCCGCCGGGAAAGCCCCACCCGGCGGCGCCTTTATCTCGCCGCGTGCCGGCTCCTGTGGGTTGCTCTCCCGGTTCATCCCGTCCCGCCGTCTTTCTTCGCGAGGTTTTAACACTCCCGTCGCACGACTGACACGCAGCCGTGCCAAGTTCTGGGCATTCTATAATATGCAAGCGATTAAAGCGAAAACCAGACTGGACGACGGGGTTACCACGCAGTTCGGAATTCTCAAGCAGCGGTTGTTGCTGCAGCGTCTGAATGAAGTGCCGGACCCGGCAACCCACGCTCTGATTATGCGGCAGGCCGATGAAACGGCGTTTTTGGCCTGCCTGACGTCATATCCGCGGCTCACCTTTCCGTGTCTGTTTGAGGAAAGGGCCGCGGCAGCGACAGAACAAGCCCGGCGCCAGGCGCGTCTTTACTGGAACGGCCTCGAACGGCAACCGCCGGCCTGCGCCGCGTGAATCCGTCGTGCCAAGATGTAAAGCATCCAGGTTAACCCCTCGGGTTGCGGTTTGGCCGCTCTGTCTGATCTTGTTGCTCAGCCGACATCTCTCGGTCCCAGGCTGTGTTTCATGATAGGGCTCCGGTTTGTCGGAAGCGTCGTTTCCTCCGGCGCTCAGCCAGTTTCGCCATCAGAGCGGGTAGGAACCCAAGCGCCAGAAACAGAGGCGTGACAAACAGGCACGCACGGAATACCCAGCCGGTCACCCTCAACGCCCAGGGATTGAAGAACTTCTCGGCCAGCGGATCAGAAAGACCCGGAGCGAGCGGATGTTTGCCCCAAGCGAGCGCGCCGTTGGCATAGTAACCGAAAACTGCACCGCCTACCGCCACCGGCGCGACTGCTACCCCGCCCATAGCCAGTAGCATCCCGACTGCGAGACTACCAAGCGCCACCACGCCCACAGCCACGACCGAAAGGGAAACCAGGCCATAGCCGAATATGCCGCAGGCAATCACCCCGACCGCTACGTCGCCAAAGGCAATCACGCCCCGCGGCGAGTTCCCCATCGCGATAATTCCCTTCGCGGTCCGCTTACGGCCCGTGACCGGATCAACGCCCGTGGCGACATGCACCAGCGGCCAGCCGAAGAGCGTCGTTTTGGAACGGTATTCAAAACTCAGCTTCCGGCTCACTTCTGGGGAAAGTTTCGTGGCGACACCGGCGATCGCTTCCACCTGGGTTCTCACTTCGCTCGCCTGCTGGCACCGCCGTTTCGGGTCTTTCTCCAGCGTGCGCAGCACCAGTTCATCCAGCCGTCCATCCACCGCGGCCTTTTGTGAAGGCAACGCGAAGCGGCCCAGCGGCAGTTCGCCCGTGAGCATTTCGTAGAACACCACGCCGAGTGAATAAAGGTCGGCGCGATGGTCCACCGTCAGGGGATTCTCAAACTGCTCGGGCGCCATGTAGTGCAAAGTGCCCAGGACATGGTTGGGCTGGGTCAATTGAACCGCTTGGGCGGCGGCGCCCAGCAGCTTGGACACGCCGAAGTCGGCGATCTTCACGCGGCCTTTCTGGTCCAACAGAATATTCTCCGGCTTGATATCCCGGTGGATGATCCCTTCGCCGTGGGCGTACTCCAGCGCTTCGCAAATCTGGGGAACGATGGCCAGAGTCTCCTGCGGGGTCAGGCGGTGCGCTTGCAGCATTTGCCGCAGACTCACGCCGTCCACAAATTCCATTAGGAAGTAATAAAGTTGACCCGTCTGGCCCAGGTCATAGACATCCACGATATTCGGGTGGTTCAGTCTGGCCAGCGTGCGCGCTTCACGAGCAAATCGCTCAGCAAAGGCCGGGTCGCCGGAAAACGTTGGCGGGAGGATCTTCAGCGCGACCACTCGGTCCAGGCCGCGCTGGCGCGCCCGGTAAACCGCGCCCATGCCGCCGGCGCCCAGCAAGCCAAGAATCTCGAGTTGCGGAAAGAGCCCCCTCAGCGCATCCGGGTGCGGCGGGACAAAGGCTCCGGTCGTGTCCCGGGGCAGCGGCTCGGTCGCCACCAGGGTCCGCGCCTGGAGGCACTTTGGACAGAGTGTCTGCGGCCACTCCGCTGGCAGCTCAGCCTGGCAGCTTGAGCAAACTCTCAGACTCTTCATTGGTCGTTTCCGCTCTTCGAACCGGGTCGGGTTGATCACCCGCACGGGGCGCAGAGCGCCAGCTCTGCGCGAACCTATCGGCCGCACCCCGAAGGAACGGGAACTCTGCAATCCGGGCGCAGTGTGCGGATGCGCCGGCGCAGTTCAAAAGTGGACCTGATTCTGCCAACAGTCGCCTTCAGCCGAAAGGAAAATCGTGGCCAGACAAAACTGCAACATCACCCGCGCAGCGTCAAGTACAAGCGGGCGCGCCAAAAGCAAATTCTTATCAGTTCCGCCAGTACGGCAATTCTCTGCCTCGTCCTTCAGCAAGCCTGCTCACAACAATCCGCATCCCCGGGGGCTGCGGTCCCCGGGGTTCGGCTATCAATAACTTTGACCAACAGCCTTATGCCCTCGGGCTCAGCTACCCTCCTGAAATGTCGGATTACGAACATCTCGGCTAATGCCCTCGTGCTGGCGCGGAGCCCAGGGCCAACGAACTCAGGAAACGACCTCTTCGAGGTCTCGCTGAGGAGCGCCGACGGAAAGGTCTACGTCCTGACGCCTAGCTTCAATGCAGGGTCCAGGATGGCCGACAGGGTAGGCCGCGGCGAGGAGCGCGATTATGTTGTACCGCTGCGAATACCCGGGGAAACGCCCCCAGGCCGATACAAGCTCACCGCCAAGCGCAGCTTGGTGGCCCCGGGCGCGCCTGAGCTACGCTCCAACGTACTAGACGTGCAGGTAAAGTGAAAGGCGGTGGGTAAACGGGGCGTAAACGGGCCAGACCATAGGTTGGCCCGATCACGGGTGAAAGACCGCCGACACAAGGTTTGACCCATTTCGTTCGGCGTCTGATGGAAATCATATCCGGCCAGCAGCAGACTCGGCGCACGTTGCTCGACTGGCTACGAAGAAAAAAGCTGAAAGGCTGAAAGCTGAAAGCAGCGGGGGTAAAGCGCAAAGCGAAAACCAGGCGCGTTAAGAAAGAATGGCGCAAGGAACAGGAAGATGGGGACGGCAAGAGACTGCCGCGCCCTCCGCCTTGCGATTTCCGCTTTCCCGTCCTCCGTAGCGGTACTGCGGAGGGTGGACGAGACTGCGGAGGGTGGACTGCTTTCCCAATTTCAGCCTTTCAGCCCGCCCGCCCGCCCGTCCGCGCCCTCGCCGACGAAACCATGAAACTGGAGCGCACGATCAGAGATGCGGCGGCGGAACCTTCGGCACGGCGGAACCTTCCGTTTGACATCACGGCTCCCGATTGGCAGCCTAGGGGCTGATGAGTGAGCCCGAAAAGCAATTCTCCCTCACCCGCGCAGCGTCAATGAATCGGCGGGGAGCAAAACGCAAATTCCTATCAGCCACTTCAATCATGAAGACAGCATGGCAGTCGTTCCTTCTATTCTCGATCAGCGCGCTAGCGGCGGTTCCCGCTTCCGCCGCGCCAGCAACTGCCTCGGCGCCCGGCTCTAAGTGGGAGCTGAAAGGGGTCGGTTCGTGAGAATGTCATGTTTTTGGGGGACGCTGTCCGCCCCAGTGAACGCTTCATGGCTGCGAAACGTAAAGCGCATCTGCGGCAAGACAAGACCAGTGATTACTGCCAGGGTCCACGACTTGCGTGACGAGTACACCCGCACCATTGACCCCGCCCTCGCCCTCGCCGCCGAAACCTTGANNACCCTCAGCGACCTCGTCAACCAGGCCTACGCCCTGACCCCAGCGGAGATCGCCCTAATGTGGCAAACCGCCCCGCCCCGCACGCCCATGCCACCGCCCGCCACCGCCCCTCAAGCTCCCGTCAAATAAATGGCGGGACCTGATTCTGCGCGTCTGGCATGTTGACCCGCTGCGCTGCCCCGTCTGCCGGAACCCCGTGCGCGTCATCGCCGTCATTGACGAACCCCGCATCGTCGAGAAGATCCTCCGCCACCTCGGCGCCTGGCACGATCCCCCCGCCGGCCTGTCGCCGCCAGCCACCCAGGAGCCCTACACTCGCGAACCGTTTGACGAGGACCCCATGCCCGAT
Organism: Limisphaerales bacterium; assembly: GCA_003152225.1. Lineage (GTDB taxonomy): Bacteria > Verrucomicrobiota > Verrucomicrobiia > Limisphaerales > UBA8199 > PALSA-1440. The sequence goes on along the minus strand of PLZQ01000439.1, from coordinate 2,158 downwards.
TACGAGAACGTGCTCACGGACTGAGTTCTGCCGCCTAAAAGGCTGGTCTGCAGGGCCGGCCTTGTACCCCGCCGCAGGTATCCTCTCGGTTTCAGCCGGCGCAAAGTGCAATTTGCTCTCGCTCAATCTCCACCCACCGACTGCGCGACGATACGGAACCGTCAAGACACCGGCAGAAACCGGCAACACTTGCCTATTGACATCCGCCTGTCCTTCTAAAAACATATCGCCACGATGAGTGTGGGTGAAAAAGCAATTCTCCTTTACCCGCGCAGCGTCAAGTACAAGCGGGCGCGCAAAAGCAAATTCCTATCAGTAATAGGGTGATTATGCCGTGCAAGAATTTTACCCGGGCTTTGGTTTGCGCCGTTGGCTTGCAATGGACCATGGCGACGGTGGCCGCGACGTTCAGCGATGCCAATTGGCTGGCGCTGGGGTCGGGCATGAACGGCACTGTGAATGCGCTAGCGGTGTCGGGCAACACGCTGTATGCCGGCGGCTCTTTCACGAATGCGGGCGGCAACGCGGCCAATTACATCGCCCAATGGAACGGGAGCAGTTGGTCGCCGCTGGGTTCGGGCATAGGTGGGTTATATCCCTGTGTGTATGCGCTGGCGGTGTCGGGCGGCATGCTGTATGCGGGCGGCCAGTTCGCGACGGCGGGCGGCAATGCGGCCAACTACATCGCGCAATGGAACGGGAGCAGTTGGTCGCCGCTGGGTTCGGGCATGAACGGGGTGGTGCGTGCGCTGGCGGTTTCGGGAGGCACTTTGTATGCCAGCGGCGAGTTCACGACGGCGGGCGGCACAACCGCCATTTACATCGCGCAATGGAATGGGAGCAGTTGGTCACCGTTGGGTTGGCATGACGGTTATGTGTATACGCTGGCGGTATTGGGCAACTCGCTATATGCCGGCAGCTTGGGCGGCGTCGCGCGATGGAACGGGAGCAGTTGGTCGTGGTTGCCGGGCGTGATTAACTATCCCTTTCCGGGCTTTCCCTCTCCGGGCAGTGTGCACGCGCTGGCGGTGTCGGGCGGCACGCTGTATGCGGGCGGCTGGTTCACGACGGCGGGCGGCAACGCGGCCGATCACATCGCCCAATGGAACGGGAGCAATTGGTCGGCGCTGGGTTCGGGCCTGAACGGTCCGGTGACGGTGCTGGCGGTGTCGGGCGGCACGTTGTATGCCGGCGGCTGGTTCACGACGGCGGGTGGCAACGCGGCCAATCGCATCGCGCAATGGAACGGGAGCAGTTGGTCGGCGTTGGGGTCGGGCATGAACACCAACGTGTACGCGCTGGCGGTGTCGGGGGCCGCGCTGTATGCCGGCGGCGATTTCACGACGGCGGGCACCAACGCGGCCAATTACGTGGCCCAGGCTTTTCTTGTTTGGCCTCAATTTCAGAGTGGTCCGGTGCATAATAGCGATGGCAGCATGACCTTGAATTGTTGCAGCGGCAGCAACTGTTCTAGCCGCCTTTACGCGGCGACGAACGTGACCTCGCCCGCCGTGTGGCAGCCGGTCTGCACCAACGTGACCGGCGGGCTGTGGCAGTTTACGGACACCAATGCGAGCGGGAACGCGGCAAGATACTACCGGCTCTCCACACGCTAGTGCGAAATGGGGATTGCCCATTGCCGATCGTCAATTGCCAATTTCACCCGGAAAGGGTTCGTGAAAATGTCATGTTTCTGCGGGACGCTTGTTCGCGCCGGTGAGCGCTTCATGGCTGTTAAACGTAAAGCGTAGCCGCAGCAAGAAGCTGCCGCTCGATGCCGCGCCCTTCGCCTCGCGATTTCTGCTTTCTGCTTTCCCGATTTCAGCTTTTCTGCCCGCCCGCCCGCGCCCTCGCCGTCGAAATCATGACTCTGGAGCGCACCCGCAGCGACCTCGTCAACCAAGCCTACGCCCTCACCCCGGCGCAAACCTATCCTCTGGCAAACCGCCCCGCCCCGCATGCCCATCCCCACGCCCGCAACATGACTCCCATGAGCGAAGGTTAAACATCAGCCTGCGGAGGCTTAGCAGGTGAGCCTTGACGAATCCCTAACTGGTGCGAGGTTGCTCGAATCAGTACCGGGGCCGTATATCGCCAAAATACAGGGTTGCCGGGCTCGAGTTGAAGATGAAGGAGAATACGCACCCGTGAACGGGGC
>PLZQ01000296.1:1660-20324 GCA_003152225.1 Limisphaerales bacterium | reverse complement strand
ACCCATTAAATTCCCGGGATATCCCTTTTTCCTGACACGTGTGCCAAGGGAAGCGAGATCACCCCAAATTATGCCGCGGCGAACAACTAAGAATTCATAGAGTTCTTGTGGCAATAGCAGAAATTCAGGTAGCAACGCGGCATAATGTTGGAGGCGGCATAACCGGCTTTATGCCGCGCGTGGCATAAAGCCGGTTATTGACGTAGATGAACGTCCGGTGTTTCGGCCCCGCCGCCTGTCCTTCCGCGATCAATGCACGGCCCGCCGCGCGCGCCTCCGGGTTCTCTTCTTTGATACCGTCGTATGGCTCGAAGGCTTTGACCGCCTGCTCGTATTTGCGGCCCGGCTTGAGTAAGAACCGGGCAGCGACGAGGTCCGGGTTGGTCCGGCTGCCCGGCAGCGCCAGCTGCTCGCCGACCGCAGGCATCGCGTCCCAGCTATTGAACACATGCGCGACCTGGTGCCGGGACAGGCACCCGAAGTATTCGGGCTGCAACCACCCCCGGTTGCGCATCTCAACCCCATACGGCGAGCACTTGGGCAGCTGGCCCAGGAACTTGTCGAGGTCCGCAATGAAGTCGCGGCCATGCTCATAATCGGTCGGCCAAAACCGGGAAAACTCGAACATCAACAGCCCGATGTTGGCGCGGACTGCCTCGCACGGCTTCAGGAACGCCTTCGCGAACAGATCGGCATTCAGGAAGTTCTTGTTCGCCTTACCGGCCTGCTCGCCGAACCGGTCCGGCTTGGGATACTTCTTGATGGTAATGGCGTCGGTGACCTTCAAGCCGAACACGAAGTCGTCTGGCGTCTGGTTGACCATGCTTTCGAGATACTGCTGGCTGGGAAAACTGTAGTAGGCGGCATCGACGCAGACGGTCTTGAAGACCTCGCCGTATTCCGCCAGGCAATCGCGCTTGAACCGCGTCTCGGCAAACTTGCCCCGGTATTCGTAGCGGGCGCGGTCGTAGAGCATTCCGCACCAGCCGGGGTATTTCCACGAGGACGTGCCGATGTAAACTCCTTGGGCTGCCAGAGAATCAACGCGCTGGGCCAAGCCGTGCCGGTTCAGAGTCACGTCGCTCAGGCTTCGTTAGCGTCGTTAAGCTGGTCGTCTAGTCCGATAGCAGGAGCGCCAGTGCTGCAAAAGCCGTCGCTGCGTCCGACATGAACATCCGCCCCAAGGCTTTGCCGTGGTCCCCGCCATGTTCAGTATCATAATTGAGCGAATACGTCCGCCAGCATTTCCAGTGGCTTTGATCAATCTGACATTCCTGTTGATTGGCCTCCAGCCAGTCCGTGGCCCGCTTCAGACTCAGGCGGTCGGCGGGCAATCCCGCCTCTCGAAGCGCATAGGCGATCAGACCCGTGGCATACCCATCCGATTTGGACAGCAGCGCGACATCAGGCTTGCCCTCCGGCCCATACGGCGGGCTGGCCTTGGACCATCTCCACGGCCCCAGCTTGTAAAGGGACCAACCGCCATCCGGGTTCTGTTTGCTCTGAAGGTTTGCCGTCAACGCATCAGTCTGTTCGCGGCTCAGCAAGCCCGCCAGACGAGTGGAGGCCAGCAGCATCCAAGCTCGGCTGTAGAGATTCTGATCGGCATAGTTGGTTTTCAGGTAGGAGCGCAACTTGCCCACGCCGCTGGACACGTAATCGCCCGTGCCGCCTGAGTAGTCAGTGGCGGTTCCCACAGCCATCGCCGCAAGGGCCGCGCCGTAGTAAACGCTGTCAGCGGACTCGTAAGGCTCATCCCCGAAGTCCAACCAATCCCATGCTCCGTTCGCACGTTGTTCTTTCCATAGCTCTGCGAGCGCTTTGCGGGTCGGCTCACTGGGCAGCTGACGATCCTGACGGGCGTCCTCATCGGCCAGAACGAGAAGGTTTAGCACCGCCTCAGTCCCGCGTGACTGTTCGCCTTTGCTTGCGACTAGCGGTTCGTGGCTCCCATACGTGTCCACTCGACGGAGCGTTTCTTCGAGCAACTTCGCTTCCTGAGGCGTCGGCTGGCTCACGCCTGCGGCTTTGCGCAGCGCCGGACGGGCCAGCACATACGGGACTACCGTATGACACGAAACACACGAGGTAGTTCCCCGGCCCGTTCGCAGCTTTCTGGCTTGGTCGAACCACAAATCCATGCGGTCATCCAGGAATTTTGCCGCCGCCTCCTTGTCCCAAGCAGTCGAGGTATTCCGCACCGTTGACACTGACGGTATCGCTTGGGATGGCACTGGGTCGGCAGAGGCGGCGAGGGCCGACGACGTGCAAGCAGCAAGGAACGGCAGGGCGAACACCGATCCGAAGGATTTCATGGTTTACCCTGTAGCCCCAGCGAGTCTGCCGGTCAAGGCGCTTCTCCTGATAGATTAATACGGCAGTCCGGCAGGAAAGCGAAACCGCTTCTGGCCGATTCCAATCGGGACCGCGCCGGGCCACCAGCTCCACCCGCTCCGAGTCGGCGCGACTCATGAAGCTGGCATAATCTCCAGTCTCAGAGCATGGTCGCTATATCCCACCGCTCGCCAGAAAGTCACGGCGTTCGTGTTGGCAACCAGAACCTCAACCGTCAGCCGCTTGTTCCTTGGCCAAATCTGTGAGCGGAGAATCTCCACCGCCTTGCGGCCAACCCCTCGCCTGCGCTTGTGGCGAACCACAAAAAGCTGCCGGAGGTATATTTCCTCCGGCTCCTCGCGGAACAGGGCATAGGCGACAATCCCACCGGCGGCCTCGAAAACTACAGCCTGATACTCTCCGGCGAGCCAGCTCCTCATCCGCTCGTCAAGCTCGGGAACGGTCATTGGGTTCCGATGCCCCTCATCCCGGATCAATTGGTGATTCAGCTCGGCGAGTGCGCGACAATCGGCCTGCGTGGCGAAGCGAAAGGAAAGGGCAGACCCACCGGCGTTCATGCGCAAGTTTCAATAATCCCTGAATCGGCGAAACAACCAAAAGCCAACCGCGATGGCTCCGCCAATCCCCAACAACCAAAATCCGCGATGTTCCAACGCCACGGCCAACTCATGTTTTTCGGCGGGTGCGCGAATGGCCACGATCAGTGCAATCACTCCCGAAATGATAAAAACCACCGCGATGAACATAACCAACACCGCATATTCAGCAGGTGTCGTTTCTTTCGACGGAATGGGAAAGCGCATAAATTCTCAAGTCGTCCCGGTCGCTGAGAGTTGATTCAGACAGGCCGCTCGGCCAGCTCTTGGCGAGTAAGCATCAGGTCTTCTTGAAGCTCCTGAGCGCCGTTTCGATCGTCTTCAGGTCGTCTTGGGCCATGTTGGGCGCGGCCTTCCTCATCATCTGGATGAACCAGTCGATTTCCTCTGGTTGACCAGGATAGCCAATATTCTGACCGTCGCGCTTCGAGTTTACGATCAGCGCACCCTTGGCATCCAGAAAGGCCGAATACGGCAGACCCGAAGGCCCGCCAAGCTGTTTGAGCAGGGCGTCAGCTCCCGGATTCTCCAGGGCCTTGTTCTTGTCGTTCTCCTGGACCACGAGCTTGACTGGGATGAAATACTTTTGGAACACCGGCTTGATGTCGGGCCGGTCTAAGAACGCATCCAGCCGTTTGCACCAGCCGCACCAGGAAGCCCCGAAGTGGAGGAAGATGGTCTTGTGCTCGGCTGCGGCCTTCGCCTTGGCCGGGGCAAGCACTTGGTCGGCGGTGGGGGCCTCGGCAAACGCTATAGAGGCCACGAGACAGATAGCTCCGAGAATGGGCACGAAGTATTTCATATCGCCTTTTAACTCCGGAGAGTCCCCCGGTCAAGGAGGCTTGCCAATCTGTCGCCCAGGGTCGGCAACTCAGGTGCTGACCGAAAGCAGCAACAGGCGAGCGCAGACCGGTTCGGCGGTCTTTCCAGAACTGCTCCCACAAGCCTCCACTACCATAAGCTGTTAGTGACACTCCTGGGGATCGTGGCGTCGGTCAGGTTGGTGCAGGAACCGAACGCTTTGTTCCCGATGCTGGTGACCGGCAGGCCGTTGATGGCGGCTGGGATGCTCACAGAACCGCTAGGCCCGTCGTAACCGGTGATGGTGAGGGTGCCGTTATTGGTCGTGTGAGTAAATTGCGCTTGCACCGCAGCGGGCAGTGCCAGCAGAAGCATTAGCGGCAGGAGCCTTTGGAAAGATGTTTGCATACGACATTCTGACTTCCGGGAGAAAGCCACGGCGGCTCTTTCTCCACGTCTGCCCTTCTACTCCTTTGATGGAACTCTAGCGAGACGAATGTTCAAGGAAATCGCCGAAGTCCGAATGCGGCACGACTAATTTCGAGCCGGTGGAGCCTTAGCCCGCGCCACGGTAGGATGCGCCCGCAGGCTGGCAGTGACCTTGTCCAGTTCCTCGTTGGCCTCGATGTGATCGCCCAATTCAAGCCAGCCTTGCGCGGCTTGAAAGTAGAGGCTGTCGGGCGGGGTGAGTGGCTTCATCGTTTGACAGAAGTATAGACAATCGTCTTCCCGGCGTCGGCGAGCGCCTTCAGGAATCGCTTTTGGTGCCCAGCGAACCCCGGTTCAGGCACAGGCAAAACCTGCCCTGCTGGTGGTTAGAGCGAAATCCGCCGTTCCGCCGCAGGTCAGTTCAAGCCGGTCGCACTAAGGTTTCAGCCGGGTTCGAGCGTCGAATTATGCACTCGTCTTTTCAGGCGGTTCCGCCGTCGATTCAGGATACGCGAACTTCACCAACAGCGGTGCCCCGCGAATCAAATACAGCCCGAAGACCGCACACACCACTCGGACGACCAGAACCACGACCTCTGGCAGCGGACTCCTTACAAACGCCCGCAGGACGTAGATAATGCCCGATACCCCAATGACCCTTAGCGCCAACGCGAATTGCTCTTTTGCTTTCATTCTGCTGACCTTTCTGGCCGGTGGCGATTGACCTATGCGCAAGGGTTACTTGCCTTGCGTCCTCTCTACGAAAGCGCGATAGTCGCCCGGTGAGCAAACGCGCCCTGGCCCACCTCCGAGCCGACCCGGCGATGGCCGGGCTGATTGACCGTTGATAAGACAACCAAGAAAAAACAGAGTATGTGAGGCTGCCCTGTGAGTGGCTCGTCATCCAGTCCACCTCCCCAGCACAAACGGGTCAGTGGCGTGGTGCTGCCGAACCCGCCCTCGCGCCGCCAGCGCGCGCTGGGCTTGGTGGTGGCCAACGCGATGCGCCTGCTCGCAGCCACGCTGCGCTACCGTGTCAACGGTGGCCGCGGCCCCGCCAAACTTTCGGACGAACCCGTCATCTTTGCCCTCTGGCACAACCGGCTTGGCCTGTGCATGAAGGTTTACGAGAGCTTCGTCCGCCCGCATCACCCGCACGACCATCTGGCGGCGCTCATCAGCGCCAGCAAGGACGGCGCGTTCCTCGCCACCATCCTCCAGAACTTCGGCGTGGAGCCGGTGCGGGGATCATCCAGCCGCCGAGGCGCTCAGGCGCTGCTCGAACTGGCCTCGTGGGCCGAGCGCGGCTACGACCTCGCGGTGACGCCCGATGGTCCGCGTGGCCCGTGCTACGTGGTGCAAGAAGGCGTGATGGCACTGGCACAGGTCACCGGCTTGGCGATTATTCCCTACTCCTGCCAGATCGGTTGGAAAATCCGGGTCAAGAGCTGGGACCGCTTTCAAATCCCGCTGCCCTTCTCGCACTGCGAAATGACCTTCGGAGAACCCATCCGCGTCCCACGTGAGGCCACCGATGCGGAGCGCACCCAATTGGGCGAGCAATTGCGGACCGTGCTGTTGGCGGGAACGCTAGGGGAGTGAATGGCATCCTTTTGCCGTTCATCACTTCCATCAATGAATCAGTAAATTCTTTCGATTAACGCCCTCAGCGAGTGGAGGACTAAACTCAAGGCATGAAAACAAATGCCTCTGCCCGATACCTTGTGAGAATCCGTGTCATCATGGTTTGTGCGGCGCTCGCCGCCATCGTCGGGCTTGAATTTTCCCTGAGCCAATCTCTGGCAGCGCGAATCGGCCAGACCACCGCCCGCCAGACGGACAGCCCGACCGCTCCGAGCGTCAGCATCGCGGACTTGATGGCTGCCGCTCGGTAGCCCTGCTGAACACCCTCCGCTTCCCGCCACAATCACCAATGGAGGGGTGCCCCCTTCTGGACGCGACCTTCCATACCACCGCTGCTGGAACCTGAGAATACATGCGATTAAAACAGGCGGTTGTTTACTTAGAACCAGTCGATACTTGTCCCTGTGATTCTGATCTTATGAGCGCTTTCATTCCCGACCGAGCCGAACTGGAACTTACACCTGATGCAACCGAGGCAGCTGAGGCCGCAGCCCCTGACCTGAACTCGGCCTCAATCTTTGAAACGATCCGGGTCCGTGAGTTAGCCCTAACGCCCGGCATGAAAGAAATCCTTCAGCCCCAGCCCTCCGCCCATTGGGGAATTAACGAGTGACTGGTCGAGAGTTTCGGCTCTGTTTGCAAACCGATCGTTATTGACCCGACGCAAATGGGCGTTCGGCTTGTTAAGGGATTTTGCAACGAGGTCGATCGTGTTTGCCCCCGCTCAGGTTGCCGGGCCGAGGACGATGTCGCTAGCGGAGCAGGACGGCAGGCAGATAGTTTGCTCTACTTGGTTGGGGAATAGTCCGTCGGCACGAGGAACTCAGACTTCACCCCATCCTGCACCGTGAGCGGGCCACCGGCTTTGTCTTCGGAGGCTTGCTTGACTGCGATCCAGTCGGCGTCGGCACGGAAGGCCCTGAACGATTCAGCAGCAGCTTCCTGGCTCTTGTGGGCGAGGAGGTAGATGAGCTTCTCCCCGGCCCCGCTTTTCTTTTCGGTCGGCGTCCAGTAGCCGAAACTCGTCATGGCGTGTTTCTCGAAGAGCTTCATCGTGTGATCCCGGAAGCGGGCTAGGAGATTGTCCAGATTGCCAGGCGAGGCGGTGTAGGTGCGCAGTTCGAACACACGCGGTTCGGTCGCAGCGGAGGGTTTGATCGCGGGGCTGAAGTCGGTGGCCGAAAGGAAGATCGAATCCGCTTTCAGGACAAGTTTGCCGTCTTTCTCAGATTCCTTAGCCGCCGTCTGCCAGTCGGAATCAGCCATGAATTCCTTCCACGACTTCTCTCGGGCGTCCCGGCTCGGGTAGGCCAGGAGATAGACAAGTTTGTTCTCGCTGCTGGTCACCGGCAGCCAGTAGCCGATGTTCACCATGCCGTGATTCTCGAACAATTTGCAGGTGTGGTCGCGGAACCGGCTGTTGAGGGCGTCGAGCTTGCCCGGCGCGGCGTAGTAGATGCGCATTTCGTAGCAGCGCGTATCATCGGCGGCGGCTGCGCCAGCGGTGAAAGCAGCCACAGCGGTTACGAGGGCAAGCGGCAGAATGGTCTTCATAGATGTCGAGGGAGGAGTGTGGACAACGCGCTGCCGGGCGCAACGGAAAACTATACGAGTGGAGGCTCGACTCTGATGGAGCTGGCCTCCTCAATGCAAAAGGCGCAACACCCTGGCCAAAGGGTATTGCGCCTAAATCAAAACCCTGAAATTACAGCCTGCTTTTCCCGGCCTTCCTCGCTTTCGCCCATCTCGCTTTCGCCGCAGCAGAAATCGCAGCCCTTCCGGCAGCGCTCATCTTTCTCTTGGGTTTCTGTGCAGGTGTAGCTGATGCCGTTGTTCCTTTGATCTTAGCCCACCTTGCCTGTTGAGCCGCTCGCATCCTGGCCTTAGCGGCAGCGCTAAACTTGCGCCTCTTCATCGGCGCTTCAGCCGGTTGCGCAGGAGTGGATACCTCGCCGCGCAGGAGTTGACCGAGTTCTATTTGCAGCGCCTCAATCTTCTCCTGGAGGTCGGCTGCGTGTCTTAATGCTGTTGGGGATAGGTCGGTGATTAAGTTCATAATGGGGTGAATGTGGAAGGAATTGGTGCGGGGGTCAAGTTGCCGATGCGGAACAGATTTCGTTTACCCGATCTCCAAGCTCAGTGGACCTATGAACTCAAAACCCTTAAGACGAGCACAGGTGATAGAAACGGGCGTGATAATTCGTCCACTGCGGATCGCTGAACTTGGGGTCGCTGGGCACTCAACTCATCACCGTCGTCAGGGACCAACGTTGTCATTGGCGACGTGCGCCGCTAAAATGCCAAACATGAAACAAATAGACTGGGCTGTCGTGGACTGGCGAAAATCGGTCAGACAAATCGCCAAGGAGCAGGGCTGCTCCCGACGAGCCGTTTACCTCGCTCAGGCACCGCGCTGGGACGGGCCTGAGAAAGCCACAACGCAGGCCACCCTGTCTCGCCAGAATACCCCTTCCTTGATGAAGAACCTGATGGCCACCCGCTGATGCCATGTTACTGACCAAAGGACAACGCTACACTTGAAGCGAGATCATAGATGAAACCGGAGCCGACGGCTCCCCTCCGTATTACTTATTGCATCGAGACGGGAAGGTCGTTGCCGGTTGCTTCACGCTTGAACTCAACCCGGAGGCCCCACTGGTTGTCCTCGCAGGCGACGGCCCGCAGGTCCGCGAATGGGCGGACCTCTTCTGCGTGCAGACGGGTTCGATCCCTGTGTGCGTGAAGTCTGGTCTTGGAGAATGGCTTTGCTGTGGGAACTTCAGGCTGGTGCGGTCGAGCACCGACCCAGCCGAAATCGCACGTCATTCGGCTCAGGCCCGAAGGTCTGACGTTTACAAACTGCTCTTTCTCCAAGAAGAGGGCGGCTGACCGGCAGCCATGCGCTGAATCTATGTCTGCGTTCTTTTCGTCGGGATACAAACCCGGAGGCCGTGCTGGGACAGATGATACCCTTGCCGTGCCGGTGACTCTGGCTGACCAGTTGTTCAAGCTTCAACCGGTATCGGCCCTCTGCGCTTCGGATTTCCATGTCGCGTGAACAGCGGCCATGCCCGATGCCGTTCTTCGTGGCCCTATCCCAAGCAGCCCGATCAGCATCGTTTTTGATTGCCGAGACCGCCTCTCCAGAATACGACTGCCCGAATGAAGAACCTGACGGCCATCATTTCTCTCGCACTCCTGTTCGTCGCTCAGAACATCCAAGCCTGGAGTGGCGCTGGGCACCAAGTCATTGCCGCCGAGGCATATCGGCAGCTCTCCACGGCCCGCAAGGCGGAAGTGACCAAAATCCCGAAGTCCCACCCCGACTACGAGAAGTGGAAAGCATCGTTTGCCGACAGTTCAGGCACTCTGGACTTGGGCATGTTCATCTTCATGCGGGCAAGCACCTGGCCCGATGAAATCCGCAGGCGCAAGAGCGAATATAACCACCCCAAGTGGCACTACGTTGATTATCCGTTGAAGCCGCCTCAATTTCCGGTTGAGCCTGGTCCTGATCCAACTGACGACATTCTCTACGGTTTCGGGCAATGCGAGAAAGTCCTGTCCGACACCAAAGCATCAGCCACTGATCGTGCCGCGTCTTTGTCCTGGCTGATTCATTTGGTTGGCGACGTTCACATGCCGCTTCATTGCTGCTCGCTGTTCACGGGCGCATATCCAACGGGGGATCGAGGCGGAAACTCCTTCTACATCAAGCCAGCCACCAAAGGGATCGCCTTGCACAGCTTCTGGGACGGTCTGCTGGGAACATCTGGCAAACCCCAAGCGCATCTGAATTACGCCATCCAAATCGAAGCAGAGCATACAAGCAAATCGCTACACGATTTGAAAAAGGCCAGGACGCCGAAGGACTGGAGTCTGGAGAGCAGGAAGAACGGCTGGGATGAGCCGGGCGTCACCAAGGTCAGCGTGTCGCTCGAACCCCAAGGGCGGAACCGGGCGGTGCTGGCGGTGGAGGATGACGCCAGAGAGGGCTTCAGGGATTTGACCCATGCCTTCACCCTGTTCGCCGACTCGGCCAAGAAGACCAACCCGGAGCAGCGCGGGCGGTTCAATCTGGGCGAGAAGCTGGTGCTGGCCGTCAGCGATGAAGTCACCATCCGCACCACCAAAGGCGGCATCCGCTTTGACGGCGAAGGCCGTCACAGTCTCCGCGTCCGCCAGCCGGTCGGCAGCCGGATTGAATGCCTGCTGCGCCTGACTGCCGAGGAATGCCGCGCCCTTGAAGCGCACGTGCGGAAACTGATTTCGCCAGAGCACATCGCCACCGTGTTCAACGGCCAGCGGCTCGCACCGCACCTGGCGCTGGAAAAGTTCACGGCGACCCTGCCGACCGAGGTCGCCGACCAGGACGGCCTCCTGCGCCGCGTCAACCGGGCCACGACCGTCCGGCTCTACCCGGTTCTGCCCGGCGAGACTGCGCTGCTCTACGAGATGGGCATCCCGGTCGTGGAGACGGACGACCGCTGGCATTACGACATCGGCCAGAAGGTGCCGCTCACCCTGGACCGGGAGAACGTCCCGCCGGGCTTCCTGCGGCAGGTTCGGGTGGCGGTGTTCAACCGGATGCACGGCCAGTTGACGGCGGAGGACGCGAACAGCCAGTGGGCCGAAGCCGCCGTGACCTCGCCGGATTGCCGGGCCGAGGCGGTGGCGAGCTACTTGGGCAGGAGGTTTGGGGAGAAGCGGGTCAGCTTTGACCCGTCCGACCCGGAAGCCAACAAGCTGGCGGTCAGTCAAGGCTACACCGTCGTCCACGGCTCCATGATGTCGGGCGGGGCATGGAAGAACGCCAAGGCTGCCGGAGCCATCCAGCCTGCCGGACAGGTCACGCCCGGCCCCAAGGTCTGGACGGGCGAGGACAATCCCAACGCCATCCCCTTCGAGGACTGGATTCCCGAATCGAAATGGACGGACGGGATGCGGGCCATTGCCGAGTTCGCCCAGCGGGTTGCTGAAAAGGTACTGTCTCGGCGGATTGTGGTGAAGTTCTGCGCCACGGCCCACCATCTGGGCGGTGCCTCGTACGGCCCCAGCAGCGAACTGGTCTTCAACAAGTTCCGGCTTGGCGCGGACTGGTTTGAGCAGGGCATCACCGAAGACGTGGTGCGCCTGCTCATCCACGAGTTCGGCCACGAGTACAGCCCCGACCATCTAAGCTCCGAATACCACGAGGCCCTGTGCCGGATCGCAGCCAAGCTGTTTGCACTCGCCCGCCGTGGCGAGTTGTGATGACACGCGCCGTCCGTGAATGCAGGTTGACATGTCGCCAATCAAGTGAGCCGCGAGCCATTTGAGCATGTTGCGTCGTTTATGCGGTCTGCCGGTGACAATGACGAGCCTTGAAATCGAGGCTTGAAATGAGGGCTTATCGGCGCATAGTCGCCGTGGCGCTACGTTTGGAGTATCGGTATCAGGCGCAGAGGTTCACATGAGTCCTTCGCGATTGCGGATCAGAACGATGCGAGCCAACTCCAGAACGCATGTCCCAATCTGGCGAACCAATGAAAGATAAGGACAAACTGGTAGCTCTAATCCGCCTCCGGGATATGCTGTATTTTAGAGTGCGGCCAACATTGCGCCAATGCGGATTTGCGCCAGAAATCGTTCAAGAACTGACCAAGGAACGGCTAATCCAGTTGGGAGACAAGAAGTTCGGCGACGATCTCGACCGATATGTCATTGAAGAAATCTCACCAGCCGGGGTTGCTTTCATCTTGCAGCAGAAAGCACTCCGCGACCGACTCAACCCTTAGCGAACGTGAAGCCAGCCGGTCGCCGTGTACAAAGCCGGTCAAATGGATTTGCGCCGGGCCGGGTACACGGTCACGGGCGGCCATTAGCGGCGTGGTGAACAGCCGGGAGCCGCTCTCCCTGTCCCTGATCAGCGCCGGGCTGCTAGGCCATGCCGATGACGCCATCTATGAGGCCAGTTCCGCCTCGCCTGGAAGCTCAGCGTCGTAAATCCGCTGCCCCGCGACTGAAATGGTGAGGTAGTATTGGTCGAGGTTCAGGTACGCCTCTTTGCCGGTGCCGCGATGGCGATACCAGTAGTCCACGCCGACACCGCTGTCGGTGCCATCGAGCGATTCCCAGTCATCGGCGGACGTGTGTGTCACCGAGGCCAGAACTTCCAACGGCGATGCGAATTCATTCGGCATGGCAGCCATCAACTGAGGGATGATGCTCCGTTTCGGCGGGGCTGTCGAACCAAAACACCCGCCCCCAATTTCAGTACCGTCAGGGCGGATTCACTCCGTCGAATCGCCCGGCAGCAGATTCTGGGGCAGGTCGGCCAGAACAGCGTGGTGGTCTTCGTAAGTGATTACCCAGACGCGGTCGTATACGCTGCTTTTCCAACGCGCAGGCTCCGGCTTGACCCCAAATGCCTTCGCCAAGGCCGGAAGGTAATCGTGTATCCAGCAGACGATAACGGTCTTCCCGTCGAGGGCGGGGTCTGATAGGACATGCTTGGCCAAGGCGGCGTAATCACTGGGACCAGACGGCTTCTGGACGAAGAGTTTGAGGTGTTCGGCCAGTAGTTCGAGCGTCTCGTAGGGACGAAGGCTGTGCCCCCGCCTTGTAACCTTCGGCGCGAACAGCGCCGCCGGTGGCCCGTTGGTGCCCAAAACCGATTTGCCTTCGAGGAGGACTATCAGCGCACGCGCTCGTGACTCCCCGCGCTCAGAAAGGTGGACGGTAGATTCATCCGGGGGCTTCTCGGCATGTCGGAGCAGGATGACCCGCGCCGGTCGAGCCAAGACGGTTTCCGCAGCGATGAGGCAAAGCAGCAGGATGAGACGGCAGCATCTCATGGCTCCAAGGTGAACCGCGCCCGCCTCAACGACCGCAACACCGTCCGGCACACCTTCCTTCTCGCGATAGCCGCCCACAACAACTCCATCAGTTCCCAGAACGCAAAGGGCGTAGGCAAGTAGTCGAATGCGCGGAGCCATCTGGCCCGGCGAGTGGTGGCGTAACCGAGAGGCGTGAGGACCGCCGCCGCCGGTCCCCCGTCACGTTGAGCACCGGGCTTCAGGTTTTCTTCCTCGCCCACTCGTTTAAGAACGCCAGCACCTTCTTCGGGTCGTGGTGGTCGCCTTGCTCCAGCTTGCCCGTATCCTGTGTGGTCAACGCCTTCCCGTCCGCATCCAGAATGACGATGGCGGGCAGGCCAAAGCGTGTGGGATTCCCGTACTTCTTGTTGATGTCGCCGTTGTGACCCTTGTTCACGTCGACGAGCACCACGACGTACGCCTCTTTGAGCTTGGCGGCGATTTCCGCGTCGGTTTGGCACAGCTTGTGGAGCTTGTGGCACCAGCCGCACCAGTTCGCCCCGAACTGCAACAGCACCCGCTTGTCCTCCTTCTTCGCAACGACAAGCGCATCGGCGATTTGCTTCGAGCCGTCCGCGTTCTCGTCGTAGATAGCCGGGCGGGTGGTTTTGGCAGGCGTCTCAGCACCGAAAGCGGGCGAGTGAAAGCACGAAACCAGTAACGCGGTGGTGCCGAGTGTGGAGAGAAAGCGTTTTGTCATAGGCGGACAAAAGTTACCCTGACTCGGAAGGAATGACAACAGCCCCGCTGTTCCGTGGGTCCGCCAGCAGGCCGAGGGCAACTGTATTCATCAGGAATGGCCCGGCCCAAAGATGCTGTGCCGGATATTTGTGACGGCGAACCGGTTGGTGACGTTGGAAGCTACGCGCCTGATTGGTTACGAATACGCCTTCAATTCTTGGACGGTCGTTGGCGCAGATTCCTTATCGCTAACCGTTGCTGCGGTTCAGTGGTATGGAATTACGCTTCTGTTGCGGAACGGAGCGCGTGCTCCAACAGAAACAGCCCAGGGGGCAAAGCTCTCTTTCCACCCGTGCCAGTAGTGATGATTCCACTTGCCCGAATAGGGGTTGCTCTCCCGGTGAGTCAGGCCGTGCGCCGCCTTCACGTCCTCGAACCGGCCCGCAACTCAGGGAGAACCGTCACCTTGAAACCAAGGCTTGTCACAAAGCCAGAGGCCCGTGTAAATCGACAGCCGCAACTCGCCCGCTGGAATGTTCAGAAAGTAGCACGGCCAAGGCTCGCGCTCTTTGTTTTCGACCGCTCTCAGGGACTTCAAAAGCCCCCCGGCCTCGTGCTCGAATCACTCTCTGCGTTTGATGTATTTTGCGTTTATGGCATCGACTCCAAACCGAACTCATCCTTTCAGCCACTCGACGGAGCGGCCTGCTATTAACTCTTCCAGGAAGCTCCCGACCTGATATTGCGAGTCCCAAAAGATGTCGCCTTTGTCGTTTTGCACCAGCAGGGCAGAAGTCAGGGCGCCAATGTCCTCCGGCTTAACCCTGCGGAAGCCCTGCGGCTTTAAGTAATCGCGGACAAAGGCCGCTTCCGCGACGCAGGTCTCCGGATGCCCCCGGCCCAAGCGGCGCAGGCGAGGGATTTCCTCCGGGTCAAGCGTCAGGACCACATTGCCGTGGACAGGCTCGTAAGTCACCGTGACCTTGCGGGCGCGTCGCGCGATGTTCCTGCGAGCCCGGCCCGCGACGAATTTATCAATCTGCTTTCTCGTGCTCGCGGGCAATTCGTTCGCGAATAGCCTGCGGTCCCGCTTACAGCGTTCGCAGTCCGCGTAGAATTTCCCGTCGTTGCAGTGGTGATGCAAAGGCTCGTTCACTTGTCCCTTCTGTTCGGCTTCCTCATAATTGATTTCCGGGAGCGTGCTCTCATCGCGCCGCCTCTCTCCGCCGGTTTTGTTCCACCCAACGTTGCGTGGCAAACCAGTAGTGCGTGCTCAAATCGGGATAAAACTCCGAACTAAAGTCTATGAAATCCGAGTAACTCTCAGCGGGTGATTCGGAGCACTCAAAACTGATTTGGATGATTCCCAATCCAATGGGACCATGTTTGTCCCCCCTTGGCAATATCAATGAGTTGCAGCAGTTGGCGCAGTCCCAAAGGGCGCTTGGCGAATGGGGGCTTGATCGTGAAAGTCGAATTGGGATATCCCGGGAATTTAATGGGNNTGCATGGAAGAGCCCGCAGGGTTCCTTGGGGGGCTGGCGGGCGCGCCGGGTTAGCTGCCGCCCTTTTCTTTCTCTTTGTCTCGTGGCACGCGCATACTCTCGCCATTGAACTCCAGGATGATGGCGTGGTGGACCAGCCGGTCAATGGCCGCCATCGTCGTCATCGGGTCCTTGAAGATCTGGTCCCATTTCGAGAACACCAGATTGGTGCTCAGGAGCACGCTCCGCCGTTCGTAGCGTTCGGCCAAAAACGTGAAGAGCACTTCCATTTCTTCCCGGTCCTGCTGGACGTAGCCCAAGTCGTCCAAAATGACGGCGTCAAACTGGTCCAGCTTGCGCAGCATCCCTTCCAGTCGCAGGTCTCGCTTGGCGGTCAATAGTTGCTGGACCAGCTTGAAGGTTGGCGTGAAGAGCACCGCATACTTGTGCCGCAGGACGAGTTCTCGCCCCAGCGCCGCCAGAAAGTGGCTTTTGCCTCGGCCCGGTAAACCCAGGGCGATCACGTTCTCGGCCCGCAGCACAAAACCCCCATCCAGCAGACTGGGCAAGACGCGCCGCACTTTGGCCGGCAGCTTGGCTTCCTCCAAATTGCCCAGCGTTTTGCCTCCGGGCAGCCCCGATTGCTTCAGGAGCCGTTCCAGTTTGCGCTCCGCTCGGTCTTGCGCCTCCGCTTCGCACAGGTGTTGGAGGAACTTGCGGTAGCCCCAACCTTGCTGCTCGGCCTCCTGCACCACCCGCTCGTAAATCTCCGCCATGGTCGGCAGACAAAACGCCTTCAACAGCAGTCCCAAGGAATCAGCCGACATGCGTCACCTCCCCGCTCAAGAGTGCATCATAACTGGCCAGCTCCGGCTGAAGTTGCAGTTCCGGCACGGTGGGCCGCTCGCTCAAACCCAAATAGCGCCGCAGATCCGCTACCCGCCACTTCCCCGGGTGCGCCGGACCGCTGTATTCACCCACCAGAGTGCTGATGGCCGCTTCGCCCAACTCCGCCGCCAGCCGGAGTAAATGCAAATACTCCAACCGACCGGCCCGCTCCCCGTGGTCCGCTACCAACCGGTCATAGGCCAGCCGAAACGAACTGTCCGGAAACAACTCCTCCCGATGCACATAATGCGCAAAGGCCCCGGGCTTGCGCAGCAGATGTTCGATGAGGTGGCGATAATCAATCACCGCCCTCCGCTCCCCGGCGGCCCGCCCCAGGCTCAGCAGCAGTTCTCGGCCGTGGAACACCTTCAACTGCCCCTCATAGACCTGCACGCGCACCTCCTGGCCGATCAGCCGTGCCGGCACCGAATAGGTCACCTTCTTGACCCGAATCGTGCTGTGCTGGCTCACCCGGCAACTCGCCTCGTCATACTCGCTCAGGCGAGTGGGCGGCAACGGCCGCATCACTTTGAACTCCTCCGCCAGGCGGGCGCGCCGGGGGTCATTGGCCTTGTGCAGCACCTTCACCACAAAGGTGTCATACGCCTCCACCGTTTCAAAGTCCCGGTAACCGCGCAGCAACAAGTGCTGCGTCAGCCGACGCTTCAAATGGCCGTTCTGCGACTCCACGTCCCCGTTCTGGTCCGGGCAATCAATGCCGATGGTTTGCGGCTTCATCCCGTAGTGTTGGACCAAACTCAGAAAGTCCGGATTGAACTCCCGCCCGCCCGAACCCATGCGGTGCGTCGCCGCGCTGCTATTGTCAATTTGCAGCCGCTCCGGGACCGCCCCCAGTTGATGCAGACTCGCTTGCAGTCCCTGGCGCAGGCTCAACAGCGACTCCGATTGACAGCGGCTGGCCCACTCCCAGTTCGAATACGTCAACACCGAGTGACACAGCAAATGCTCCAAGCGCCGGCCCGCAATCGTGATGCCCAACTCATTGGCGTTGGTCCAGTCCAACTGCATCACCTGGCCCGGCAGATGCTCCTGGGCGAAAAACACTTCCTTGTCCGGGCCGTGCTGCAAACGCCAGGCCAGCACCCGCCGTTGAAACGTGCGCAACGCCAGGCCCACTGTACCCCCCTCCGGCCCATACATCGCGCACAAATACTCGAAGAGTTCCTTGGCCTCCAACTCCGGGGCCTGGCTGAGCATTTGCTCGGCCCGTTCCCAAATCCCCGCCACCGGATCGGGCCGCGTTCGCCAAATATGCTTGGCTTGCAGTTCCGCCGGCGGTCGGGCCGCCTCCACATATTTTCGCGCCGTCTGAGGATGAACATCTGCCTTCATCGCACTGACGACCATCTTGCCTGTCTTTTCGTATTCACTCATGAGCCGTTGGTATTGTTTGTTGGTAATCATCTCGTCCGGCTGGGACCGGGCTGGCCCCAAGGCCAGCCCTCCAAACCGAGACGTGATCTTACCGGCTCACTAGTGATTTCTAATTGTCGTCAGTGGTGAATTCTAATTGTCGTTTGAGGGGTAGCCACCCCGAGGCCACCCTGAGGCTACCCTGAGGCTACTCTGAGGCTACCCTGAGGCTCCCCTCAGGCTCCACTCAGGCTCCAGACAAAGCCTCCCAAAGCCACACTTTGGCAAAAGCACAAAGCAGAAATAGCGGCCAGAGGCCGCGGAAAGCCTCCCAAAGCGACATCAATGCGACATCAAAGCGTGTTGATAGGCAACCGATTGCGACCCCAAAGCCACCCCAATGCGTCCCTAATGCTACCCCAAAGCTCCCACAAAGCCACCTCAAAGCCACCCCAAAGCCGCCGGGCACGCTTCAAAGGAACTGGATCCAGCATTCCTTGAGGTATTTGCTCTCCAGCAAACCGACGATGCGGCGGATGATGTTGCGGCGCAGGTCGAGTTCGACGGGCACGTTCGGGTCCTGGTGGGCCTCGTTGATGCGCGTGCCGACCACGAACTCGACAACGTCGCTTTGCAGCATGAGGGCCATCAGGTCGCGCGCCGCGTTGTCCGGCCAATGTTCCTGCGCGCCGCGCTCGAGCATTTCGGCCACTCGGGCCAACGTCATCGTGCCTTCGGTGATCAGGTCCATCCCGTCCATTATCGCGGGTGGGGGTATTTCCGGATCCAGCTTGGTCAGGCAGGCGTGGACGGGCCGGTTGAGCAGGCGCGAGATGATGTTCGCGGTGGTCCCGCCGCAAATGGCTTTGCGCCCGGGGAATGACGCGGCCATATCGGCCAATTCCTCATCGCGCTCTTTGCTGAATGGCGGCCCGGTGATCACCAGGAGCCGGCGCGGATGCCGGTAATAGACCACGCCGCAAGTGATGTCGTCCTTGGCGGCCCCACCGTCATTGACCAGGGCCTCGGCGACGACTTTGCGGGCCAGTTCCTGCGAGGAGATTTCCGGCTCCTGCCCCACCTGCTGTGACAGGAAGCGGACGAAGTTGTCGCTGCCCCAGCCGAGTGGCAGACCCTTGCGGCCCAGGCCCGATTGGCTGACGCCGTCGGAGGCGCAGACGATGCGGTCGCCTAGCTGGACGTCAAACTCGCTGTAGCGGATCGTGCGGTCTTTCCAATTGTCCAACGTGATGTCCACCCGCTCCAGCGGCAGCGCCGTCTGGCCGCGCATCAGCACCAGAGCGGGGTTGCCATGCTCAATCGCCCGGGCGTGGCCCTGCTCATCCAGGTCAACAATGGTAAACGTGGAGTAGCTGATCTTGCGCACCTCGCAGATGGGCAGCGTGTCCATGATGGTTCCGGCACTCTTGCGGACATCGACAAAGGCCGTCGTGTAACGCAACGCCATCGTGGCCGTGAGGTTCGCCAGCACGCTGGCCTTGACGCCGCTCCCCAGGCCGTCCGAGAGGATGGAGATGATGCGCCCCTCGGGCTT
>PLZQ01000296.1:0-1616 GCA_003152225.1 Limisphaerales bacterium | reverse complement strand
TGCGTGGTCTGGAGGCTGCGTTGGATGACCTCCTGCGCCTTGCGGATCACCTCCGCCTTGCGGACCGCCGGCTCCGTGATGTCCTGCAGAATGCCGCCCACCACGCAGTGCTTTTCAATGGTGAATATCCCCGCGTGCAGGATGGTCTTCTGGTAGCGGAGGTCCCGGTCCAGTATGTCCTCACCGCTCTTCAGCACGGCGTGGAACAGGTTGGCGAATGGCATGACCTCGCTCAGCATCACGCCTTCCAGGGACGTGCCCGTTGGGGGCGATCCCGCCGGCGCAACGTTGCAGGCAAACATGGTGGCGAAGGCGGCGTTGTATTCGATAATGCGCATCGCGTCATTAATGATTACGACGGCCGAGGGCATCTTCTGGATGAGTGCATTTGCCTTCTTCAGTGCCAGCTTGCGCATGTAGGTGACGCACATGGAGCGTTCCGCTTTCTGCTGGATTAGCGCCCCGGCGAACTCGCGGCACGAGTCGTAACCGCAACCGCCGCAGTCCAGTTCGTCATCGCGCGTCAGCTTGCCGACCCCGCGCAGGGCTTCGCGGATTTGCGCCTCCGCAAACTTCAGGACTGGCTGGGGCGTCACGGCGAACACCGATTGGATATCGAGGCTGGACTGGCGTGGGAGCGCGGGCACGGGCGCCGCCACGGGCCGAAGAACGCGGCGGCGCTTGGCGGCAGTGCCGTGGCGTTTGGCCGCCCGGGGACCATTCACACAGCCGCCTTCGCACGCGAGCAACTCCAGGAAGAGGTTTCCGTCCGGCGGTTGGGTGCCCAGCCCTTCGATGGCCTTCTGGATGGCATTGATGCCGGAGAAGGCCATAAACGAACAGTCATTCACCGCGCAAAGGGATTTCATTCCGGCGATCATGCCTCCGTCCACCGGGTACCAGGCGCCTTCCGCGGAGGCCTCCGGAATAAAGTCATCTCCCAGCTCGGCGGTCAGCGTCTCCGGCGTGATCTTTTCCTGCGTCAGCCAACGGCGCAAATCGTCAAAGGTGAGCGCTACGTCGAGCAAGTCCGGGTGTTGGGCGGCTTCGAGCTTCTTGGCAATGCACGGTCCGACGAACACGACGCCGATGTCCTGCCCGAATTGCTGGCGCAACATCTTGCAGTATGTCAGCAACGGCGAAAGCAGGCCGGTGAGGAACTGCGAGTCGGCGGGCCGATGTTTCTGCAGGTAGCTGACTACAGTCGGGCACGCCGAAGAATAGAGCACCCGCCCACCCCCTTCCGCCAGGGCGGCGGCAGCCTGCGCGGAAACCTGTTGCGCGCCCAGGGCCGTCTCGGACACACCAAAGAAGCCGAGTCGTTTAAACGCGCGGATGAGCTGCCCTGGGGTCAGTTCAGGAAACTCACTGACATACGAGGGAGCCAGCGACACCACTACGCGTGGTTTTGTGGCCAGCATTTGCCGCGCTTGGGGCAGGTCGTCGCGCACCCGTTTGGCCGCGTTCGGGCACACCTCCACGCAGTGTCCGCACAAGATGCACAGCTCCGGCACCACCGAGGCGTAACCGCTCTCCACCTTGATGGCCTTGACGGGGCAGTGGCGAACGCACTTGTAGCAATCCTGGCATTCGCGCTTTTCCGTGTAGATGGGATT
>PLZQ01000480.1 GCA_003152225.1 Limisphaerales bacterium | reverse complement strand
TGTATGAACCTTGCCGAACTGGAACATAAACTAATCGCCGCCGCCCGGGCCAACCCGCCGGGCGATCGGGTGCCTTATGCCTTTGAAAAACGCATCATGGCGCGGCTCGCCGTGCGGCCAGCCGTGGATCATTGGGCGCTGTGGGGACGCGCCCTTTGGCGGGCTGCCACGCCTTGCGTGGTGGTCATGCTGCTGCTGGGCGCATGGTCATTCTTTGACCCCCAGACCGGTTCGTCTGCGACCGATTTATCGCAGCAACTTGAGCAGACCCTGCTTGCCGCAGTGGACCAGGATCAACCCGCCGATTCCACCTGGTGAATAGCTGGAAAGTCATTCTCGCCACGATGGTGATCTTCGGCACGGGCGTGGTGACCGGAGGCTTGCTGGTTCGGCACGCGGGACCTGGCCGGGAGCACCGCCAGCCGCGTCCTAATATCGCCGTCCACAACCCCCAACCTTCCCCCGCCGGCCTGATGCGAATCGACTTCCTGCGGCGGATGGAGCGTGAGCTGGACCTCACGCCCGCGCAACGCGAGCCGATAGAAAAGATCCTCAAGGAAGGGCAGGAGCGGACTAAGAAGATCATGGAGACCGTAGAGGCGCCCCGGCGGGAAGAGTTGAAGCGGACGATAGAGGAATTCCGCGCGGTGCTGACGCCCGAACAACTCAAGCGGTTCAACGAGAGCGTGAAGCAGCAGCAGCAACGCGCTCGCGAGCAGCGAAAGGCCGCCCCGCCGCGCGAACGTCCGCCGGCTGGGAATACGCCCGCCACGACAAACTCTGGTTCCTCGGCGCTTTAGTGGGCAAGACCGGCGGGGCGGAAAACCGAAACCCGAAGGCCGAAATCCGAAGGAAGGCCGAAATCCGAAAGCCGAACGGGGCTGAACCCAGTCCTCGCGGAAGCCAAGCTGCTATGCTCGCCAACGGCGCAGGCGCAAGGCGTTACCAATCACTACCAGGTCTGACAAGCCCATCGCCGCCGCGCACAGGATCGGGCTCATAAAGCCGAGGGCGGCGAGCGGCACGCCGATGGCATTGTAGAAGAACGCCCAGAATAGATTCTGNNACGGCCACGCCCAGGTCGGCTTGCTCCAGGGCGGGGGCATCGTTGATGCCATCGCCGACAAACGCCACCCGCTGGCCCTGCTGTTGCAGCTTCTTCACAAACTCCGCCTTTTGCTCGGGGCGCACCTGGGCAAATACGTTCTCCGGCTTGATGCCCGTCTGCTTGGCGATGCTCCCCGCGGTGAGCGCATTGTCGCCAGTAACCAAATAGATCTCCAGCCCTTGCCGCCCCAGTTGCTCGACGACCGCGCGGGCGCCGGGCTTGACCGCATCCTTGACCGCGAACAGGCCATGCAGCGACTTCTCCACCCCTAGCCCCACGACNNTTCGCCTGCACTCCGGCGCCGCGGACCTCCTGCCAGCCGGACAACGGGAGACCATTCGGCGAAAGCTGCGCGATGGCTTGGCTGATGGGATGACCCGAATGGCTGGCCAAAGCAGCAGCCAGCCGCACGGCAGATTCCAGGCTTTCGGTTTTCGGCCCTTCGGATTTCTTTCGGTCTTCGGCTTTCGGTTTTTGGATTTCCCCCTGCTCCCACACCTCCACCACTTCCGGCCTCCCCACCGTCAGGGTGCCCGTCTTGTCGAACAGCACGGCGGTCACGCGGCCGGCTTTTTCCAAAGCGACGCCGTCGCGGATCAAGATGCCGCGCTGGGCCGCCGCATTCGAGCCGGCCATGATAGCGACCGGTGTCGCCAGGCCCATTGCGCAGGGGCAAGCGACGATCAGGATGCCTGCGGCGATGATAAAGGGAGTGGCCAGTGGACCGTCGGGCAAGTGCGTGCTCCATAGGAACTGTGCCAGCAAGTCGTGGACGTGCTTCGTCCATTCCGGCGCGAGTCCCCACATAAGGCCGGCGGCCAGCGCCACGGTCACCACTACCGGCACAAAGACGTTGCTGACACGGTCGCCCAGCCGTTGGATGTTGGCGCGGCTGGTTTGAGCGCGCTGGACGGCGGCGATGATGTGCGCCAGCGCGGTCTCCTCGCCCGTGGCTGTCACGCGCATCAGCAACCGTCCGTCCACGTTCACCGTGCCTGCGTAAAGCCGGCTCCCGGCGGTCTTGTCCGCGGGGACGGACTCACCGGTCAGCATCGACTCATCCACGGCTGAGCCGCCTTCCACCACTTCGCCGTCCGTCGGCACGCGGTCGCCGGGGCGCAGACTGACCAGGTCATTGGCCCGCAACTCCGCCACGGGGACCTCGGTTTCGGCGCCGCTGGGATCGCGCCGTCGCGCCAGGGCGGGCGCGAGGTCGAGCAGTTGGCGCAAGGCACTCGATGCGCGGGCGCTTACACGCGATTCCACCCAATGTCCCAGGCTAATGAGCGTGATGATCGCCGCGGCTTCCATGAAATAGACGTGGCCGCCGAGACCGCTAAACAATGCCCATGCGCTGTAAGCGAAGGCGGTCGTCGAGCCGAGCGCCACGAGCGTGTCCATATTGGAGCGGCCCACTTTGAGCTGGCTCCAGGCGCCGCGATAGAACTGCGCCCCGGCAAAGATTTGCACGATGCCGGCCAGCACCAGCGAACCCCACCGGAACCAGGGCGTCATGCTGAGCCCGAGCACCCATTCCCCAAACATCAGCGGCACGGTCCCGAGCAAGCCCACCCACAGGTTGAGTTGCCAGCCCGCCAGCTTGTGCTCGCCCGGTTCGTGCGTGGAGACTTCGGCGAGGCTGGCCCCGTAGCCCGCTTCCTCGACCGCGCGGATTATGGCGGGGACATTTTGTTCCGCGCCGGTCGCCCAGCGCACGGTGGCCTGGTTCGCTTCGAGGCGCACGGTCGCGCTGCGGACTCCGGGCACGCTCTGGATCGCCTCGGTCACATGCCGCGCGCAATTGCCGCACGTCATGCCCGTGATGGCGAGCTCCGTACCGGTCGCCGGGGCCGTTGGTGCCTCGCGCTGCTCTTTTAAGTCAATTGCCAGTTCAGTCCCCATAGTTCGTCGCCAGCATACTGTTTAAACCAATAAGCTTAGAACGACCAAGCCGCAATGTGCGCGAAGCGTTTGGAGTGCGCGGAGCTTGCTCCCGCTTTCGGGCGCGCGGCACCGTTCGAAAGCGGGAGCAAGCTCCGCGCACTCCAAACGCTTCGCGTAGCAGTTCAGCAGGAAGAACCCTCGCCGCATCCCTGGAGTAAGATGGTTCCCGGCTAGCTTCGCGTCAACTGCAGCCCTGTCTCCGAGAGGCTGAAGTCAACGAAGCGGGCGCGGGCATTCGGCGGATGGTTCGTCAGCAGTTGCTTGATCCTGGCCGCGGCGGTTTCGTCCTTGCCGAAGAGCAGCAGGTAACCGCCGCCGCCGGCGCCGAGCAGCTTGGCGGCGGCGAGATAGTCGCGAATGTCGTCGAGGATTTGCTGCACCTCGGGCGGGTTGGTGCCGGCATCGAGGCGCTGGTTCAGGGTCCAGCTATTGCGGATGGCGGCCAGGAGCATTTCGTAATCGCACTTCTGAATCGCCGCGCTGGCGAAATCAGCATTCGCCCCAATGTCGGCTATGATGCCCAGGTGCGAGGGGGAGTTGAGGAAGAGGCCGCGCACGATCTCGGCGAGGATGTTCTTCGCCAGGCGCGTGAGACCGGTGTAGTAGAGCAGGATCGAGCGGTTGGCGTAGTCGTGGTCGAAGAGATGGTGCGGCAGCCAGCCGATGACTGGTTTCTGCGCGAGGCCGGGGGCGGTCTCGATGAGCTTGATGCCGCGGAAGATCGCGCCGGCCTGGTCCTGCCAGCCGCCGCCGGTGGTGAGCATTTGCTCCAGCGCCAGCGTGCGAGTGAAGAGAGTGTTGCGGTCCCAGCTCAACCCGCATAGATCGCCCAGCGCGGCCAGGACCGTCGCCGCGAGGATGCTGCTGGTGCCAAGGCCGGAGCCTTTCGGCACGGCGGCGAGCAGGGAGATTTCAATGCCGGCGCCGAACTCGCGGAGTTGTTGCTCCAGCGAGGCAAACCCGCCTTGCGCATGGAAGCGCGGGAGGAAGCCGGCGAGCGCAAACGCCGCTTTGGTCAGCGCGAACGGGCTGTCCGGGCGTCCAAAGGTGTCGAGCTCGGCATACGTGCGCACGCGTTCCTCGACGCCGAGGTCAATCGAGCGCATGACCAGTTCCGGGCGCTCGGAGAGTTTGGCGAAGACCTGGATGGGCGGCTGGCCGTTGAGGTCGGCGGCCAGGTTGAGCACCTTGCCGCCGTGTTCGATGCAGTAAGGGGGCGTGTCGGTCCAGCCGCCGGCGAGGTCGAATCGGATCGGGCTGCGCGCCCAGACGATCTGGTCATCCATGACGTTGCGGCGCGGGCTGGCGGACGAGAGCCGGGCTTCATGGGCAATCATCTCGCGCAGCCGGGCGAACGCGCCGGCCTCGAACTTCTCCCAGCCCGGTTCCTGGCGATGCCGCAGGACGGCGGAGCGGAACATTTGGTCGTGGACCACTTGCATGGGATCGTCGTGCTCGCCGAAATGGAGGTCGGGCAGGGTGGTGCCGCTGGCGGCAAACGCGCGCGCGGTCGCCTCAAGGTCCAGGCGGAAGAAGACGCTCCAACGGTAGTTCTTGAGCATCGGCACGACGCAGGCATTGCGCAGGCGGGTGCGCTGGTCACAGAGGCGGCGCAGGTTGATTTGCCCGGGGATTTGTTGCGCGGAAAGCCGGGGCAGCTCGCGCCAGCGACGCGCAAGACCGGAGTCGGGTCCCGGCTCGGGCGCAAAGAGCCATTCCACGAACGCCGGGTCCAGCTCACTTTCGGCCATCACTGGAAACAGGGCACAGGAATGGATGTCGGTCTGGGGATCGACGCCGCAGTCTTCCGGCTTGAGGCCGCGCGCGCTGAACCAGTCGCGTGCCGCCCGGCCCAGCCAGCGGGTCGAGGCCTCGCCCAGCGGGCCGGCGAAGCTGTCGTTGAAGCCGTAAGCCCGCACACAGAACTGGTGGTCGCCGATCGGCACGAAGTCGAGGCAGACGCCGGGGTGAAGGCGCAGGGTCCAGTCGTTGTCCGGCACGCCGGTCAGCACGTGCTGGGAGGCGAGTTGCCAGCCGGACGGCACGACGCTGTTCTCGACCCAGAGCGTGTGGTTGCCTTCCCGGCGCAACGTGACGTCGAAGCGCGAGTTCTGCGTCACCTGGTCCGGCTGCTGGCGCGCGCCAGTGCGGCCAATCTTGGATTCATCCAGCACGAGGTTCTGCAACGCGGAGACCGACTCGATCATCTGGGCATTGGTGCCAAAGTGGTAGAACTCCGCCTCGGGAAGCGGCACGACGGCGCACGACAGCGTGTTGACCGCCGGGTCGCGGACCGTCGGGGACATGCCGAGGGCGAGGCCGAACTCGGCGTATAGCTCATAGCGGCGGGCGGTGCCGCCGCTGAATTGGCTCGAATCCCAGCCGCAATGCTCCATCAGCACGCGTACAGCTCGTTCGCTCAGGAGCCACATGCCGGTATCCACGAGACAGAGATAATCCTCAGCTAGCTCGCGAATCTTGGACGCGGCGGGTTTCTGCAGGAAGAAGGCGAGCTCGGTCGGATGGGCGCGGGGGGAAAAGAACACGCCGAAGTGCTTGGCCTTCTCCGGGGCGACCCACATGCCGAGGCCGAGCACGTCCACGTTGGGGAAGGGAGGTAGTTCACGGGCGAAGCGCAGCAGCACGTCGCCGCTGGTGACCAGAGCGGCCGCGCCCGGTTGGGCATGGGCCAGCACGCGCTGGTAGTCGGGCAATTGCAAATCAAGCAGCGACTGATCGAGCCGCTGGCCGCGAGACCAGCGGAACACGGGGATGGGCATGAGCAGTTTACCCGTCGGCGCATAGGCCGGCAGGCGCCGGCTCAGGCCGCCGGCGTGCAGGATCAGCTTGCGGCTTTGACGCAGCCAGCCCTCAAACGACTCGCCGGGAGCAGTCGCACGCCAGGCTTCGGCGAGGAGGTTGGCGGTGCCGCCGCCTGAGCCCAAGGGTTGGCCTGAGGGATCGGAGGCGACGAACCATTTGGGCCGCCGCCGGCCTGCCAGCGCTTCGAACTCGGCCACCATCCGGGGCGGGAGGGTGAGCAGGTATTGAACGGGTGCTTCGATGCGTGGCATAGCTCTGGCGCGGATGATGAAAGAGAAGCGCCGGGGCTGTCGAGCGCATTTCCGGCCAGCGCGGCAGCCGATCCCGGCAGGACGGCGCGTTATAGCGCCGGCTCAACATTGGCGAAAGCCACCTGGACGCCAGGAACAAGCCGGGGGCCCCGGTGATGGCCTCGATTGCTGCTCGATTGTTCCTCGATTGTTCCTCTAGTCCTGGCCGGAGTGGGGCTGGATTACACGGCGCTTGCCAGCAGTTTGAAAGGGACTAATCTGGCGGCATGAAGTTCTATCGTTGGCTTTGGCTACTCCTGGTGCTCTTGGCGGTTTCCGCGGTTCAATCACCCGGTCAGACGCCCGACATCGAGCGCAAGCAGTTCGAGGCCGTCAAAGCCAGGGCCGACAAGGGCGATGCCAGCGCGCAACTCAGCGTGGCTGCCCTCTACGCCAGCGGCATCGGCGTGGCCAGAGACCCGGTGAAGGCGGCAAAATATACTCGCAAGGCGGCGGAGCAGGGGTCGGCTCGCGCGCAGTGCTTGCTGGGCTTGCTCTATTCGAACGGCAATGGGGTGAAGATGGATAAGGCTGAGGCGGCTCGCTGGCTCCACCGGGCCGCGGACCAGGGTTTGGCCGAAGCCCAATATGACCTGGGCGGGTGCTTTGCCAGTGGCGACGGGGTGGTCCATGATCCCGCCGAGGCCGTGGCGTGGTACCGCAAGGCCGCCGCGCAGGGCCTGGTGGAAGCCCAGAGCGAGATCGGCAACTGCTACCTGGAAGGCAATGGCGTGCCGACCGACATTCCGGAAGGTTTGAAGTGGACCCGGCAGGCGGCGGAACAGGGATTTGCCCCGGCTCAGAACAGCCTCGGCCTTTGCTACTTGAAGGGCAAGGGTGTGCCCAAGAATTATGTGGAAGCTTACAAATGGTTCAACCTGGCGGTAGCGAAGGGCGGCGATATCACCGATGATGCCCGGATCAATCTCGCCGCCGCCGAGCGGTTTTTGAAGCCGGAGCAGGTGGCCGAGGGCCAGCGGTTGGCGCTCGAGTTCAAGCCGCGCAAGGCCGCGACGACGGGCGATGCTCCTATGCCGGCAAAATCCGCAGACGTCGATTGGGCAAGCTCGGCGACCGGGCAAACGGGCAGCGTGGGGAGCGCGTCCGCGAAGGTATTGAAAACCGGCCTCGTGAGTGTGAAAGCCGAGGACGATACTTACGAGATTTTCGTGGACGGGGCTTTCGTCGGCAACACCCCCGCGAATGTGAAGCTCACCGAGGGCGCGCACGTGGTTGAGGTGAAAAAGGCGGGGTTCAAGGATTACCTGAAACAGATCAAGATTACCGAAGGGTCCGAACTGACCTTGCGGGCGGTCCTGGAGAAGCAGTAATACGCTGGGCAGCCAGGACAGCCCCGCCCTGAAAAGACGCGACCTCAGGGTCACGTCAAACTCCAATCGGAAGGCGCTGCTGGACGGGGCGGGGACAGCTTGTCCCTGTATTATCAAGCCCGCGGCACCGGGAACAGGCTGTCCCCGCCCCAGTTCATTTTCGTTGACGGGGCCGTTGTTTTGTACCACGAAGAAGCTGCATGTCAGCCAATGGCTTCCTAACGCAGCGCCGCAGCCGAGGAACGGGCTGACCGACTGGCCAAGTCCGAGGCCAACCTGCAGGCGCAGACCGATATTCTGCAGTCGATTCTCAACAGCATGGCAGATGGGGTGGTGGTCGCCGACGCCCAGGGCCGCCTGCTGCACATCAACCCGGCGGCGCGGCGCATGCTCCGGATTCCTTCGGCCGGCGCCGACGTCCTGGCGTGGCTGGCCGCGCAGGAGAACTACCTGCCCGATTCGCCCGCCGAGTCGGTGAGCCGGGAGAATCCGATGGCGCGAGCCGTGCGCGGGGAAGCGGTGGACGGGGCCGAAATGTTCCTGCACCACGCAGACCCTCCGGCCGGCCTCTGGCTCTCCGTGAACAGCCGGCCTTTGGTGGATCAGGCCGGCAAAGTGGCCGGCGGAGTCATCGTGTTCAGCGACATCAGCGCCCGCAAGAGTCTCGAACGCCAGATTGCCGAGATCAGCGACCGCGAGCAGCGGCGCATCGGCGAAGATCTGCATGACGGCCTGTGCCAGCACCTGGTGAGCGTGGCGTTCGCCGCGCGGAAGCTGGCGGCCAAACTGACGGAGCAATCCCTGCCGGAGCGGGCGGAGGCGGTGGTGATTGCCGACCTGCTGAGCGAGTCCATCGCGCAAGCACGCGCGGTGGCGCGGGGGCTTTACCTGGTGCCGCTGGAGGCTGGCGGATTGCGCTCCGCGCTCGAAGACTTCCTGATGCAGGTCCAGGCGCGGCACCAAATCCAGTGCCAGTTTGTGGAGCGGGTTCCGGCGCCGATCATCGAGGGAGCCTT
>PLZQ01000441.1 GCA_003152225.1 Limisphaerales bacterium | reverse complement strand
CCAATAAAGAATGGCCAGACTGGTATTCGACATCGAAACTTCCGCGCTGCCGCTGGAGCAGTTCGACGAAGCGCAGCAGGAATACCTGTTTCGCGAGTGCGAAAAGATAACCGATGAATCGGCGCGCGCCACCCGGCACGCCGAGATCCAGCAACAGTTCAATCTCTGGCCCTTTACCGCGCAGGTAGTGTGCATCGCGATGCTGAATGCCGACACCTCGCGCGGCCAGGTGCTGTTCACGGCGGCGGACTACGAGGAGGCGGCGGACGACGCCGGCCCGGTGGAGTTCATGGCGTGCGTGGATGAGGTCGAGCTGCTCACGGCGTTCTGGGACGTGGCGAAGCATTACGAGACGATCGTCACGTTCAATGGGCGCGGGTTCGACGTGCCGTTCGTCTATCTCCGTTCGGCGCTGCTCAACGTGCCGATTAGCCGCAAGGACTGGCTGGGCTACCGCTTCCAAACCGACCCGCATTGCGACCTGATGGAACAGCTCACCTTCTATAGCGTCAGCGGCCGGGACGGGGCGGCGCGGCGGTTCAATCTGGACTTTTACTGCAAGGCGTTCGGCATCGAGTCGCCCAAGGCTCAGGGCGTCACGGGCTTGGATGTGAATACGCTCATGGCGGAGGGAAGGCACCGGGATATTGCGGAGTATTGCTTGCGGGATGTGAAGGCCACCGTGCTGCTGTACCATATCTGGCGGGAGCGGCTGGCGGGAGTGAAGTGAAATCCGAAGGCCGAAATCCGAAGGCCGAAAGAAATCCGAAGGGCGAAATCCGAAAGGGCTTGGTGTGCTTTGCGGTCAAGGAGGAGGCGCGGGCGTTCCAGAAGTTGGTGGAGATGGGCGATAGCCTCAGAGTCATCCTCGTAGGCATGGGGAAACGTAATGCGGAGCGGGCGATCCGGGCTGCGCTGGCGGAGGAGCGACCGACGTTGGTGCTGACTTGTGGGTTTGCAGGAGGATTAAGTCCGGGCTTGGCGATGGGCTCGGTGGTGTTCGCGGCCGACTCGGAAACGGGCCTGGAACCAGCACTCCTGGCGGCGGGGGCTAAACCGGCGCGCTTTCATTGTGCGGAGCGAGTGGCGGTAACCGTCGAAGAAAAGCGTGCACTGCGAGAAGCGACCGGCGCGGATGCGGTGGAGATGGAATCGCAGATAATTTGCTCTGTATGCCGCGAGCAGAAAATCCCCAGCGCGACCGTGCGGGTGATCCTGGACACCGCGGACGAAGATCTTCCGTTGGATTTCAACCAGTTGATGACGCCGGACCTGAAGATGAGTTACGTCAAACTGGCCATGGTCCTGGCGAAGTCGCCAGGGAAGGTGGGCGCGCTGCTCAAGTTGCGCAAACAGAGCGAAGCCGCCGCCACGAAACTGGGCCAAGTGTTGGCCGACCTGCTGCCTTAAAAGAAGCGCCGGGCGGCACTGCTGCAGCCAAATTGCGCGAAGCGTTTGGAGTGCGCGGAGCTTGCTCCCGCTTTCGGGCGCGCGGCACCGTCGGAAAGCGCCAGCAAGCTGGACGCACTCCAAACGCTTCGCGAAGCAGGTGGCCTGGAAGCCGTCGGGGCTTGCGCTTGCTTTCGACTATTGCACTGCGGCTCTGACCCGAGTTACGGCGGCGTAACTCCTGATTCCAGAGCCGCTGTGGGCTGCTCTGGCTTCGGTTTCGCGTGCTCGCTGTAGCTGATCAGGGCGGCGCCGATCATGATGAACACGACGCCCGCCCAACGGACGGAGGACACCCGCTCGTGCAGGAACCACATCGCCGCGAACGTCGCAAACACGAAGCTCAAGGCGGTCAGCGGCCAGAGAAAACTGATGTCGCTCTTGGCCATCAGGATCAGCAGGCTGGCGAAGAATACCGCCTCGCAGAACACACCGAACAGCACGTTCACATTGGTGGCGCCCGCTTTGACCACCTTCACCAATTCAGCAACACTGACTCCATTCATGTCGCCGATCTGCGTGATGCCGATCTTGAGCGAAACCACGCCGGCGGATTCAAAGATCAGCCCGACAATGAGAATTGAAAGCAATTTGATCATATTACAAATCCTGGTAGCGAATGAGTTTGATGCCGAGTTGCTTAACCTGTTCCCGCACGACCGGGCTGATTAAGGCGTCGAACTCATTCTTAAATTCATCAAGCGAGGGATGGGAGTAAAGCTCGGAATCTCCCGCCGGGAGCAGCGGGAGCAACCGGGTAACATAGGCTTCATCCACGCGGGCATTCTGGAGCAGGCCGAAGACCGCTTGCGTGTGTCGGATGCCGCGCTGGGCCAGGGCGGGCCGGGCACGCGCCGAAAGCGGGTGAAAAATGGCAACGTGGAGCGCTCGATAGGCGAGGTGCCCGGAGGCCGCGCGCAAGTTCAGTCGGAGCGGATCGACGGTCAGGCGCAGGCGCTTGATGCCGAGCTCGCCGGCGTCCGCCATCAGGATGCCGAACACCGTCGGATGCAGATGGAGGTGCAGATGGCCGTTGACGTGGTCGAGAGGCAGGCCGGTGGCGCGGAACTTCTGAAACTGCGCGTGAAGCTCGCGCCGCAACGGTTCGCGCAGGCGGCGCAGGAAGAAATAGCGGAAGCCGGCGCCGGCGGGGTTGGTGGGGAATTCGCCCCGCGCGTTGACCAGCCCGGGAATCTGGTCGGGCGGCAGGGCGGCCTGGCCGCACAGCAAGGTCAAATGCAATCCCACACCCAGCGTTGGGTTCTCGCGGGCGAGGGCCACGGCCTCCTCGCAGGCGGGTTCGTTCACCATTAGGCTGGCGGTGGTGAGAATGCCCTCGCGGTGGGCGCGGATGACGGCCTGGTTAATGGAGGCTGAGCGGCCGAAATCGTCGGCGTTGACGATCAGGCGGCGGGAGGGCGGGCTAAGCGCCATAATTGGGGGACAGGGCGCCGGACACAAAGCGCAGCCAGGAGCGTAAAATGAGCAGGGCCTTTTGCCCCTTGTTCAAGCGCGTCACCCCGGGACCGAAAACATTGAAGCGCTGCCGCTCGAGCTTGCGTAACAGCCGCCAATAGACCGACCCCATCAACTCGGCGGCGACCATTGAACGGCGGTCGGCGGCGGGCAGGGTCTCGCGGGCGAGCCGATAGAAATGGCGGGCGCGCTCGGCCACGCCGTTCGCCAGCTCGAAGAAGCACGGAGAGTATTCCAGGCGCAGAATCTCCTCCGGCAAGACCTTGAACCGGGCCAGCTCGGACAGCGGCAAGTAGATGCGGCCGCGCTGGGCGTCGGTGCGCACGTCGCGCAGGATGTTGGTCAGTTGGAGCGCCTTGCCGAGGCAGACCGCGTACTCGCGGCAAGCCGCGTTCTGGTAGCCGAACACCTCGATGCTCAGCAAGCCGACCACCGACGCGACGCGGTAGCAGTACAGGTCCAGTTCCTCGTAGTTCTTGTAGCGCTTGATGTCGAGGTCCATCTCGACGCCTTGGAGCAAGGCGTCAAAGTGCTCGAAGGGCAAATGGTACTGGCGGATGACCGGCTGTAGCTCGCGGTTGACGGGGAATTGCGGCGTCTCCGCGCCGCAAGCGCGGCGGATATCGGCGCGCCAGGCGGCCAGTTGCGCGCGACGCTGAGAGACGGGGACGGACTCTTCGTCGGCCACGTCATCCACCTCGCGGCAAAAGGCGTAGAGGGCGGACATGCCGTCGCGCTTGGCTTTGGGCAGCAGGACGAAAGCCAGCGCCAGATTCGACGCGCTCTTCCGCGTGATCGTCCGGCTGTCTTGCATGGCTCAAGGCTGGGGCGCGGGCGGTTCTGGTGGGCGGATGGGCGGCAAACCGCCGGTCTCGGCGAGGGTCGGGTTGCGCGGGCGGTGGTGGCGGCCGGAACGGCGCCGCCGGCGGCGACGTTTCTCCGGCCCGGCGGTGGCGTCCGCCTCGTTTGGGGCCAGAGAGATCTCGGCTAACTCGGAAGAATCGTGGTGTCCATGATGGTGGTGCCGGTGCCGGTGATGGCGCTTGCGCCGAAGGAATAGCGCCCAGGCCATGGCCAGCAGCGTAACCGAAGCCATCGCGCCGAAGATGAGGAGGCCCTCCCGGGCGATCGGGGATAACAACCGCCACGGCCGCAGAATTGCGGAAAGGTCAAGGGCGGCCAGGAATAATGGAATGGGGCTCATGATGAAGGGGTCTTGCCCTCGAAAGCGGTGGAGTCTTCGTCCGAGATGGTCTCGGCGACGACGTTCAAGCGCTGCATTCGATAGCGCAAAGCGTGGCGGCTGATCTTCAACTGCTCGGCCGTGCGGGTCAGGCTGAAGTGATTCTGTTCGAGCATGGCGCCGATGAGTTCCCGCTCGAAGGTGGCCATCCGCTCGTCGAGCGACTCGGTGCCTGTGAGCCGGGGGGCGGCCGTCTTGTGCAGGCGCCCTTCGAGCTGGAAATCCGGCAGGCTGGAAGGCTCGATTTCGCTGGTCGTCTCCAGGATGAGGGCGCGTTCGATCACGTTGCGCAGCTCCCGCACGTTGCCGGGCCAGTGGTGTGTAAGCAGCTTCTGCCGGGCCGCACGGGAAATCGTCCGGGTCGTCTTGTTCATGGAGAGGCCGAAGCTGCGCAGGAAATAATCGGCGAGCAGGGACACGTCGTCGCCCCGCTCGCGCAGCGGCGGCAGCCGGAATTGCACCACATTAAGCCGGTGGAACAAATCCTCCCGGAACTGGTCCTGGCGGATCGCCTCGATGATATCGCGGTTGGTAGCGGCAATGAGCCGGACGTTGACCCGCAGTTCCTGGGTCCCGCCCACGCGCATGAAGGAGCCATCCTCCAGGAACCGGAGCAGCTTGGCCTGGAGCGGCCGGCTCATGTCCGCGATCTCATCCAGGAAGATCGTGCCGCCGTCGGCTTCCTCCACCCGGCCCAGCTTCTGCTTCAAAGCGCCGGTGAAAGCGCCCTTCTCGTGGCCGAACAATTCGCTTTCCAGCAGCGTTTCCGGGATGGCGGCGCAGTTGATGCGGATGTAGCTGGCCTCGACCCGCTGGCTTAAACAGTGCAGCGCCCCGGCCACCAATTCCTTGCCGGTGCCGCTCTCGCCGAGCACCAGCACGCGGGCGTCGGTCGGCGCGACGGTCTGAATGAGCTGGCGCAACTCGCGCATCTTGAGGCATTCGCCCACGATCTGCTCCAGCCCCCAGGTCTCGGTCGTGCGGGCGCGCAGGCTGGCGTTTTCCTGCAGGAGGCGATAGCGCTCCGCGCAGCGCGCCACGGCGTGCAACAATTCCTCGGGCGCAAAGGGCTTGGGCAGATAATCGACCGCCCCGGAGCGGATGGCTTCGACCGCCAGCTTCGGCGTCGCGTAAGCAGTGATCATCAGGATCGGCAGGTCCGGCCAGCGCGTGCGCGCCTTGCCCAGGAACTCATAGCCGCTCATGCCGCCCAGCCGCGCATCGGTGATGACCATGAAAAAATCTTCCCGCTCCAGCAGTTGCAGGGCTTCCTCGGCCGATTCAATCGCCCGCACGGAGTAACTCTCGTCGGCCAGCACCGTCTTGAGCGACAGGCGCATGTTCTTCTCGTCGTCCACCACGAGCACTGGCGGCAGCCGGGGAGTCATGGCGGCAGCCTCAATCCGGGCCGGGGGGGAGTCGCCCCGGCAATGGCCGGCAGCGGCGTGCACGCGCCTCTGCGCTGCGCTCCTGCACTAATGTCTTCGGGCGTATTCAAATCTGTTTGGCCAGCTTAATTAAGGCCTTTGCGGGGAATACTAGAACAAACCGCGCTCCCTTTCCAAGGGCAGATTCCACCCGCACGGTGCCGCCGTAGAGTTCGACGTTGTGCTTGAGCGTGGCCAGGCCCAACCCGGTGCCCTTGGCTTTGGTCGTATAGTAGGCCTCGAAGATCCGCTCCTGTTTGTCCGGCGGAATGCCGGGTCCATCGTCGCGAATGGTCACCTCGATGGAGGAATCGGCATGGCAGCGCGCGCTGATGAAGACGTTGCCTCCCTTTTCGCCGAGGGCTTCGCGCGCGTTCTGCAGCAGGTTGACGAAGGAGTCCAGCAAATGGCGGCGCTGCATGAACATCGGCGGAAACTCCGGGGTGTGGTAATCGGCGTGGATGCGGACGGGGTAGCCGGCCGCCGGCGGAAACACCTGGCCGATGGCGTGATCCAGCTCTTCAACCAGGTTCAGCTTTTCCACGTGCCCCTCGCTCAACTGCGCGTAGCCCATGATTTGCGTGATGATGCGGTCTGAGTGCTCGACTTCCTCCTGGATGATGCGGATCTGCTCGGCCGAGATCGCCTTGCCCTGCTTGAGCGCGCGCTGCAGCGAGAACGCGGCGTTGTTGATAATGGCCAGCGGGTTCTTGATCTGATGAGTGAACTCGGCCGCCACGCGCCCTGCGGAGCGCAACTGGCCTTCCCGCATCGCGAACTCGCGCTCTTCTTCCACCGCCCGCCGCTGCCGCTCCAGCAGCACCTGCACCCCGTAGCAGCAGACCGTCATCAACAACAGCAACGCCAGGCGCAGCGTCAGCGTCTGCGTCGGATTGTCAAGGGGCGTCGAAAACTGCAGAGCCTCCTTCGACTGCTCATCCCGGTTGTCGGTGGGACGAGTGAAGCGGTTGGCCCGCGGTTCGGCGGATGGGGCCAGGTTGGTGCCTTCCGGCGCCACCGTCGCGGCATGACCGGCTGACACGTTTAAGTGGCGCCTGCTTGGTGGGGCATTGGAGCCATGTGCGTAATTAGGCAGCCTTTGCCACGCGGCCGTGGCCTCACGCTCTTGCTCAAGACTTTTGCTGATGGAGATGTTAATGGCCCCCGCCATCACATAGCAGACGGTCAGCGTCAAATTGAGCAGGATTTGCGACGTGGCGCGCGGCACGCTCACCGCCCCGCGCACGATCAGACCCAGGAAGAGCCAGTAGAGAATGCTGTCGTAACCGCCGGTCACCACGACCAGCGCCGACAGGAAGATGCCATCCACCAGGCTCATTGCGAATACCGCCCATTGGACCAGCG
>PLZQ01000135.1 GCA_003152225.1 Limisphaerales bacterium | reverse complement strand
GCCCCATCTCACCGTGAATCGGCAGTGAGAGAATCTCTTTCACTATCTGCTCGGTGCGCGGGAGTTTAGGGATGAAAGGGAACAAGCCCGTGACCGCCGGTTGAAGATGATTCGGTTTCGGGTAATGGATGCCCGTGTCGATATTCCGCTCCTTCAGGAACTTTTGCAGGTCGTCGCGGCGCTCGCAGCGGATGACGTACATGTGATAGACGGCCTTCGCCCACTCGCGCTCGGGCGGGGTCTGGACGATGCCCTTGAGGCGCTCGTTGTAGCGAGCGGCGATCTTGCGCCGGTTGTCGTTGAAGCCGTCAAGATGCTTGAGCATCACGCGCCCAATGGCGGCGTTGATCTCGTTGAACCGCACATTGTAGCCCGGGAACTCGTGATCGTATTTACCCTGGCGTCCATGGTTCCGCAGCATGCGAAGCCGGTCGGCCATCTGGGTGTTATTCGTCGTGATGCAGCCACCGTCTCCCAGAACGGTGAGGTTCTTTGACGGGAAGAAACTGAATGCGCCGAAGTCGCCGATGCTGCCGACGGTCTTGCCCTTGTATTTAGCACCTTGGGACTGCGCGCAATCTTCGATCACCCACAGATGATGCTTCGCCGCAATCGCCATCACCCGATCCACATCAACGGGGTGGCCGTAGATATACACGGGAATGATGCCCACCGTGCGCGGCGTAATGGCAGCCTCGACCTGGTCGAGGTCCATCACATAGGTATCATCGACGTCCACGAACACCGGCCGCGCGCCCAAATGAATGAGCGGTTCCATCGTGGGAAAGGCCGTGTGGCTGGGCACGATGATCTCGTCCCCCGGCCCGACCCCCTGAAGCTGGTGCAGCAGATAGACAATCATCGTCCAGGAAGTGCCGAGGACGCATTGCTTGGTGCCGGTGTAAGCCGCCAGCTCAGACTCAAAGGCCTGGCATTCCTTGCCCAGGATGTATTGCCCGGAGCGGATGGCGCGGAGGGCGGCCTCCTCGACTTCCGAGTTCACGAAACATTTCGATAACGTTATCTTTTGCATAAAGGGTTAAAGGGATAATCCGCGAATTACGCGAATTTGCGCGAATTGATTCGGGAAATCATTTCAGTTCGACCGTTCGCCCAGTCTTCGCGGACTCCAGGGCGGCTTCGAGCACGCGGACTGAGTCAACGCCTGCGGCTCCATTGGCGCGCGGCGCTTTGCGCGTCTGGACGGAATCGACGAAAGCACGCAGCTCGGCCAATAGCGGTTCCTCGGGCGGGCTTTCCACCTGGTGCAACGTTCCTTCGATGGCCTTGAAATCGTTGCCCTCTTTGACGTGGCGGTTGGCGAACGTCTTGATCTTGTATTGCGACACGTTGTAGTCGCACACCGCGCTGAGTTCGCTGCCGATGACCGTGACTTCGCGGAATTTGCCAGGCAGAAAGTAATTCGTCTCGACCGTCGCCCAAGTCACGCCCCGGTCGCCCTTGTATTCTAGTGAGAGGAGCGAGGCGTCTTCCATGCCCCGGCCCAGGAAGTCTTGCGTAACGGCAAACACACGCGCGGGCGTTTTGCCCATGAAATAATTGAACAAGTCCACGAAGTGGATGGCGTCGGCGAACATCACACCGCTGTCGTTGCGCGGGCGTTTAAAGCCGCTGAAGTTGCTGCGCAGGATTTGCACCCGCCCAAACTGCCCGGCGTGGATCGCGTCGCGCAGCCATTGCGACGCCGGGTCGAATCGAAAGATATGTCCCACCTGCAGGATGCGCTTATGCTTCGCAGCCAAATCTGTCAGCTTCTGCGCCTCGTTCGAAATGAGCGTGATGGGCTTCTCCACGAACACGTCTTTGCCGGCTTCGAGGAACTCCTTGCAGATCGGGAAATGCGTCTGTGCCGGGGTAACTACTACTACACAGTCCACCTTGCTCACCCAATCCTTGTAATTGGTCGTGAGGCGTGCGTCGGGCAGGCCAAGCTTGCGCGCCGGCTCCAGCCGTTTGGAATCCACTTCGGCCACGTAGAGTTCGACTGGCATCGCATTGAGGTTGCGGAGGTGGTTGACACCCCAGCGGCCCAGGCCTAATAGCAAAACTTTCGTCATCGAGAATTCCTGCGCGTCGTGATTATTGAACCTGGCCAGGGAAGACGCCATTCCCCCGCCCGAGCGCATTGGCAGAAATGCCATGCGCGGCGCATTTTTCCAGCAAATCACCCCACCCGGCAAGCGAAAACCGGGGAGAGGAATCCGCGAATTACGCTAATTTGCGCTAAAGGGACTGAGATTTGCTCGCAGGTCCCAAGAGTCAGGCAGCCTCCCGTGCGAACGGCCTGAGTGTCTCCGGTTAATTAGCGTAATTCGCGGATCATCAGTTCAAAAGCCGATACCAGTTGTCGCGCTGGTGGGGCTCGTAGCCGAGCTCCGAGATGAGCCGGCGCATGTCGGCTACATCCATGCTGAACGTGGTGCCGGCCTGGGAGACCACGTTTTCCTCGATCATGATGCTGCCCAGGTCATTTGCGCCAAACTTCAGGGCAACCTGGCCGATTTCCTGTCCCTGCGTCACCCACGAGCTCTGCACACTCGGAAAGTTGTCGAGGTAAATGCGCGACAGGGCTTGTGTGCGCAAATACTCGTGCGCCCCGACGGTTGGCGCGTGCAGCTTCGTGTGCTCGGCCTGGAAGGTCCACGAAATGAACGCCGTGAAGCCCTTCGACTTGTCTTGCTGCGCGCGCACGCGTTCGAGGTGCTCGATGCGGTCTTCCACGGTCTCGACGTGGCCAAACATCATGGTCGCCGATGAATTCAGCCCAAGCCGATGCGCAACGTCCATGACCTCCAGCCAATCATCGCTCATCGCTTTGAGCGGCGAAACACGCTGGCGCACGCGGTCCACCAGAATTTCGCCGCCACCGCCCGGAATGGATCCCAGGCCAGCCGCCTTGAAATCCCCGATGATCTTCTCCAGCGGTTCCTGAAAGACCTCGCGGAAGTGGACGAACTCGCTCGGACTGAAGCCGTGGATGTTGATCTGCGGGAACTTGCCCTTCATGTGTGCGAGCAAGTCCAGATACCACTGCTTGGTAAGCTTCGGATGATGCCCGCCTTGCAGCAAAATCTGCGTCCCGCCCAGCGCCAGCGTCTCCTCGACCTTCTTGTCCATCTCCTCCAGCGTGATGACGTACGCGTCGTCATCCTTCTCCGTCCGATAAAAAGCGCAGAACTTGCAGTACACGTTGCAAACATTCGTGTAGTTGATATTCCGATCGACGATGTAGGTGACGATTTCGTTGCCCCGCCCGTCGTAGGCGGCGGCGCGGGCGATCTGGCGTCGCCGGTCAGCCAAAGCGCCGAGCTCTTCGAGCGGCAAATGATAGAGCCGTAGGGCCTCAGTCTGGCTGATGCGCTGTCCATCCCAGACTTTCTGCAGCAGTTCGTCCAATGACGCGTCGTAAATCACGCTCGCAACCTAACGGAGCCCGGGCCGCAAGACAAGTGAGTGGCCGCCGGACGTTGCCTCACCCGCTGTTTTCACCTGATGAAGCAAAACCTGCCCCGAGGTTGCAGCCGTGAGTTTAGAGTCGTAGCCCTGTGTCTCTCCTGAGGCCGTTGCCCGACCCAAAGGCATGCAGAGATAGGCGGCAATGGATCGACAACCGCTAAATAGCGCGCGTACAACCGAAATACAACCGAGATACAACGGAACAACAACCGAACAACAACGGACCGCCACGCGATCTCCTCCAACATAGGGCCGTATCTGCGCGCTCGATAGGCACTCGCGGCTGAGCCGTTCGGACGCCTCTTCAATCCATTCTGTCTTCCCTGCGACCGTCGAAATTGTCCACAAGCCCAGAGGGCTTCCCTGATTTCCTGCCGCGCGAAGCGTATGGAGTGCGGCCAGCTTGCTGGCGCTTTCGAGCGGTGCCGCGCGGCCCAAAGCGGGAGCAAGCTCCGCGCACTCCAAACGCTTCGCGCAGTTCGGCTGCCGTTCTGCTGCTTTGCGTCCTTGGAGTCACTCCGGCGCATTTGGCGTGTCGCCTTTGGCTGCGGCTTTGTTCAGCCAAGCCCCACCCGAGGTGCCGTCGGGCGGTCTAACCCTTCAGCAATGCCTCGGCGTGCTTCCGGGCAGCATCGGTTTGGCCGCCCAGCATACGGGTCAGCTCGATGACGCGGTCCTTCGCGTTAAGGAGGGTGATCTCAGAGGTGGTGCGGCCGCCCTTGGTTTGCTTGGAGGCCAGGTAATGGGCGGACGCAGGCGCGGCCACTTGCGGCAAGTGCGTAATGCAGAGCACCTGACGCTTCTGTGCAATCTGCTTCATCTTTTCGCCGACGGCATTGGCCGTCTCGCCGCCGACGTTGGCATCCACCTCGTCGAACACGAGCACGGGGATCTGGTCCTCGGCGGCAAGCACGGTTTTCAGAGCCAACATCACCCGGGCCAGCTCGCCCGAGGAGGCGATGGCGCGCAGGGGTCGGGCAGGCTCGCCGGGGTTGGGGGCGAATTGGAATTCGAGGGTGTCGAGACCGTGATGCGTGATACGTGATGCGTGAAAAGCGGGGTCGGTCGCGTCCAGCGTGGTCAGGGCGATGTCGAGGCGGCTTTGTTTGAAGCCGAGGTCGGCGAGCTGTTTGCTGGCGGCCTTGCTGAGCTGGGGGATGACTTTGCGGCGTTTGGCGGACAGGGCCTGGCCGGCGCGCCAGAGTTCGGCCTCAAGCTTCTGGA
This sequence comes from Limisphaerales bacterium, assembly GCA_003152225.1. GTDB lineage: Bacteria > Verrucomicrobiota > Verrucomicrobiia > Limisphaerales > UBA8199 > PALSA-1440. The sequence goes on along the minus strand of PLZQ01000135.1, from coordinate 9,218 downwards.
GTTCGGCATTGAGCCGGCCCAGTTCGGCATCGCGCTGTTCCAGGCTTTGGAGCTTGCGCCGGGCCTCCTCACCGAATGAGATGACCTCAGCCACCGTGGCGCCGTATTTGCGCTTGAGGGAATGGATAAGGTTGAGGCGCTCCTCAAGCTGCTGAAGGCGGGCGGGGTCAATGTCGGTCTTGTCCGAGTAATGGGAAAGCTCCGCCTGCAGATCGCGCAGCGCGGCTACGGCTTGCTCGTGCAGGGTCAGCAACGGGGCCGCCGAGGCATCGACTCGCTGCAACTCCTGCAAAGTGCGGCCAATGCTGCCGGCCTGGGTGAGTAGGGAGGCGTCGTTCTCGCTCAACACATCGAGCGCAGCCTGGCTGAGCTGGAGCAGTTTGGCGGCGTTGCTGGCGCGCTTGTAGTCTTGCTCGACCCGCGTCTCCTCTTCCGGCTGGAGCTGGGCGGCGTCAATCTCGCCGGCCTGAAAGCGGAGCAGGTCAAGCTGTTGGGCATAGGTCTTCTCATCAACGATCAGCGCGGCCTTCTCGGCGTCGAGCGCGGCGCGCCGGCGGACGAGGTCCGCGAAGGCCTCGCGCTCGGCATCGAGGTTTCCAAAGGCGTCCAGGATCGCAAGCTGGCGGGCGGGATGCAGCAGCGACTGGTGCTCGTGCGGGCCGTGGATGTCCACCAGCCACTCGCCCAGGGCGGCCAGGATGTTCAATGTCGTAGGGGAGCCGTTGATGAACTGGCGGTTGGTGCCAGAGCTGGTGAAGGAGCGCTTCAGGATAAGCTGGTGGTCGGCGCAAGGTTCGAGGCCGTTTTCCTCCAGGAATGATTGGAGCGGCGCCCGGAGCCGGGCGATATCGAACGCGGCCTCGACCGAGCAACTGTCGCTGCCGCTGCGAATGAGGGTGCGGTCGGCCCGCTCGCCCAAGGCGAGGTTCAGGGCGCCAATGAGCATGGACTTGCCCGCGCCCGTTTCGCCCGTGATGACGTTGTAGCCGGGCTGCAACTCGAGCGTCAGGTCGGCCACGAGGGCGAGGTTCTTGATGCGCAGGGTCGTCAGCATATCGCAGTTCCGGGGCTGAATTTGTCGGTTAAGCCTGCAATGGGCAAGCTTGCTGTCGCCGCCTGCGTTTGCTAAAGTGACTATATGAAAAGCGCGGTCGCAGAGATTACCCGAATTTCCCACTTGTTGCCGCCTCGCAAGAAGGCGCAACTCCTGGACTTCGCGCGAGCCCTGCAATCGGGGCTAGGACCTTTGCCCGGGACCAAGACCAAACACGGCGGCGACGAATGGGAAAGAATCATCAATGACCCCGCGCCCAGACCGAAGCTGGCAGCGAAACTGAAGCAGTTTGAGCGACTGGCCGCTGAGGGCAAAGACGAGCCCATGGATTGGGATCGCTTGTGATCAGCCGGACTTTCCCGGAGTTTTGGCGGCGTTTCGATCGTTTGCCGGCCGGAATACAGGCCCAGGCCAGAGAGGCTTTCAGGGTATTTCGCAATAGTCCCCACCAGCTTTCGCTCCGGTTCAAACTGCTGAGGGGGCACGCCAACGCCTGGTCGGTCAGGATCGGTCTCCACTATCGAGCGGTGGCCCTGCGCACGGGGGATCCAGTGCGCTGGTTTTGCATCGGCGGTCACGCAGATTTCGACAAAGAGTTCTCGTAAGCATTCTCCTCCATTCCCTTCATGGCATTCTCGTTCATCTTTCTCGGTTCGGGCACTTCGCAGGGCGTGCCGATCATTGGCAAAGAATATCCGCCCGCGTTCCTGGCCAACCCGAAGAACCATCGCACGCGGCCATCGATCTATGTGGCGACGGAGCAGACCAGGCTGGTCGTGGATACCACGCCCGAATTCCGCATCCAGATGCTGCGCGAGAAGATTTGCTGGCTCGATGCCGTGGTGTTCACTCACTCGCACGCCGATCATATCATGGGCCTGGATGACTGCCGCCGTTTCTGCGACCTGCGCGGGGGCAAGGCGCTGCCGATCTATGCCAACGAACCGACCATGAACGACCTGAAGCGCGTGTTTCGATACGCGTTCCAGGATGTGCCATTGCCGAAGGGTTATTTCATCCCCGAACCGCATGTCCTCACCGGCCCGTTCAAGCTCGGGGATTTGGACCTTGTCCCCCTGCGGCTGCCTCACGGGCCGGTGGAAACCTGGGGGTATCTCTTTGTGCAGCAGGGCCGGAAGCGGCTGGCGTACATGAGCGACTGCAAGGAAGTGCCGGCGGCAGCCCTCGACCAGGTCCGCGGTGTGGAGGTGGCCGTGTTGGACGCGCTGCGCAAGACGCCACACCCCACCCACATGTCCCTCGATGAGGCGCTGGCCGCGGCGCGACGCATCGCCGCCCCCCGCACGTATTTTACACATCTGACCCACGATTATGACCATGACGCGGCGCAGGCGGAACTGCCGCCCGGGGTGGAGCTAGCGTATGATGGGTTGCGGGTGGAGTGTGGGGGATGAGGCGTGAAACGTCAGAGCGGTTGAACGGAACTGGACGGGGGGCGTCCATGTATGGCCTGAATGTGAAGAGACTATATGTATTGATCGTGGTGCTTGCGTGCGGCGGGGCGTTGACCTCGCGCGCGGCCAATCCGGGCGACGAGGTGATCATCGTCTATAACACGCGCGTGCCGGAATCCAAGGGCGTGGCGGATTATTACGCCGAGCGGCGACACGTGCCGGCCAGCCAGATCTACGGCTTCCCGCTCTCGACCAATGAAGACATATCGCGAGCGGAGTTTCGGGATGAGTTGCAGAAGCCGCTCGCGGCGAAACTGAAGAAGCAGAAGCTCTGGCAAATCGCCCCGACGATTATCCACGCCACCACCAACCAGCCTGGCCGGATGGAATGGAAGGTGGTCGAATCCAAAATCCGCTACGCCGTGCTCTGCTATGGCGTCCCGCTGCGGATTGATAAAGACCCTCATCTCGAAGAGGAGGGACTGGAGAGCCTGCGTCCGGAATTGCGCCGCGACGAGGCGGCGGTGGACAGCGAACTGGCCTTGCTCCCAATGATCGAAGACAGCCTGCCGCTGGCCGGGCCATTGCGTAACCCGGTCTTTACCACGACGAACAGCGCGATGCTGCATCCCACCAACGGCGTGCTGCTGGTCGCGCGGCTGGACGGTCCGTCCGCAACCATTGCGCGCGGCTTGGTGGACAAGGCGCTACAGGCTGAGGCGGACGGGCTGTGGGGGCGCGCCTATTTCGATCTGCGCAACATCACGGATCCGAATTACAAGCCGGGAGATGATTGGATTCGCGGCGCGTCAGAAATCTGCCGTCACTTTGGCTTTGAAAGGGTAGTGGACGAGCAACCCGGGACATTTCCGGCGGCCTTCCCGATGAGCCAGATTGCCATTTACATCGGTTGGTATGATGGCGGCGTCTCCGGGCCGTTCACCCAACCCACGGTGGAATTCATGCCTGGGGCCTTTGCCTATCACCTGCATTCCTTCAGCGCGGCCACGTTGCGCAGCACGAGTCAAAACTGGGTTGGCCCGCTGTTGGCCAAGGGAGCCACCATCACGATGGGCTGCGTCGCCGAGCCCTACCTGTCCGGCACGCCCGAGGTGGGGGTGTTCATGGCCCGCCTCATTTATGGCAAATTCACCTTTGGCGAAGCGGCGTATGCGTCACAGTCGGTGTTGTCCTGGCAGACGACGGTGGTAGGGGATCCCCTTTACCGGCCTTTTGGCAAGGATCCTGACCAGTATTACCAGGACCTTTACGCGCGCGGCAGCAAGCTGATGGAATGGGCGTGGTTGCGCCTGGCCAATCTGGGGCTGGTGAACCGCAAGCCGATTGCGGAGGTGGTGGCGCTGCTGGAGCAGGTTAACTCCGAAAAGCCCAGCGCGGTGCTCTCAGAGAAGCTCGCCGACCTCTACGCCGCGCAGGGCAAACCCACCTCCTCCGCGCATACGTACGAGCAGGCGCTCGGGCTGGATCCCACGCCGCAACAGCGGGTCCGGCTCCGCCTAACCCTCGGCGAGAGGCTCCTCGCGGTCGATCGCGCGCAGGATGCCTACGAGGATTACCAAAAACTACTGCACGAAAACCCAACTTATCCGGATCAGCTCGGCCTGTACCGAAAGCTCCTGCCCCTCGCACAGAAGCTGGACAAGAAGGCCGACGCCGAAAAATACGAGACCGAGATTAACCGCCTTGCCCCTCCACCTCCGAAGCCGCAACCCGAATCCACCAATCCTCCGCCAGCGACGCCGAAGCGCTAAAGCGCCGCAACCAACTAATCTTTGCTCCGGATATGACTCGCCAGAACACCTGCCACCCGGTCCACCACCTTGGCTGACGGGTAACCAGGGTCCTGAATCAGCGCTTTTGCTCTCGCAACTTGTTCAGCTCGCGCAACTGGTGTTGCTTTAAGGGCGGCTTCCAGGGCGTCTGTCCTGGCCAGATCCGGCTTATTGGGCTCACTCGGCGTCTTCCGCGGCGGTGTGCGCGCCTGGATTCTCGCGGCGCGTGCTAATTCGTTATTAGTATCAACTCGCATTACGGTTTCTCTATCGACTACTCCCGTGCGTTACTAAATGCCAGCTTTTACGGACGCCAATCCGGGATAATACGGATTACGGTAGAACGATACACCGGTTTGGCGCGGGCTCAAGTATCCAGGTTTACAATTTGCTGCATTTGCCCTTAAATGGAACCCATGCGTGAGAAGCTGGGACCCGGCCTGGGTTCTGCCCCGGACAAAACCGCACCCGACAGACGTGGGTGTGGGCTTGTCGCCGTGCCCAGCCGGCAGTGTGCGCGTGTTCACCGGCAGGACCTTTCCGGGCAGCCATGACCAGCGCGCTGGACAGCCTGGGGATTATTGCCGGCAATCGCTCGCTGCCGCTGCTCTTCGCCAAAGAAGCCCGCCGCCAAGGGATCAAGCGGCTCGTCGCCGTTGCCTTTGAAGGGGAAACCGATCCCACCCTCGCTTCGCTGGTGGACGACATTGTCTGGCTCAGGGTTGGGCAACTCTCGAAGATGATCGCCGCCTTCACTGACCGCGGCGTTAAGCACTGCGTGATGGCCGGTCAGATCGCCCCAAAGAACCTTTATGACCTCCGCCCCGACCTCCGCGCCCTCGGCCTGCTCTTGCGGTTGCGGGAAAAGAACGCACATACGATTTTCGGAGCGATTGCCGATGAATTGAAACGCGAGGGCGTCGAACTGATCGAGGCCACGCCCTGGCTACAACCCTTGATGCCTGCGAGCGGGTTCCAGCTTGGACCCAAGCTCTCGGAAGCGCAGCAAGCAGATGTGGAGATTGGCTTTCGCATCGCGAAAGAGGTCTCCCGCCTGGAGATCGGGCAAACCGTCCTGGTCAAGGAAGGCACAGTCCTGGCAGTCGAAGGCTTTGAGGGCACTGACAATTGCCTGGCCCGGGGCGGCGAATTGGCTGGGCAAGCTGGGGGTGCCGTTGCCGTGAAGGTCGCCAAGGAGAAGCACGACCTCCGCTTCGACATTCCGTGCCTGGGCCCGCAAACGCTGGAAACCTGCGCTAAGGCGCGAATTGCCGTGCTCGCGTTCGAGGCCGGCAAGTCCCTCCTCCTGGAACAAGACGCTTGCGCCCAGCTCGCGCGCAAGCATAAGATTGCCGTAACAACCGTTGGATAGCCGCCCAAGATGTGTGAACTAGAACCTGTAACCCGCAGCAAGTCTTAACCGATTTAACCCACTCTTTCGCTTTAACCCTTTAGCTAACCCAATGCTGACCGCCCACGAACTGTTCGGTTTCATGTCGCCTTCCCTGGCGCTTGAAATACTTACTTACGCCTACGAAACGGACAAACCCCTCTACCGCGCCACCCTCGGTGCGGTGGCGGAATCGCGCAAGCTGCGTCCCGTCTTCCTGGAACGCCAGCCCCGGCCGCAACGCCACGCCGCCATGCTGGCAACGCTGGCCCGACCGGCGCTGGATATGGTCGCCAGCAACCTCCTCCGTACCTGGCTGCTCAAAAAGCACAAGCAGATGCTGGCCGATTTCCTGGACAGCCTCGGCATTGCTCACCAGGAAGGCGTGGTGGAAGATTTGCCCGCGACGATCGACGAGGCGAAGCTCCGCTCCGCGGTAGAAGCCTTGATCACCAAATACCCGCCCGAGGCCGTTGCCGTGTATTTGCACGCCTTCAACGAGATGAATGAGGTGGAGTGGCCCGGCTTGCGAACCATGCTGGATTCCGACCCCCGCCTGCAGTTGGGCGGGGCAAGCTGACGCCGCAGGCGGCATCCCCTGCCCCACTCGCTGCGCCAAGAATGTTCTGGCGCATTCCCGGCGCTATTGTAACGTTTAGCACTCGGGTAAACATACACTGAACATGGAACCAAAAGCTGATATTGCTGTCATTGGCCTGGCCGTGATGGGCCAGAATTTGATTTTGAATATGAATGACCACGGGTTCACCGTGGTTGCCTTCAATCGAACCGTCTCCAAGGTGGACGACTTCCTTAACAAAGAAGCCAAAGGTACCAACATCATCGGCGCCCACTCCATCGAGGAAATGGTCGGCCTCCTTAAACGGCCCCGGCGCGTCATGCTCATGGTGAAAGCCGGCCAGGCCGTGGATGAATTCATCGACCATCTCATCCCGCGCCTCGAAGCCGGGGACATCATCATCGACGGCGGCAACTCCCTCTTTGAAGACACCATCCGCCGCACAAAATACGTCGAGTCCAAGGGCCTACTCTATATCGGCACCGGTGTTTCCGGGGGTGAGGAAGGCGCCCGCCGCGGCCCTAGCATCATGCCTGGCGGCTCCACCGCCGCCTGGCCGCATGTAAAGGACATCTTCCAGAAGATCTCCGCCAAGGTCGAGGACGGCACGCCCTGCTGCGACTGGGTGGGCGAGAACGGCGCGGGTCACTACGTCAAGATGGTTCACAACGGCATCGAGTACGGTGACATGCAGCTCATTTGCGAGGCCTACAACCTGATGAAGACCGGCCTTGGGCTGAGCGCTGACCAGATGCACGAGGTGTTCGCCGAGTGGAACAAGGGCGAACTCGACTCCTACCTCATTGAGATCACCCGCGACATCCTCGCCTTCAAGGACACTGATGGCCAGCCGCTCGTGGACAAGATCCTCGATACCGCCGGGCAGAAAGGCACCGGCAAGTGGACTGTCATCTCGTCCCAAGACCTCGGCATCCCGATCACCCTCATTGCCGAAGCGGTCTATGCCCGCTGCATCTCGGCCCTCAAAGAGGAACGTGTTGCCGCCGCCAAGAAGCTCAAAGGCCCCAGGCCAGCGATCAAGGGCGACCAGAAGCAGCTCATCGAAGACATCCGGCACGCGCTCTACGCGTCGAAGATCGTTTCCTACACGCAAGGCTACCTGCTCATGCGCGCGGCGGCTAAAGAGCGCTCATGGAACCTCAATTACGGCGGCATCGCCCTCATGTGGCGCGGCGGCTGCATCATCCGCAGCCGGTTCCTGGGAAAGATCAAGGAAGCCTTCGACAAGAATCCGCAGCTCTCGAACCTGCTGCTCGATCCCTTCTTCCGCAAGGCCATCAAAGACTCCCAGCGCTCCTGGCGCAAGGTCGTGGCCCTCGCCGCCCGCAAAGGCATTCCCGTGCCGGCTTTCAGCACGGCGCTGGCGTTCTACGACTCCTATCGCAGCGAGCGGCTGCCCGCCAATCTCCTGCAGGCCCAGCGCGACTACTTCGGCGCCCACACTTACGAGCGCGTCGATCAGCCCCGCGGCCAGTTCTTCCACACCAACTGGACCGGGCACGGCGGCACGACCGCTTCGAGCACTTACACCGCTTAGCGATAGACGGAGTGCGATTCGCCATCGGCGCGCCCAATAAACTTGAGCCGCCGATCGGCAAGATTCCAATGCCCCGGGCGCGGAGCAAGGCGCTGAACCGTACACGTTTCTCTCGTTCCGCAACCCAACCAAACTTCGTCAGGAGCGGCACTTCCGAATAACCAAAGGACAAGCTCATCATCGTTGCGCCAACTGAACAGTGAAATGCCCCCCTGCCCGCTTCCCCGCTTCTCTTCCATTACTTGTCCGATTTGAGGGTCGGCGGTTACTATTCAATGAATGAACAGTCTGACCGACCAACGGTTGTTGCGAGAATACGCCGAGCGCCGTGTCGAAGCGGCGTTTGGCGAACTGGTCCGACGGCATGTTGACCTCGTCTATTCCGCCGCCTTGCGCATGGTTCGGGATGCGCACCTGGCTGAGGATGTGACGCAAGGCGTGGTTGTGGCGCTGGCGCGGAGTGCGGGGCAGCTCACGGAACACCCCGTCCTGTCCGGTTGGCTGCATCGCACAACCCAAAGCCTCGCGGCCAACGCTGTCCGATCCGATGTGCGCCGCCGTGCCCGTGAACAGGAGGCCGCTGCCATGAATGATTTGCTTTCCACTGAACCCGGCGCTGGCTGGGAAGAGATTGCCCCACATCTCGACGCGGCCTTGGGCGAGTTGAGCGAGCCGGACCGCGACGCCCTGCTGCTGCGCTACTTTGAGCGCAAGTCGGCGCGCGAGATGGCGCAAACCCTCGGCACGAGCGAAGAAGCGGCGCAAAAGCGGGTCAGCCGCGCCGTGGACCGCGTGCGCGAGTTGCTGGTCAAACGCGGCGTTACCGCCAGTACCAGCGGACTCGTCGTCCTCCTTTCCGCTAATGCCGTCCAGGCCGCGCCCGTTGGTTTGGCCCTTTCGATTACCGCCTCGGCGGCGGCGGTGGGGACAGCCCTTGCCGGTCTAACGACTACAACTGCCGCAAAAACCCTTGCTATGACTACACTGCAGAAGGTCCTTATTGCCACAGCCCTGGCCACCGCGATTGGCGTAGGAACTTACCAAGCCCGGCAGGCCTCTCTCCTGCNNTGGAAACCGAACGCGAACAGGCCCGGCGCGCCGCCGCGCTGTACAAGGAACTGGTCGAGCAAGCCAATTCCAAAGACATGAACCCAACTAACGAGTATCCCACGCCGAGGCACGTCTGGGCTGCATTTGGCCGGATGGGCCGGCTCTCGGCGCTGTCAAAGGAGGATGACGGCAAGCTTTCGCCGGAGGAAAAATCCGCGCTTGAAGCGGCGAAGTTAAAGGCGCTGGAGGCGATCCCAAACTTGGTGAAGGCCGCGAAACAGTATGAAGCGGCTCAGCCGGCAGGAGACGCCTTGCTGGCGGATGATCGGGTGGACCATATGGCGTGCTTATTCTGCTTCGTCAGCAGAAACGATGGGT
>PLZQ01000181.1 GCA_003152225.1 Limisphaerales bacterium | reverse complement strand
GGCCCGAGCTGAACCGCGCCTTGAAACGCTCGACAGTCTGCGGCGTCAGCGAGATCTCGGGCACGAGGACAATCGCGCCTTTGCCTTGTTCCAAGGCGTGGGCGATGGCTTGCAGATAGACCTCGGTCTTGCCGCTGCCGGTAACGCCGTGGAGCAGGAAAGTCGAGGAGCGTGAGGCGGAGAGCAAGGATGGAACGGCGGAGTTGGGGGCGGGCGCTTGAACATCCAACATCGAACATCCAACATCGAACATCGAACCTTGAACCTTGAACTTTGAACCTTGAACGCCTGCCGCCGCGGGACTCTGTCTTTCTGCATTCTGTCCACCCTCCGCAGTGCTGTCCACCCTCCGCAGTATCGCTACGGAGGACGGGCTACGGAGGACGGGCATTCTCCCTTCTGCCTTCCCCACATCCATAGCCGCTATGATTGCGGCGAGGGCTTTGGCTTGTGCAGGGTTCAGCGGCAGCGGTTGGCTGGGGAGTATGTGCTCGCGCGCATACGGGTCGCGCTCGGAAATCTCAGTCGCGATCGTGAGCAGGCCCCGGTCTTCCAGACGCCGGATGGTCGCCGCCGTGGTCTTGGCCAAGGCCAGCAATTCGCTAAGCGGGAGCTCGCGCCGTTCTTCGAGTATGCGCCAGACTTCCTTTTGCCGCGCCGGCAGCTTCGGTAAATCGCCGTTGACTGGCAAGGCACGGACATAAAGCCGCTCGCGCCAGTTGGCGTGCTCGTGGCGGACGGCTTCGGGCAGGACGCTCTTCAATGCCGTCTCGGGCGCGCAGCAGTAGTATTCGCCAATCCAGCGGGCGAGCTTGAGAATTTTAGGCGTTACCAACGTCTGGGCGCCAAGCACCTTCAGGATCGGTTTGAGCCGGGCGTGCGCTGATTCCTCGGCCAGGCCAGTCACGCACCCGAGCACCTTGCGCGAGCCGAAGGGGACCTGGACACGGCTACCGACATCGACCTGGTCCGCCAACTCGGGCGGGATAAAGTAATCGAACTCCTTGCGGAGCGCGATTTCCAGGGTGACACGGGCAATCATGTTGTTCCCTCTCTACCACTTTCCGGTACGGTTTCCAATCAGCAAGCCAAAATCAGCAAGCCAAAATCCGCTTTGACCGGTTGCCCGGGCCAACCTACGCTGTCTGCGTGGAAAAGGTAAATGCCAGCGTGATCGGCCCGGCGTGGGGGCGTCTGCTGTTGCGTCTGCCGCTGCCGCCGTCCTTTACGGGCTATGTCGGGCGAGGATTGTTCCGGTTCCTGCTCACGATGCAGGGGCTGGGCGCCTTTGCCCTGATTACGCTTGGCGTGATGATTACCCGGTTTGGCACCGCGCGGCAGGTGATCCGGCCGCGGGTGTTCCAGGAGATCTCTCGCGCCGGGCTCCGGCTGCTGCCGATGTTCCTGTTTATGTCGGCGGCGCTGGGGCTGGTGGTCATTGGCCAGACCGTCTCCTGGCTACAGGTAGTCGGGGCTATCAATTACCTGGGCACGGTCATGGTCGTTGTCGTGGTGCGCGAGCTCGGGCCGCTGACGGCGGCGTTGCTGGTGCTGGCGCGCGTCGGCACGGCCAACGTCATCGAGTTGGGCACCGCGCGGGCCATGGGCGAAGTCGAGGCGCTCGAAGCCCTGGGCATTGACCCCGTCCATTACCTGGTCGTGCCGCGGGTGATGGGCATGGCGCTGGGGGTGTTTGCGCTGACGGTGTATTTGATTCTCGGCGCGCTGCTCAGCGGCTATCTGTGGGCGTTCCTGCAGGGCGTGCCACTGCGGCCCGGCGATTATTTGCACCAACTGGCCAGCGCCCTGAGCGGGCTGGATTTCGCCCTGCTGGCCATCAAGACCCTCGCGTTCGGTTTCATTATCGCGCTGGTGACGTGTTATCACGGCCTGGCCCAGCCGCTGCGCCTGGAGCAGGTGTCCAGCGCCACCGTGGCCGCCGTCGCCCAGAGCGTCATTGCCTGCGTCCTGCTCGACACCCTGTTCATCCTCATCTATCTCACCACGTGATGGGTCACCCGCCAGACCAAGCCGGCCTGCCGGCGATCGAGATGACCGGCGTGGCCGTCAGTGCCTTGCTTGACCCGGACACAATGGTTGCCGAGGGCATTAATTGGACCGTGAACGCCGGCGATTACTGGGTTGTGGCCGGAATGCATGGTTCGGGCAAGAGCGATTTCCTCATGCTGACCGACGGCTTGATGGCGCCCCGGCAGGGCTGTTATCGGTTCTTCGGCGAAGAGATGCCCATCTTCGAAGAGGCGCGCTTGAAAGAGCGCCTGCGCCTCGGGCTGGTGTTCGACGGCGGCCAGTTGTTTAACCACCTCACGGTTGCGGAGAACGTCGCGCTGCCGTTGCGCTACCACCATAACCTGAGCCAGGGCGAGGCCGCTGCGGCGGTGAATGAACTGCTGGAATGTACCGAACTCACGCCCTGGGCGAAGAGCACCCCGGGCGCCCTGGGGCGCGGCTGGCAGAAGCGAGTCGGCCTGGCGCGCGCGCTGGCGCTCAAGCCGGAGGTCTTGCTGGTGGATAATCCGCTCGCGGGCCTGGACCCGCGGCATGTGCAGTGGTGGCTGGCCTTTCTGGATCAATTGGCCCAAGGCCATCGCCTGATGGGCGGACGGCCGGTTACGCTGGTGGTCGCGACCTCCGACGCCCATCCCTGGAAGGGCCACGCCCGGCAGTTTGCGAACTTAAGGCACCGCAGCTTCGAAGTGCTCGGCGCCTGGGCTCAATTAGAAGCGGCCAGCACCGAGCTGGCGCGGGAGTTGTTGACGGAACCAAGACAAACAGAGTAATCACAAGCAACGAATGGAGTGATGGAGTATTGGAATAGCCAGGAACGGAGTAATGGAGTGTTGGAGTGTTGGAGTGATGGAGTATTGGCCGATGGCATTACTCCATCACTCCATCACTCCATCACTCCCTTGCTCCACCACCCCACTGCTTTCTGATGGCCTTGCAAGATCTAACGCCGCAGTTGCGCACGCGCCTCAGCCGCATGGAACGGGCGGTGGGCTGGTTTGTGACCTTGGCGATGGCGCTGCTGGCGTTCGGCTTTGTCTATTACGTGTATCACACTGCCGAGCGCAAAGGCTGGTTCCTGACCAAGGCCCCCTATTATATCTATACGGATCGCGCAACCGGTCTCAAGGTCGGCGACCCGGTCATGATGATGGGCCTGAACGTGGGCCAGATTACCAGGATGGAGCCCATGCCGGCCGAGGAATTTGAGCATAACATTTGCGTCGAGTTCGCGATCAAAGATCCTTATTATGGCTACCTCTGGACGCGGGGTTCACGCGCGAAAGTGACCACCGCCGACTTCCTGGGCAAGCGTGAGCTGGAGGTGACCCGCGGCACGGGCGGTTACCCGACGTACGTCTTCTATCCAATGCGTGAGGTCACCATTGGCGAGGCGCAAGGCTTGCCGGATTTGTCTAACTGGGTGCTGGCACAGGAGGTCTGGGACGCCACGGGCACCAACCTGTTGTCCCGCCCCAAGTCTCCCCTGGCCAACCTGACCAACCTGACCGAGTTGGCCGCTGGCGGCTATACCAACCTGATCATCATGGATAAAGCCCACGAGGCGAAATCCATGACGGGCATCTGGAACGAACCGGCGGGCCGATACGAAGCCTATACCAAGGAGGCCAAGTATGAACTGGAAGTCGATGAGTCGGCGGCAGTGACCGAGCGGCTGGAAAAGCTGGTGAGCGAGGTAGAGCAGGCGCTGCCGAATATTCTGCGGCTCACCAACCAGCTCGCGACTGTGCTCTCCAACAGCGCCTGCCTGACCTCGAACTTGAACGCCGTGGCCCTCGGGGCCAGCCCGGCCGTCAGCAACCTGGCGCTAGTCACCGCCCGCCTGAACCATCCCGGCGCGCTCGGTGAATGGTTATTGCCCACCAACCTCAACCGGCAACTCGAGGGCACACTCGGCAACGCCGACACCGCCCTGGCCAGCGCTTCCACCAACCTCACCGCGTTGGCGGAAAACCTGAGCCGTTCCCTGGATAACCTGGCCAACCTGACCAGCAACCTCAACGGCCAGGTGCAGGCGAATACCAACATCCTGGATCATATCTCCCGCGCGATTGTTGATGCCGACTCCTTTGTGCAGGGCCTCAAGCGCCACTGGCTGCTCCGTTCCGCCTTCCGAACCAAGAGCACCAACGCGCCGCCGACGGTCCCGCCCGCGCCGCTGCGCTCTCCAAAGGAGAAGGGCAAGGAGTAACCCGTGTAGTTCATACTTAGAGTAGCCGCCGACGTCAGTCTGGTCATTTCACACCATCACGAGGGGTCTCATTAACACCGTGGCTTTAGCCCGGTGAAAGGACGCAGTGGCGGGGTTCGAATTGTTTCAACAGTTTGCCCCCCTCAAGACGAGAAGCCGTTAAAACGGCTCCACGATGGCAGCCGCGCTTTCCACCGGGCTAAAGCCACGGTGTTAATGAAATGTCCAGCTATGAACGGCCTGGCTCACCTCAGCACCAGCAGGCAAACCAGCCCGCTCGCGCACAGCAGCAGGAAGCTGACAACGACGCCCTCGACCACGCCGAAACGCGTCTCCTCCGAGTAATTCGATGCCACCATCGGGGCCTTGATGTAATCGCCACTCTTCCTTTTTACCCTGTAAACGATTGCACTCATGAGTCCTTGACAGCATGCCGCGGGCCACAACCATTGCCCTCCTGGCTGGCGGGGGCCTTCCGCCTTGCCAACCAGACGGAGCCGCCCGGGGGCCTTCAAAGCGCTATGAATAGGCACTTTGAAAAAGGCGGCTACCGCTGGATTGAAGCGCATCCCGTGGCCCGAGCTTTACAGGGCCGCCTCCTAACCGGCTCCCTCCAGCGCGAAACAGATGGCTTGACGCTCCTCCCCAAGAGGGGAATAGCAATGCCTGCCTATGCCGGCCAGGGCGTTGTCTTTCTGCCCTTCTCCGGGACGAATAAGAGCCCCCACTCTCCCCGCGTCGGCTGGCAGCCTGTTCTTTCGCCTGGTGCATCCCTGACGGGTCCTACGACTGGACGTAAAACAAAGTCCCCTGCCTTGACGGAATAGAGTACCGGGAAAACGCCGGCGAGGTTCGAGTAATTCTACAGCTTCTAACCGTGGAAAGAGCGGGCAGGCGCCGGGGAAGACGCCTGCCCGCGTGAACGCTGGGGCTGGACCATTGCTCAACGGCTACAACTTCTTTGTGAGCTTGAACACCAGGCGCGCAGACCTCGACCTGCCCCAGTTCGACCTTCCGCCCGCCGAGCCCGTCTTCAGTCCCCACCCGGTGGCCGAGTTGGTCATTACCAACATTGGTGGCAAGATTACGCTCAAGCTCCGCGTCCCGAGTCCGGCGGCCCAGTACACGCTGTTACAAGGCGCCGCCCCGGTCCGGAGTGGCGTCCGCTGCGTGCAGCACTTCCCTTTCCTGGGGCTGCTGCCACCCCCGGCCGACGGCTGGAGTGACATCACCGAGCGTTACTTTGCCCGGTATGACGTGCCGAAAGCCGGCACGGCCATTTGGATTCGCCCCTGCCAACACATTGACGGCTGGTCCGATGTCCCCAAAGTGGTCCGCGCCCGCGTCCCCGCCCCAACCCCATAGCGACGCTCGCCGCCGGCCACACCGGGACTTCACCGGATCCTCCCCATAGTACCTCCGTTCGACTAACGGAGGTACTACGGGGAGAATCCGGTGTGGCTACGGGGTGTTTCTAGCCGGCCAGGGCAGGCGGGGCCATTCCATCCGAAACAGCGAAGAACCCCGCTGTTGATCACGGGCTACGCTTCACCTGTTTCGCATCACGGCACTTGCCCGCCGCCGCCAAATCCAGCTCCAACGCCGCCACTACCCCCACCAAAACCGCCCATGCCGCCGCCCACGCCGCCAAGAGACATCTCAGATTCAGGGCTGCCCGCATAAGAGACGACGTGGGCTCGCTTGCGGAAGACCTCCGGCGTCATCGCCCCTTTGGCGAAGGCGTCCGCGTCGGATTTCTTAACCCGAATGGTCATGATCGTCTCGCGTACTGGACTTCCAGCCCGACCGGACGCGGTGACCGCACTCCGTGCCTCGCTTGAGCCAGTGCTGCGCTTGACGTAAGTCCTGGCCCTGGGTTGGCCCGAGCTCGGGCCCCCAAAGACGCACACTGTTATCGAGTCGTCCGGTTTCAGGCCACGGATGTTCGTTGCGTTTTTGAGCGATTCCAGCAGGCCGTCTCTCAAGCGATTCACCCGCTCCTCGTCATAAGGTTCGCCCGGGGCAATCATGCCACGTCTGCCACCAGGCTGACCGTAAAGCTCCTGCTTGGCGTCTTCCCAGTCGGTATTGGCTTCCGGCTTTTCCTGCTGGCCTTCAGCCTGCGGCGGCGACAGAAACGGAAAACCAACATTCAACATGAACAACGCGCCGTACCCATCGAGATAGAGGCTGCGCAGCGGGCTGACGGCGGGAGCATAAAACACATCGATTCCCATCGCCTTGGCGCCATAGGACTGGCCCCCTGACCGCTCGGAGGCCACCTTCTCCAGGATGCGCGACATCACCGCCAAATCCTCCTCCAGTTGCGGTTGCTCCTTCGGGTCGGATTCCGAAGAGCGAATTACCAGCGCTTTGCCGCCGCCATGCTCCGGGGCGCGCACTATTATACTCTGCAGCCGCTGCGTAAACGCCGGCTTCGGCGAGGTGCTATAGCCACCGCCGAACCCTCCCGAGCCGACCTCCGCGCCGGCTTGAGCCATTTCCTTTTGAGCGTGCTCCATTTGCAGTCGCGCCTTGGCAAAACCCGCGTTGGCTTCGGCCTGGGCCTTTTGGGCCTGCGCTTGCGCCTTTTGCGTTTCGACCTAGGCTCTGGCAAAATCGTCCTGGGCACCTTGCATGGCCTCCTTGGATGGGGGCGGACCGCCCGGTTCCGGCGCGGTTTCTTGCGCCCACGATCCCGGTGCGTTCAGCAGCAGCCCTGCTGCGCTGAGGGTGATGATTGAGATGATTGCTTTCATATTCGTTCTTTCGTTTGTTTTATTGCCTACTGGCCACTGATCACTGCCTACTGCTCTTTCGTCTGTCTCTCTGCCGGCTGCTTGTAATCCGCCACCTGCATCAACTCTCGCTGCGCCTGTTGCAGGCTGACATCGGTGTTGATCGCTACGGTGTCCAAGTCCTTCTTGAGCAGCGCGTAATAGGTCGCCCCCACCTCCTCAGCCTGTCGCTGCGCCTGCGCCAGCGTCGTCGCCACCGACTTGTCAATCTCCCGGCGCAGCATTTCCGCAAACTCCCGCCGGATTTCGGGCTCGACCCGGGCCCGCACCTTCTCCAGGTCCGCCTGGCGGGCGGTCAAGCGGCCAAAGCCGAACCCCAGACCCAGCACGAGGAGCGCTGCCGCCGCCCATTTCAGGAACGGCGCGAATGCGTCCAGCCGCGAATTTCTCCTGGGCAGTTTCCACGCGTCCAATTGATGCAAGCTCCGCTTCCAGTTCTGCAATTCTTCGCGGCATTCGGCGCAGCCTTCGAGATGCTGCTTGAGTTGCCGGCGCAGGTCCGGCTTGGCTTCGCCGTAAAGGTACGGCACCCAGTCTTCACGTTTCGGATGGTTCATGACACTAATCGTTCCTTTCCTAAAATCATTGCCTGTTCACGCCTGGTTTCTGGCGTCTGGCTTTTGACTTCCGACCCCTGGCCTCTGCCCTCTGACCTCTGGCTTCCGGTCTCCGCCCGCGGTGCCAGTTTCGGCTCCAGCATCCGGCTCAATCGGGCCAGCGCTTCCGCCATGCGTGAGTTCACCGTCCCTTCGGGTATTTCCAGGATCTCGGCGATCTTGGCCAGTTTCATGTCCTCGTAATGCCGGAGCACAATGACCGTTCGGTAAATCTCAGGAACCCTCCCCAAGGCCTGGCGCACCAACTCGCTTTCCTCTTGTTGCGCGGCCCACGCGTCCGGCCCCGGACCTTCGGCGACGCAATCCGGCGCTTTTTCGGCCGCGTCATCTCGCTCGGGGTCCCGCACGAATTCCAGGCGGCGCCCCTGCCGCCGCAGCTCGTCGTAACAAAGATTGAGCGCTATCCGCCATAGATAAGTCGAGAACCGGCCCGTCACTTGATATTCCTTGCGTCGTTCGAAGAGACGCAGGAAGGTTTCCTGCCGGAGATCCTCCGCCCGGTGCGGGTCACCCGTCATCCGCGTGCACAGACGTCGAATTGGCTCCTCCCAGCGCTTGACCAGCCGTGAGAACTCATGGTGATCATCGTGCATCTTGACCCGCCACATCGCCTCCTCGTCGGTCCGCGAGCACAACAACGACAACGTTGAAAACGCCAGCCCTTTCATTCGCTTATCACTTCATCTTCTGCGAGATCTGCAGGCTACCATCTTTATCCGCCCCGACTCCGGGGCACTGCCAAATCAACTCTCTACATAGGTTAAACGTCCGGGACGCAAAAACCGTCGGAAAAAGTTGCCGCCGGTGCCACCCAAACCCGAACTCCCCGCTCCGCATCCCGACTTTAGACCATAGACTTTGGACTTTGGACTTTGGACTTCCCCTTTTTGCCGCGCCGAAGCCACGCGAAGGCCGGTCTGCTTTCTGCTTTCCCAATTTTAGCTCTCCCCTCGGACCGCTTTCAGCTTTTCCCCGCTCCACTTTTCCGCTTTCAACCCGTCCCAACGACGTGTCGATTTACGCCAGCCATTTCGACACGTTCCAATGAGATGTCGATGCCCTCGACATATTGAGGCGGCCGTTGGGTTCAGATGGCGCGAGGTGCGCTGAGCGGGCTCATTTTTGAAAGACTTGGGTAGCCGTTTTG
>PLZQ01000416.1 GCA_003152225.1 Limisphaerales bacterium | reverse complement strand
GATTTGCTGGCGGCGGTCAAGCCGGCTCGTGGCGTGGGCGTGGACTTCAGCCCGGCCATGATTGCCCTAGCACGCGAGCGCCATCCTGAACTGGATTTCCAGGTGGCCGACGCAGCGCACTACGCGTCCACGGAGAAGTTCGATTACGTGCTCCTGGCCGACCTGGTGAACGACCTGCCGGATGTGCAGGCCGTGTTCGAGCGGCTGCACTCGGTGGCCCACCCGCGTACGAGGTTGGTGGTGAGCTTCTTCAACAACCTTTGGCGCCCCGTCCTGAATGTCGCGGCCAGGCTCGGGCTTAAATCCCCCACGCTATTGCAGAATTGGCTTTCCAAGGACGACGTCACGAACCTGCTGCACCTGGCGGGCTGGGAGGTTATCAAGACGGACACCCGCATTCTCTGGCCGGTGCGCACGCCGGGGTGGAGCTGGCTCTGCAACCGCTGGCTGGCGCCGTTGCTTCCGCCCTTCTGCTTCACGATAGGGCTGGTCGCCCGTCCCAGGCCGCAAGCTCTTCCAACTGCGCAATATCGTTGCTCGGTGGTCATCCCCGCCCGCAATGAGGCCGGCAACATCGAGGACGCCGTCCGGCGCACGCCGGATATGGGGCAGGGGACCGAGATCATCTTCGTCGAAGGGCATTCGACCGACGATACGTGGGGCGAGATCCAGCGGGTGGCTGCGAAATACCCGCAGCGCACGATCAAGGTCCTGAAGCAGCAAACCCGGGGCAAGGGCGGCGCGGTGCGCGAGGCGTTCGCTGCCGCCACCGGCGACCTGCTGTTCATTCTGGACGCGGACCTGACCATGCCGCCGGAGGAGCTGCCGAAGTTTTACGAGGCGGCGCGCTCGGGCACGGCGGAGTTCGTCAACGGCGTGCGGCTGGTTTATCCGATGGAAGAGCAGGCGATGCAGTTCCTCAACATGGTCGCCAACAAGGCCTTTGGCCTGAGCTTCAGTTGGCTGCTCGGGCAGAAGATCAAAGACACGCTCTGCGGCACCAAAGTGCTGTTCCGCGCCGACTATGAGGCCATCGCCAGGAACCGCGCCTACTTCGGCGACTTCGATCCGTTCGGCGACTTCGACCTGCTGTTCGGCGCGGCGAAGCTCAACTTGCGCATGGTGGACCTGCCGATTCGCTACCGCGCGCGGACCTACGGGCAGACGAACATCCACCGCTGGAGCCACGGGTGGCTGCTGTTGCGCATGGTGGTCTTCGCGGCGCGGCGGCTCAAATTCATCCCATGACGGCGCCGCTCGGGCAGCACCAGGTCGAGATCGAGCGCAACCTCCGCGCCTGGAACGAGAAGCCGCTGCTGAGGAACATCTACGCCGGCTTCTATCGGCGCATCCTGGCACTCATTGACCCGGCCATCCCGGGGCGCATCGTCGAAATCGGCTCGGGCATCGGCAATCTGAAGGCGCACCTGCCGGGCGCCGTAACGACCGATCTGTTTCCGAACCCATGGCTGGACCTGGCGTGTGACGGCTACGAGCTGCCCTTCCGCTCGGCGAGCCTCTCGCACCTTGTGCTGTTCGATGTCTTCCATCATCTGCGCGCACCGAATGCGTTTCTGCGCGAGGCGCGGCGCGTGTTGGTCCCCGCCGGAAGGTTGGTTCTATTCGAGCCCTACATCAGTTGGAGCAGTTGCCCGATCTACGGGTTGTTGCATCACGAACCCGTAGCGCTGAGGGAGCCGATCATCCGCGCCGAATCGCTGTCGCGACCGCGGGATTACTACGCCGCGCAGGGCAATGCGACGCGTTTGTTCTTCCGGCAGGAATTCCCCGGCTGGCCCGAGGGCTGGAGGATATTCCATGCGGAAGCGTTCAGTTGCTTTTACTACCTGCTCTCCGGGGGCTATAGCAAACCCGCCTTCTACCCTACTGGCTGGCTGGGAGCGCTGCGGAGATTTGAGGTCAAGCTCTCCCGCTGGCCGCGGGTGTTTGGAGGACGCTGCCTGGTTGGCCTGCGGCCGGCGTAGCCCGCGAGCGGGCCCGCCACCAGAGCCCGGTGCAGGCTAGCAAACCCAGGCCAGAAAGGACTGTCCCCGCCAGCAGTTTCTTGTCTTCGTAAACCAGCTTGATTTGGTGCCGCCCGGCAGGCACTTCGAGGGCCTGGAAGGCGTAGTTGGCCCGCCAGAGCTTTGTGGGCTGGCCATCCACATAGGCCTTCCAGGCCGGATAATGGGTCTGCGCAATGACCACCAGGCTGGCGGCGGGCGCCTCGGCCTGGATGGAGATGCTTTGGTTGGAAAATTTGGCATCCAGCACGCGCGCGGAGGTCTGATGAGTCGCGGCGATGCTCCCCCGCGCTTCCAGCGGCAAGAAGACGAGCTGGCGCAAATCAAGGTTGGTCTGGGACAGAGCATCAAAGGCGGCGCGGTCATCTGCAAAGACCGCTTGCTGCCCGGCGGTGACGAGCGGCATGGCGGAGGGGCGGGGCGCCCACTCGAGCGTGTTGCCCCCTATGGTTGTCTGGGACACACCCAGGAAATCCAGCAACGCCGGGAAACTCTGATTGGGTTGGTCGTAGGGAAGCGCTGTGACACGGTAGGTCTCCCGTGGGGTCAGGGAAAAGAAGCCGTCAATTTGCGGCACTTCGTCCAGCAGGTTACAATTAGCGCGAAGCGCCAGCCGGTTCCGCAGATAAGTCTCTTCCAGGCCAGCCATCGGGTTGTACCTCAGGTACTCCCGCATGGCACGGGAGAGCATGGCGCGGGTCCCGCCGAGTCTCGGTTCCGGGTTCAGCTTCAATTCCGCGCGCGCCCAGCCCGGCGCATAAGCGGAAACTTTCACCCCCGGGTTCTGCGTCGGCGCGTGCGTCACAAAATCGAGCCAGAAGAGCAGCAGCAGCAGGCAGCCGAAAAGAACACGCCGGCGACCTGCCGAGCCGAGCAGTGCGGCGGTGCCCAAGAGAATCAAGACCAGGAATGTCGCCCGGGAAATCCCGCTCTGCCAAGTGGCGCGCCACGCGTCCTCGGGCAGGCCAGATTTCCACTCCAGCGCAACAATCGCCCCAATCAGAATCAGCATCAACAGCGCAGCCGCAAACTCGAAGCGTCCGGCGCGCCGGGTGGTGCCGGCGAGGACCGCAAACCCAAACGCCGCCAGCAGCGGGGCGACCGCCAACACCAAGATCACAAATTTCACGGGGTAGCGGAGAAAGCCGATGCCGGGAAGGCAGAACCGCAAACCGCGATAAAGCAGGGTGCCGTCGCCCAAAGCCATGACCAGGCCCAACAACAAGAGGCCGGTCAGTGCGCGCACGCGCCAGTCCCGGAGGCGTCGGACGGCCACTACTCCGAACAGGATGGTGCCAATGCCTGCGTAATAGGAGGAGGTCCAGTATTGACCGTTCTGAAAAAACACGCCCTGGGCCGGCGTGGTTCGGAACAGCGGCACCAAGAAGTTGGCCCAGCCCCAGAAGGGCATGGACCAGTCGTGGGTGGAAGCGCTGTAACCTCTGTCGCGCTGTGAGTAGGCCAGCAGTTCCAGGAATGGCAGCAATTGCACGGCGCAAATCATGGCTACCAGCAGCGCCTGTCCGAGAAACCGGACAGGAATTCCGCTCCGCGGCCCCTCGCGCTGGCCCCAATCACCGCAGGCAAGCACGAACAGGATGACCCAAGTCAGCAGGATTACCTCCGGCCCGGCGGCCAGCATTTGCATGGCGCCAGCCAGCGCAGCCCACACGACCAGCTTCCCCCCTTCGCGCCAGGCGCGTTGCCCCAGCCATACCACCCAAGGCAGCCAGCCTAGCGCGGCTATAATATTCGGCCACATCAGCGCATTCAAAGTCAACCCGTTGAACGAGAAGATCACCCCGGCCAACGCTGCCGCCCATCGGTGCCCAGTCCAGCGATAAGCCAGGAAATACATGCCCATGCCTCCCCAGAACATGTGCGCCAGGCAAAAGAACGACAGCGACCAGGTTAAGGGCAGGAGCAGGTAAATGAGTGAGAGCGGGTAAAGGGTCAGCGTATTCCACTGGGCCAGGAAAGGCAGCCCGCAGTTGCTGAACGGATTCCAGAGCGGCAGCTCGCCTCGCCAGAAGCTTTGCCGGTGGTAGTACGCCAGTGGATAACCGAACATCCCGAAATCCCTGATAATGAAGGTAGTGCTTCCCAAGAGCACGCCGGGGAACGTGGCGGCAATCAGCAGTGCCAGAAGCAGCGCGAACCGGCCAGCGGTCAGCCAATCGTCGGCTGCGCCTGCCTTTAAAAAAGGGTCCCCTCCGACTCCGATCAGTTCCGCCGACAACAAGTGCGAGGTTGAACGTTTGGTCGCGATCACTCAGGCATACATTTGGCGCAGGGACACCGGGAGAAGCAAACTTTTTCGATGAACGATACGGTGGCGTTTCTAGTTCTAGGCGTGACAAGGCTTCCTGTCTCGAGCATGAGGACCGGTCATGAACGAATGGCGCTTAGTTAAGGCCCCAGCAAAAGCGGGGGCTTGACAACGGTTCTTAGAATAAGGTGCGTTTTTGCGGCGGCAACCGCCAAACCGCCGGGAAATCGAGCGTCTTTCCCTGGCCCTGCCGTGTGGTGCCGTCAAACCCGCCGGAACGCCAGGCTGCATCGCTGGGTTCTCCGCTCTTTTCGATGGAATGCCAAGGCTCCAAGCGCACCTGCGCCGCTACTCTCAGACTTTGGAGATGCTTTGGGGAGGCTGTGGGGTGGCTTCAGGGTAGCCTCGGGGTAGCCTCGGGGTAGCCTCGGGGTAGCCTAAGGGTGGCTTCCGGGTGCCTACCGGTTGGCTACCAGATAGCCCGAAGGTAGCCTCAGGGTAGCCTGAGGGGCTTTTTTCATCATTCATCATTCAACCTTCTGCATTCCCTGGTTGAGGGTGGCTTCGGGGTGGCCGTAACCCGGTTTCGTCGTTCACTGATGGCTAAGTCGCTGTGGTACAGAGTTATACGCCTTAACTAAGCGCCATTCAAGGCCCGATTAGAGGTACTATGGCGAGACTGTGGCGAGACTCCGGCGGGACCCGCCCGCGGTACGGGACCGGTGAGCGAGGGCATCGCGGGCGACCTGATGACAGTGATCTGGCAGCCTCAGCACAAAGGTTTCAGCGCATCCCATTGGCATCCAGGTGCTTCCGTGACCGACGATGCTCGGCGCCTCGATTGCGCCAAATCGTTGCTGGGGGTCCAAATCCGCATCCCGGGATCAGCTAGCGTCCGCTCGCCGCGAGTCTCCAATGCTTCTCCCGGGCTCCGATTATCGGTTTGGCTTGCGCAACTGAGGGCCTAGCGGTATGTCCAGAATTGGGACACTTCTCCCTCGCATAAGCCGAAATGCCGTCATCCACGCCACACTCTTGGTCTCATGCTGTTGACTCCAGTCTGCTTTCAAGCGGATGCGAGCGGAAACTATGGTGACTGCGGGAGATAGAAGGAGGCTGCGGGATTGCGCGAGGAACTGGAACCTGTGATTCTCCGCTCAGTACGGCAAACTAATGTTCAGCACGAAGATCATACCCGAAGTTTCCCGGAGCGAGGGTTCTTCACGGACGTTGGCCGCGCGGCGCGACGGGTTTAAGGCGCTCGGCCTGGCCGCGCTGCTCAACGCCTTTCTATTCGGTCTTTTCTTTGCGGTTGCCACGCCCTGTTACGAGACCAACGACGATTCCTGCATGCAATTCATCGCATCGGGTTTCTACACTGGCCAGCCTTCTGAATACCTGGTTTTCACCAGTTTCTTGATCGGGTGGCCCCTCCGAATCTTGTACAGCCTGTGGCCCGGCTGTAACTGGTACTTTGCCTATCTCGTCGCGGCACACTATGCCGCGCTGACTGTCGTGGCTTTTCTGGTCCTGAGCCGCCGGCCAGGATGGCCATTCGGCTTGCTTTACGTTGGTTTTTTCCTCGTGGTCGAAACGCGCATCCTGCTCGAATTGCAGTTCACCACCAGCGCTTTTTTGGCGGGGACCGCCGGCTTGTTGCTGCTGGTGGATGGTCTCCAGCGGGGCCGCGCACCGCGATGGTCACTGGTCATCGCGGGCTTTGCCTTCACAGCCCTAATGGTCATGATCCGGGAAGCGGTTGCGCCGTTGTTGGTCCTGATCGCTTTGCCGTTCCTGATCGAACGTTTGGGCCTGGCCGGATGGCGGCGGCTGTTGGGTTTAGGGCTGGTCTATGCCGCCCTTTTCCTGGCCCTGCAGGGAATCAACCGGTGGTATTACGTTCGCGACCCAGCCTGGGCCGAATACCTGGAATATAACGACCTGCGCGGCAGGATTCACCGTACGGCGCTTAACGCACGGATTCAGGAGGCGGGTCCGGTGGTGGGGTGGAGCCAAAACGACACGTACATGTTTGACAACTGGTATTTTGCCGAGCCCGACGTTTACGGTTCGATTTCCAAAATGCGGGTGCTGGTGGACAAACTGCAAAGGCTCGCCGACCCCAAGCCGGTTTTACACCGTTTTTCGCTGCGTTATCTGTGGCTGCCCAAGATTTGGGGTACCGATTCCGGTCTGCTGATGAACCTGGCGATGGTTAGCGGGGCCTGGTGTCTGTTTGTTGCCGGGAGCCAGCGGCGCCGGTGTTTCTGGGCGTTACTGGCTAGTTACGGCCTCTTTGTGCTGCTCAGCGTTTATCTTCGAAGCACCGCCCGTTTGCCTCAGCGCATTTCGTACAACATGCCGCTCTTCCTGCACGTCATCTGTCTTTATTGGACCAGCGGGTTCTACACGCTGCCGGCGGCTGTGTCCGGCCCCAAAGTTTTGAATTGCCTCCTTCCCACGTTCACGCGGCCCGGAGTGTTGCGCTCGGCCACCCTCGGGCTCGTCCTTGGATGCGCCCTTCTCTACGTCTCGTTTGTGTACCATCTGGGCGAGGGCGTGTGGTACGCCAACGCGTTCAACCGTAGGTTGAAGGTAATGAGCCGCAGGATCTTTGAGCCGGTTAGGACGTTGCTGCCTCCCGGCCACAAACCCATTTTGATTCCACTTCCTTACGATTCCTTCCTCCAACAAAGCGTCTTCTTCTATCCGCAGATAGAGAAGGTCCCGTTCTTCCTGGTGCCTTCCTTTGGTTGGCTCACCCACTCTCCGCTTTTCTGCCAGATTCTGGATGAACACCAGCTTCGACCTTTCTCGTTTTCGCTGGTTGACCGGCGGGACGTGTTTTTTCTGATGGAAAGGAGTCAGATGGAAAGGTACTGGCTCGGGTGGCTCCAGACCTTCTATCGTGAGCATTATGGGGTGGAAATCCGGTTCGATATGGTTTTGAACACGGATGAGATGCCGGAGTACCGCAAGTGCTGCCTCTATCTGTACCAGGCGCACCCTGTCCACTCAATGTTGGGAGTCCGTCCGATCCCTTGAGCATTTTCCGGCTTCCCAGCCGCACAGGGCTGTCCAATTTGTGTAAATTAATTGGACACAGCTCCGACACCGATCCGCCTGGGGGCACGAGCTGGTTATTTCGCAAACTCAAGCACACTCCATTCTGCTGGTCTGACCAGAACCCCGTTCCGGTCGGGTGAGCGCGTGCCGGCAGGAGCCCTTAACCGCTACATCGGTTCTAGAGGACTGCTCGAAACTGCCGAAGGGGCTTGGTTTCTGGCGCTGCTGGACCGAAGGCACGCATTCTGCTGTTTATTGCTTGGAAACACACTCATTTCCGGAGACCTTAATTGTGATTAGCAGCAAAGAACAATCGACGAACACGTTTTCCGGGCTTGGCACTGCCGCCATGGGCATCACCGCTGCCCTGACTGGTGTTATCGCCTCCGCCGGCCTTGAGAAGAAGCGCAATCCGCATCTGTGTCATGAGGAAAGAATCAACCTCAGGGATGAAACAGGCGGCACCGACGAGGTAATCAAAAGGGTCAGTTCCATCTCGGTGGTGGTACCGGTTTACAAAGCCAGGGATTGTCTGGCCGAACTGCACCGCCGACTCGTGCGGGCGGTTGAACCGATCACGCCCGACTTCGAGATCGTGCTGGTGGAGGATGGGGGCGATGACGGCTCGTGGGAGGGAATCGTAGCTTTGGCTCAGCGCGACCCCCGGGTGAAGGGAGTCAAGCTTAGCCGCAACTTTGGCCAGCATTATGCCATCACCGCCGGCCTCGACCATGCTTCCGGCGACTGGGTGGTGGTCATGGATTGCGACCTCCAAGACCAGCCCGAGGAAATTGATAAGCTCTACCGCAAAGCCCAGGAAGGCTATGACGTCGTGTTTGCCCGACGACATGAGCGCCAGGATAGCTTCTCTAAGAAGCTGAACTCGAAGTTGTTCAGCCTCCTCTACAGTTACCTCGGCGACATTAAGGCAGACAATTCCATCGCCAACTTCTCCATCTCCTCGCAGCAGGCCATCAGCTATGTCCGCAAATTCAGGGAACGCAACCGTTCGTTCCCCGCTTTTCTCCACAGCGTCGGATTCAATCGGGCGTATGTGAATGTTGAGCATGCGGGCCGATTCGCGGGTGAAAGCTCCTATACGTTCGCCAAGTTGTTTGATTTTGCGATCCAGTGCATTGTCTCCCAATCCAACAAGCCGTTGCGGCTTTCCATCCGGTTCGGTTTTACGCTGGCAATTGGGGCGGTGCTCTACGCAGGCTGGCTCGTCCTGCGGTACTGCTGGCACGGGGTGGGCGTCGCAGGCTGGACCAGCATCATGGTGCTGACGAGTTTTCTGTTCGGCCTGCTCTTCGCCAACCTGGGCATCCTGGGCCTCTATCTCGGGAAAGTCTTTGATGAAGTCAAAGGCCGCCCCTTGTACATGGTGGAAAAACGGGTCAACCTGCCAGGCAAGCCTGACAAGGCATCCCCATGAGATATGCGAAAGCCTTGAAAAGTCATGGGTGCTGGGCGCCATGCTGGCAAAGCTGCTTAGTTATTTAGTAATGGTCAACGCAGGATCCCTAGCGCTATATATGGCGCGATGAACATGAACCAAATAGTACACGACTGTGACCGGTTTACCGGGGGTCGAATTGCGGAGAAATGAAACCTGATATGGATGAGAAACAATTCATAGTAAACATGGAAGACCTCTTGGAAGTGGATGCAGGGTCGCTCCACCCAGCCGTTGAATTGGCGTCGTTGACCCAGTGGGATTCGCTGGCTTTTGTGAGCTTTCTCGCGATGGCCGACTCAAGTTATGGCGCAAAGGTTGCGCCAGTCGAGTTGCGGAAATGCAAGACGGTGGGCGAGCTGATGAAATTGGTCAGCAAGTAAATCCGCGCCATGGCCACCGCAAGAATCCAAGGGGTTAGGATCGCCGGCATTGCCAGCGCGGTGCCAAACACGGCCAGCGCGATTGCAGACGCGGCTGAGCAGTTCGGCGCGGAGGACATAAGGAAGATCATCCAAAGCACGGGTGTTGAACGGCGCCATGTGGCTGCTCCCAAGCTTTGCTGCTCCGACCTGTGCTATGCTGCCGCGAAACGGCTGCTGGGTGACCTCAATTGGGATCCGTCTAGTGTGGAAGGGTTGATATTTGTCTCACAATCCCCCGATTTCCCGTGTGTTCCAGCCACCAGTTGTATTCTTCAGATGAGGCTCGGTCTGGCGAAGTCTGCTGCCGTTTTCGACCTGACCCTCGGCTGTTCGGGCCATGTGTACGGCTTGTGGGTAGGGGCTAGCCTCCTTGCGGCTTCCGGCTTGTCCCGCGTCCTTGTTCTTGCGGGTGACATCTCCACTCGCGGTGTGTCGCCATTGGATCGCTCAACGGCGCTGTTGTTCGGAGACGCTGGCTCCGCCACAGCACTAGAAAAAGAACGCAACGCGCCAGCCCTAGCTTTTTCCCTGGGAACAGACGGAACCGGCTGGAAGAACCTAGTCATGCCGACCGGGATTCAATCCGCGCGCCATCCTCGCAACGAAACCACTGCGGTCAGACAAAAAGCAGAAGCCAACAACTGGCGCAGCCAGGATGAGTTGTTCATGGACGGTGCGGAGGTTTTTGCATTCACGATCCGAGAAGTGCCAGCGCTCATCAGCGAGGTGCTGGCGGCTTCGGGTTGGAGCCGCGATCAGGTGGATTACTTTGTGTTCCACCAAGCCAACAAGTTCATGCTGACCCACTTGGCCAAGAGCATGAAGCTGCTGATGACGAAAGTGCCTTTCTCCCTCAAGGAGTACGGCAACACCAGTTCCGCTTCCATCCCCATCACCATCAACTCAGAGTTGGGCGAAGCTATCCGTACCCGTCCGCATAAACTGCTCATGGCTGGCTTCGGTGTTGGCTACTCGTGGGGTGCTTGCACCGCCAATTGCGGGCCGATAGTGGCTCCGCCAGTCATTCTCGTGGACGAGTCAGAAGCATGGCAATGCTGAACCCGCTTGACATGTCGGGACGTACCATCCTTGTGACCGGCGCATCGTCGGGGATCGGACGGGAAACGGCGATTTTGCTCAGTCGGCTCGGGGCGCGCGTGATTCTCGTGGCGCGCAGCCGCGAAAAACTGGAGCAAACGCTCGCGCAACTCGAAGGTCCCGACCACGCCGTCGAACCATTCGACCTCAGCCAATACGAGGAAATTTCGCAATGGATGAAAGGGCTGGCGGGAACGCATGGGCTGCTGGACGGATTGGTTCATAGTGCCGGTGTTCAGATTACGGCTCCGCTGAGAGTGATGGAGGCCAAGGATGTTCAAAGAATGTGGCGGGTCAATGTAACCGCTGGGTTGTGGTTAGCTAAGGGTTTCCGACAGAAGGCTGTTAACAAACCGAGCAGTTCGATCGTATTCATTTCCGGGGCTGCTGCACTTGGAGGCATCGGTGCTCTCTCGGCTTATTCTGGTTCAAAAGGTGCCATAATTTCTCTCACCCGTTGCTTGGCGATGGAGCTTGCCCGCGAGAAAATTCGAGTAAACTGCCTAGCTCCCGGGTTAATCAAGACCGAAATGTTTGATGAGATGGCTCGAACGATTTCCCAAGAGAGTATTGCCATACTTGAGCGTCATTATCCTTTGGGATTTGGTGAGGTGTATGACGTGGCCAATGCCGTAGCTTTTCTGTTAGCCCCTGCAGCCAAGTGGATTACTGGTGCCGTTTTGGTTATCGATGGTGGAGTAACGGCACAATAGAACAGGAGCGACGAAGGTAATGCCAATAGTGAATCCACTTGAGCTAAGCGGCCGATGCATTCTGGTTACGGGGGCGTCGTCAGGCATCGGTCGGGCGACAGCGATTCTGCTCAGTCGTCTTGGTGCCAAGGTTATTCTCGTCGCGCGAAACTGCGACCGGCTCCAAGAAACCCTACATCTGCTCGAAGGTCCGGGCCACGCTACCGAGACTTATGACTTAGGTGAGTATGAGCAAATACCGACTTGGATGCGAACAATTAGTGGCACGCACGGACTACTCGATGGATTGGTGCACTGCGCGGGCATGTACGCCCTTGCCCCTCTCAGAGTAATTGAATCCTCGCAGGTCGAGACGCTATGGCGCCTTAACGTCTTTTCGCACCTGTGGTTGGCTAAAGGTTACCGGCAGAATCGTGTCAACAACGCCGGCGGGTCGATTGTCCTGATCTCGTCGGCGGTTGGGCTAATCGGCCAAGCTGGTCTTGCCGCCTACTCTGCTTCGAAGGGGGCGGTTATCTCCCTCATGCGTTCCATTGCAATTGAAGTGGCACGCGAGAACATTCGTGTGAATTGCATCGCGCCTGGAAATCTGAAGACGACGATGACTGACACCATTGGGGCCCCTCATAGTCACGAACTACTTGCGGCAATTGAGAAAGAACATCCTCTGGGTTTTGGTGATCCAGATGATGTAGCGTATGCTGCCGCCTACCTGCTCTCCCCGGCCGCGAAATGGATCACTGGCACGACGCTTGTGGTGGATGGTGGGTACACTGCACACTGATTTAGCAGAAGTTCATGCAAGCCGTTCTGAAAGCGATTGAATATCATCTACCCGAACGGGTGCTGACGAATGACGAATTGGCGCGGCAGTACCCGGAGTGGACCTCCAGGCGCATCGAGGAAAAGCTGGGGATCGTGCAGCGCCACATTGCGGCGGACGCCGAGACCGCTTCCGATCTCGGCGTGAAAGCCGCCCAACGATTGTTTTCCTCCGGCGTCTGCCACCCCGCCGACGTTGATTACCTGCTGTTCTGTACCCAGTCGCCCGATTATTTCCTACCCACGAGCGCCTGCGTTATGCAAGACCGTCTCGGGATTCCGCAAACCGCCGGGGCGCTGGACTTCAATCTCGGCTGCTCCGGATACACCTACGGACTTGGCTTGGCCAAAGGCCTGATCGAGACCGATCAAGCCAAGAACGTCCTGCTCGTCACAGCGGACACCTACAGCAAGATACTCCACCCGCAGGACAAGAGCGTCCGTACCGTGTTCGGTGATGGTGCTGCGGCTACGCTCATCCAAGGCGCGGCGTTGCCAAGTCATGCCATAGGTCCGTTTGTGATGGGCACCGACGGGCGCGGCGCCAGGAATCTGATCGTTGAAGCTGGTGCCTTCCGCAAGCGGGAGGCGACCAATCAGCCGGTCTTCGATGGCAATGGAAATCCTCAGTGCGACTCGTTTCTGTACATGAACGGGGGAGAGATTTTCACATTCACGCAGGAGACCGTACCGAAGGTGGTGACTTCCTTGCTGGTCAAGGCCCGATTGCAGATGGCCGACGTTGATTTGTTTGTCTTTCATCAAGCGAATAAATACATGCTCGATTTTCTGCGCAAGAAGTGCCAGATCCCGGAGGCGAAGTTCTCTGTCTGCTTGCGTGATTTCGGCAACACCGTTTCCTCGACCATCCCGATCGCGCTCAAGTGCGCAGCGGCAACAGGGGCATTGCGAGCCGGATCACTCGTCATGCTGGTCGGCTTTGGCGTGGGCTACTCGTGGGGCGCCACACTGGTCCGTTGGCAACCATGACGACTATGGCACTCCGCTTCACGTCGGTCCTGGATAAGTCCCATCGCAAGGAACTGGAAACCCTGTTCTTTTTCCATCCGCAGCAGAAACGGTTTCACGACAGCATCATGGACACCGTGAAGCGGAACGGCATGCCGGGGATCGTAAGCAAGAATGGCGGGTTGCGCATCGAGTTGGCTGGGCAGGGAGATATCCAGACACTGTACGCCATGCTGGAAAAGGCACTGACGCGCGAACTAGTCGGCGCAATAGTTTACGCGCGCAACGCGGACAACGAACTGGCTATCCGGCACATTGTAGTGAAAGATGATTACACCACCGGCGGAACCAAGGCCGAGTTCGAGGTGGCGTTTCAGCTCATCACTGAACTGCGCCGCGCCGCCCAGCGCATCGGAGGCGTACGTGGCGTGCGCCTCCCCTACAACCAGCGCAGGACCCTGCTCACCACGTTGCCGCCGTTGCCAACCATTGGTTCCCAGGCGCTAGCGGCCTGAAGGCGGCGGCTCGAACCGAAACCGTGAAAATCCACCTTAACGCAGTTGACAGTGCCCTCATGGGGCGGCCAGTGCTGGATGTGTCGGATCCGGAGGTCCCGCATGGATTGGCTGAGATGGAAGCTCTCTGGATCGCGGAACACCGACCGGCCATGGCGGTGGCCAGGGTGCAGTCCGAGAACCTGCCAACCATTCACGCACTGGAGGAGTTGGGATTCCGTTTTGCCGAATGCCAGATGACGTTGCGGGTACGTATTCGGAGTCTCCTGCCGGTCGATAGCAGCGGTCTGGAGCACTTCCGAGTCCAGGAAGATCACGACTTGGAAGAAGTTCTTGGCATCGCCGGCCGGGTTTTCAAAACGGACCGCTTCACTTTGGACCCGGCGCTCGGCCCCGAATTCTCCCAGAAGCGATATCAGGCCTATGTGCGCCTGGCCCGCGAAGCTCCCGATCAGGAGTTGTTCGCATTGCGGGATATATCCAATGGACGGATCGTGGCATTCAGCTCCCAGCAGCTTCTACCCAACTCCGAGGTGCGGGGACTCCTCGGAGCCGTCGCGGAAGACTACCAAGGTTCTGGCGTGGGTATCATCGGTGACACCTTGATGGGCAATCTTAATTTTAAGCGTGGATTCCGGACCGTTTGGACGGCGATCTCGGCCATCAATTATCGGGTCATTCCTGTTCACTTTAAGTGCCACGGCTTCCGCGTCGTGCAAACGTGGACAGTGCTGCGAAAGATCTATGGGACCTTGCGGAGCGACCCAGGCTGATGAAAACCTCGGTCAAACAAGGTGACGGTTTCTTGGGTGCCATGATCCCATTCAATCGCTCATCCCTTCAGGGTCGAGAACTGGAGTACATTTTCCAAACGATCTCCATCGGCCAGATTGCGGGTGATCAGACGTTCTCCAAGAGGTGCCACACGCTGCTGGAACAGACACTTGGCGTGCAGCGCGCTCTGGTCACCACCTCCTGCACGCACGCGTTGGAGATGGCCGCGTTGCTGCTCGATCTCCAGCCGGGTGACGAGGTGGTCGTGCCGTCCTTCACCTTCGTCTCCATCGCCAATGCCTTCGTGCTGCGCGGGGCAAGGCCAGTGTTTTGCGACGTTCGACCTGACACCCTGAATCTGGATGAAACTAAGCTGGAGGCGCTCATCACCCCGAGAACCAAAGTCATTGTTCCGGTGCACTACGCCGGGGTGGGCTGCGAGATGGATGCCATTCTGGAGGTTGCGGGGCGGCACGGCGTCCCTGTGGTGGAGGACAATGCGCACGGACTGTTCGGGAAATACAAGGGCCGGTGGTTGGGAACGTTTGGTTGCCTGGCAACACAGAGTTTCCACGAAACCAAGAACATCACCTGTGGCGAGGGCGGCGCGCTGCTGATCAACAACGTGCGCTTTGCTGAACGCGCGGAAGTCATTCGCGAGAAGGGGACGAACCGCAGCCGGTTTTTCCGCGGCCAGGTGGACAAGTACTCGTGGGTGGACCTCGGCTCCAGCTATGTGATGAGCGACGTCCTCGCCGCGTTTCTGTTCGCGCAACTCGAAGTGTGGCCGGTTATCCAAAAAGATCGCCAGCGGATCTGGCAAGCCTATCACGAGCAGCTTGCCGGCTGGTGCGACACCCATCAGGTGCGGCAACCAATTGTGCCCCCTCACTGCGAGCAGGCGTGGCACATGTATTATCTGTTGTTGCCGTCGCTGCGGGCGCGCACGGCCTTGATCGCTCATTTGAAGGCGCGCGGTATCCTCGCGGTATTCCATTATCTGCCGTTGCATTTGTCGGACATGGGGCGGAGGTTTGGTGGCCGAGAGGGCGATTGCCCGGTGACGGAGGATGTAAGTGACCGACTGCTGCGGCTGCCCTTCTATAACAGCCTGAGCCGAGCTGATCAGGATCAAGTGATCAGGGCCGTGCTGGAGTTTCCCGGGTAAACACCGTCGTCCGACCTCGGCTATGAAGATCATTGACAGGGTCTCCTCGATTCTGAGTTTCCCGGTGGTTTACCGGCTTTTCAGCCACATCGTCGGAGGCGATGGATCGCGAGTGTACCTGGCTGAATATGTAAAGCCTGTGGCGGGTGAGAAAGTCCTCGATATCGGCTGCGGTCCGGCCGACATTTTGACCTGCCTGCCGGAAGTTGATTACACGGGCCTGGACATCAGTCCCGAATACATCGCGGCAGCGAAACAGCGCTTCGGGGGGCGGGGCAGGTTCTGGTGCGGCGACGTTGGCCTCGCGGCCCTCGAGCGGGAGCAGGGTACTTTTAACCTGGTGCTGGCCACGGGTGTGCTCCACCACTTGGACGACGAGCGGGCGTCGAGGTTGTACGAGCTGGCTCGGCTGGCTCTGCGGCCCCATGGACGGCTCATCACCTACGATGGCTGCTATGTGCCGGAGCAATCCAAGATCGCCCGTTGGATGGTCAGCCACGATCGAGGAAAGTTTGTCCGCACCCGCGAAGCATATTTGCGTCTGGCTTCAGTCCGCTTCCCTAAAGTGGAAGCCCACCTGCGGCATGACTTGCTTCGCATCCCTTATACTCACCTGATCACGCGTTGTTCCGCGTGAATTCCTGAATTCTCCAGCCCGATCTCGAATTGCATAACTACCTGAACCGAAAGGCGGTGATGAACCGCGTCTTGATCCTTGCACTCATCGGCGGCTTGGGCACGCTGGTTTGGTTCTCTCTTCGCCTGGCGGGGACGCGCATTTTTCAGGTGGACGAATGTCAGAATGTCTATGTGGCCAGAATCCTGGCGACCGGCCAGACGAAGACGGCTTTCGCGAACCTTTCCCTGTTTCAATTCCCTCTCGCCTGGGTGGCTCATGGCGGCGCGCGGTCAATTGATCTCTTTACCGCGGCCCGCTTCCTGATGCTGGGGATCTTCTGGTTGAACATCGTCCTCATCGCTCTTGCCACCGGAGAGAAACTCTTTTCGCGACGGGGCCTGATCGCTCTGGTAGCCGCGGCCACCCTGGCGCCCCTCTGGGACTATGGATTCGAGATTCGGCACGACAACCTGCTCCTGACCGGCGTCCTGCTGACGTGGTGTGTGGTGCGGGTTCTTCCGGCTGGAATTCAGTCTTACGTTATTGCCGGAGCCATCGCGGTAGTGCTCCAATTCGTCGCCTTCAAAGCGTTCGTTTACACGCTCCCTATTTCGCTTGCGATTCTCGCCTCCCCCCCACCGGGCCACAGGGCACAGCGTTGGAAGCTGGCCCTGGCCTGGGCCGCCGGGGCTCTCGCGATGT
Source organism: Limisphaerales bacterium (assembly GCA_003152225.1). Lineage (GTDB taxonomy): Bacteria > Verrucomicrobiota > Verrucomicrobiia > Limisphaerales > UBA8199 > PALSA-1440. The sequence continues at coordinate 10,988 of PLZQ01000416.1, read as the reverse complement.
TTCTCGTGGTCCGGGTGTCATACGGTGCGGCGGGGCTGTGGGATTTTTGTCTGGCGGATCTCCGCCGGGCATTCAGGGGTTCGACGGGAGGAAATCGTATCGCCCCCTGGGACACCTTAAGCCGGCTATTGGGCCAGACTCCGTTGTTACTGGTCCTGGTGGCTGCGGCGTCAGTAGCTCTGGTCCTGGACGTTGGAAAGCGCGGTAGGGCCGCCCTGTCCTGGGCCGGCAGCCTGCCGGAGGCGTTGCTGCTGGCGGTTGCCTTGGCCGCCCTGCTAATAAATCCGGTGGCTTACCCGTACAATCTTTTGCATCTGGCGCCTTATGCCTTCCTGTTCGCCTTCCGTTATGCCTCTGGGCTTTCGAGAGAGCTAAGCCTCCGCCCCGCATTTCATACGGTGGCAGGTGCTATCCTGGTTTTCACTCACCTGGTGCCATTTGCCGTCGCCACCTGCAGGCACCTGGATTGGCCGAACGCCCGCCAGCAGGGCCTGATGAGCCTGGCAGAGGACCTGACCGACCCGGAGAAAGACCCAGTCTATGACGGCATCGGAATGGTGCCTACCCGGCCAAGAATCCATTACTGGTGGTATCTCCACAGCCTGAACATCCAGAGCTTTGTCAAAGGGCCAGGGCCGCGGGTGCGCGATATGCTGGCCGCGCGGCCGGCGGCGGTCTTCATTCCGAGCTATCGTACCGACTGGCTGCCGGAGGAGGACCACGATTTCATTCGCGAACGATACGTTGCGGTGACGGATGATTTCTGGGTGCTTGGGAAGCTGCTTCCCGCTGGCGGAGGCACATTTCAGATCTACCACCCGGGACGCTATCGCATTTCTTCGCTCCAGGGATCGGACCTTGCGGGGGAATGCCAGCGAGGTTCTGGGCGATTGCTTAGCTCCTCGGACGAGGCGAGTTTTACTGCGACCTTGGATGGCGTGCCAGTGACAAGCCGTCCCGTGGAACTCACGGTGGGAAAGCACAGGATCGAATGCAAACCCGATTGCCAGCCAGCCGTGGTCTGGGTGGGACCTAAGCGCGACCGAATTGGCCGGTTGAGCCAAAGCGATCATCGATTGCTATTTGTCAACTGGTATTAGCCAGGACCATGAACCGCGCTCTAACCTTGATTCTTCTCCTAAGCCTGGCCGGCTTGATTTGGTTTTCGCACCGGCTGGCTGGGGTTCGCATCTATCACGCGGACGAATGCCAGAATGTTTCCATGGCCAGAATCATTGCGACCGGCCAGACGAAAGCCTTCTACACCGAAGCCGGGTTATTCCAAACGGGGGTGCTTGGCTGGCTGGCGCGCGGCGCCACCCAGTCGGCTGATATTTTTGTGCCTGCCCGTTTTGTGATGCTGGAGATCTTCTGGCTGAACGTCGTTCTCATCGCCCTGGCCACCGGGGAACGACTCCTTTCGCGCCGGGGCCTGATCGCGCTGGTCGGGGCCGCCACCCTGGCGCCGCTCTGGGACTTCGGATTCGAGATACGCCCGGACAACCTGCTGCTCTGCGGGGTGTTGCTGATATGGTGTGCTGTGCGGGTTCGGCCCAAAGGCTTGCAGCCCTATGTCATTGCGGGCGCCCTGGCGGTTGGACTCCAGTTCGTTGCCTTCAAGGCCATTGCTTTCACCCTCCCCATTTCGGCCGCGATTCTGGCTTTCCCTCCGCCGGGTCAACGAGCGTCCCGAAGGAAGCTGGCCTTCGCCTGGGCCGCCGGCGCGCTCGGAATGTGCGTGCTCATACGGCTGGCATACGGAGCGGCAGGGTTGTGGGAGCTGTATATGGCGGATCTGGGGCGAGTGTTAGGGGACGCCACGAAGGGAAATCGCTTTGGACCTTGGGAGGCCCTGGGCCGGCTTCTCGGTGAAACGCCGCTCCTTCTGGCCTTCATGGCTGCGGCCCTGGTCGCGGCGGCTGCGGATCTGCGGCGCCGAGGAAAAGCGGCTGTGACATGGGATGGCCCTTTGCCGGAAGCTTTGCTTTTCCTGTGCGGCCTTGTGGCTCTGCTCATCAACCCGGCACCCGAGCCATACAACCTCTTGCATCTTGTTCCCTATGCGTTTCTATTTGCCTTCCGGTATGCGGCGTCGGGGCTTCTCAAAGAAATCTGGGGCCGGCTCGCCCTTCGCCCAGTGTTTGTGGCCCTCCTGGTATTTGCATACTTGATACCGTTCGGTCTGGCCACCAGGCGGCATCTGGGGTTCACGAACTATCACCAGGAAGCTCGGATGCGTCTGGCAGAGGAGTTGACTGATCCGGCAAGAGATCCCGTTTATGACGGGATCGGGATGGTGCCCACCCGGGCCAGCATTCATTTTTGGTGGGTACTCCCCAATGGAAATCGCCCGAGCTTGGCGGAAGAAAGGGGGCTACGGGTGCGGGACATGCTGGCCGCGCGGCCGGCGGCCGTGTTCATCCCCAACTACCGCACGGACTGGCTCCCAGAAGCGGATCATGCGTTCATCAGGGAACGCTATGTTTCTCTCACGGACGACTTCTGGGTGTTGGGCAAAGTGCTTCCGGCGGGCGGAGGCACTTTTGAAGTGGTCCATCCAGGACGCTACCGCATCTCTTCGCTCGAGGGATCAGATCTTGCCGGGACCTACCCGGGCGGTTTGGCGGGATTAATGGCCCCAGCGGTGGAGGGGAGCGTCATCGGAACTCTGGACGGCGTGCCACTGTCAAAACACCCCGTCGAGCTGTTGGTGGGAACCCACCGGGTCGAGACCAAACCCGACTGCCAGCCAGCGGTGGTCTGGATGGGGCCCCGGCAGGAGCGAATAGGACGATTGGGCGATAGCGATCATCGCTTCCTGTTTGTCAGGTGGTATTAGCAACTCGGGCTTGTCTGGGCATGCCGTTTGCGACAAGCGGGCGATATGGCAATAACGTCGGCCCAAAGGCCAGATTCATCCCGACCGGACGGGAGCGGTGTGGTCGATTCTGGAACAGTTGAGCCAGCTTCTGAGACAGTTCGAGCCAGGGAAGGCCGCGGTTTAGGGGGATTCCCGGCGGCGGCCTGGTCCCGAATTCTGGTGCTGTTCATCGCGCTGGCTTCGATCAAAATAGGCTTATTGGCGGGACTGGGCAGGCACTTGGAGGAGATTCACTGGAGAGTGGGGGAGTCGCGGACGGCGTGGTGCCCTCCCGCGATTGCGTACTACCTGTTTGTTGGCCTCGGTGTCCTGAGTTTGCTTGGGCTGGCCGGGCGCTGCCGGTCGGTCGGAGTGAAAGCTGTCCGGGCAGCCAATGGAATCGTTTTGGGGTTGGGGCTGCTGTTCATCTTTCTGACCTTCCACAGCGGTGAGAAGAACTACCTCTACCCCATCATGACCGGGATACTGAAGTGGACCAGCCTGGGGCCGTATCTCAGCCTGGATTTGTTCTTTCGGCCCCCTTTCCTGGCCGCCTGGCTGCTCGGCTATGCCTTCACCTATTACCTGCTGGCCCGTAGCGGCCACGAATCCTGGGCACTGCATTTGACCGCGCTCTGCGCGGGAGGGTATGCGCTATTCTGCCTGCGGGAACTCCCAGCCTACCGCGATCAACTGCTGGTGGCAGATTGTCTCGGCGTGGTATCCCTGTTCGTTGCCCGGCTCCCCGGCAAGAAACTGCAGCTTGCCTGGTTGGCGGCCCCGGCAGTTTGGAGTTTAGGCTTTGCCTGGGGGCTGTTCTACGTCTCATCGCCACATGAGAGCGTGTCGCTCCATTATTTCTTCATTCTCTTGGGGGCGAGCATCGTCCTCTTCAGCGGGGCGACACTCCTGGCTAAGCAAAGGGGATTTTTGGGGCCGTGGAGCGGCCAGGTTTTCTTCTGGTTCGTTGCCTTCTTGCTGCTCACCAACAACCACTATCCAATGGCGGCGAACTACAATAATGCGCTTTGCCTTGGCCTTGAGTGCCCCCGCTATTTTGCCGGCGAACTGTTGGTGGCAGGACTGCTGGCCGTCGGCGCCGCGCTCTACGGCAGGCTTTGGCCCAAGGCGAGGCTTTGGTGGCTCGACCTGTTGAGTCTGCTGTTGATTGCGGTCGCTTTTATTGATTTCAGGCTGGAGCAAATCATGGGCGCACGCCTGGGTTGGGATGTCATCTCGTTCGGCAACAGTCCGAAGATGATGTGGCGAATGGCCCGACCCTACCTGCCGGGGACACTCGTGGCCTTTGCCCTGGCGGTGCTGGTCTATGCCCTTGCGGTTCGAGCGATCCAACTGTGGATTCGCCGCTCCCGGGCAGAAACAAGCGCAAGTCCGCCAGGCCGAGGGGTCTGGTACGCTATGGCCAGTTTCGTATTGCTCGGCGTCCTGGGGCTGGTTGTGGCGAACCCGGACAAGGCCGAGGGTCAGGCCGGGGTGCGCCTGGTCCAGACCAGCCCCGTGTGGAGGCGCGTGACCAACCGCACCGTCAGCCGCGAGGAATTCCTGCGCTCGGCCAAGGCCCTCGGGTTGGGCGATTTTGAGGCGGCGGGCCGAACTTATCCGGCCTCGGCGCGCAGAGATTTGAATGTGGTGCTTATCTTTTTGGAGTCTTCCTATAATAAGCATCTCTCTTTGTTCGGCAGCAGCGAGGAGACCCAACCACTGCTGTCCAAATACAAGGATCGGATGGAAGTGTTCCCGAACTTCTTTTCAAGCTTCGCTGGCTCCATCCAAGCGCGGTTTGCCACCTTCACGGGGCTTTATCCGGTCCGGGATTTCAATGCATTTACCATGCAACGGGTCAACGTGAAGAGCCTGTTCGATGTGTTCCATGACAACGGTTACGCGTCGTCGCTGTTTTACTCGTCCTTCGTTGATTACACGGGCTTTCGCGATTTCCTCAAGAACCGCGGGATTGATGAACTGTATGATGCCGATACGATGCCCGGCCCGCGCAAGACCGAGCGCGTATCCTGGGGGCTGCGCGAGGAGGAGACCCTGGGCGCGATCCGCAACCAGATTAAGCGGCATGCCGGCGGCAATCAGCGGTTCTTTTTAACATACGTCCCAGCCGCGCCTCATTATCCATACGACCGTGTTCCAGAGGCCTTCCACCACTTCAAACTCAGCGAAGTGGGCGATTTCACGCCGCTCTATTTGAATGAGCTCTTGTATATGGACTGGGTGATGGCGTCGATTGTGGACCAGTTGAAAGAATCTGGTTTACTGGACAAGACCCTGGTCGTTATCACAGACGACCACGGCGAGATGCTGGGCGCTAATGGCGGCCCCATCGGGCATGGCTGGGTCATCACACCTGAATTGGCGAACGCGCCGCTCATTATCATGGACCCGCAGAACCCCGGCTATCATCTCAATTACACCTTGGGCTCGCAAATTGACTTGCTCCCCACGCTGCTGGACCTATTGAAAATCCCCCTCCCTTCGGGGCAGCTCTATGAAGGCCATTCTCTTTACGGCCCGGAAGCGGGAGATCACCGCATGGTCTATTTGAATTCTTATGAGCAATACGGAGTCATTGCGCACAACCAGTTCGTGACCGGCAACCGCAAGGCCGACGAGAGCGGCGCATCCTCTTTCCCAGGAACCGCGTATGAGATCTCCAACCAGAGGAGCAAGACTCTCTTCAGCGCGGAACCTGCGGCCAAGGCGCGGCCCGTGCTGATTCGCCCGTTCGATGAATTCCAGGAAAACCTGCTCCGCAACTATTCCTTTTACTGCGAGGCCGTTTGCAGCCTTGGGCAGCCGGCGGCCACTCCTTACGGGCGCTAGCACGGCCTGCATCTTTTTCCGGCTCCCTGAGGCGTGTCTGTCGAGTCGGGGCCAGCACAAATACACCGCCGAGACGCGAAGAGCGCAGAGAACAGAGGGAGGGAGAGGCGCGCAGACCAGTTACCTTTCGGTGGAATGGTCTGGTGGCCGAGACGGGTCTGCCTCTGCACTGCAATAGACCAGTTTGATCGCAGCCTGCGAGTAACTTCCCAAACGAAAGGAACCGCGGAATACGCGGAATACGCGGAAAACGGAATGGATTGGGTCCCACTTCCGTGTATTTCGCGTATTCCGCGGTTTCGGCTGCGGCTTTGCCGTACTGCGTCCTTCGCGCCTCTGCGGTTTATTTGGGTAATTCTCAATTGCATGCTTACGGCTGAGGCGGGGGGCGTTTCCTAACTTTGGGCTTTGGACTCTCTCCAAAGTGTCCACACGTTGTCCACATTTCACACGGCCAATCCAGATTTGGGACACACTCGGCTCGCTCGGGGAGAATGCGGCCTGTGCGTCGGGTCAAGAACGGACCCCTTGGGGCATGATTCGGCATTGATTTCGCCGGTCGGCCTGTTACCTTTTTGGCAGCGGTGAGCAACCGGCAATACGTGAACGCATATTGTACTAATAATAACCGCTGGTTGCTTGGTTCACGCCGCTGCAACAGAAAGAAAGCATTATGAAAAAGAGAACATCCCGCCAGGGGGGCTTCACGCTAGTCGAGATCATGATCGTCGTGGCCATCATTGGGCTATTGGCTTCGATCGCGATTCCCAACTTCGTGAAGGCTCGCACGACGGCGCAGATGAACGCCTGTATCAGCAACTTGCGAGTAATCGACGGCGCCATTCAGCAATGGGCTCTCGATACGAAACAAGGCGATACGGCCACGGTCACGGCGACGGACATCCTGCCTTATCTGAAGAACTCGGTGACCTGCCCGTCGGGCGGCAAGACGTTCGCCGACAGCTACTCGATTACGACGGTGCAGGCACGGCCAGCGTGCCTGAAACAGCCGGCCACCCACAAGCTCGAAGAAACGCTGCAGTAACTGTCCCGTTGGTTGATTCACAAGGGCCTGGGAGCAATCCCAGGCCTTTTTCTTGTTTTGGCATCCCGCCTGCTAAATCTGGAAGACGCGGTAGCAGCGGGCAATCAGTGAACTAGAACCGTACTAATAATAACCCGCCCGTTGCAGGTTCACGCCGCGAAACAGAAAGACAACGAGCAAATATGAAAAACAGAACATCCCGCAACTCGGGCTTCACGCTGGTGGAAATTATGATCGTGGTCGCGATCATCGGCCTCTTGGCTGCGATTGCCATCCCGAACTTCGTCCGCGCCCGCACTACGTCGCAGAAGAACGCGTGCATCAACAACCTGCGCCAGATTGACGGCGCGATTCAACAGTGGGCTTTGGAGACCAAGTCCGGTTCCGCTGCCACCGTCAGTTACGGCGCCATCAAAGACTACCTGAAGAACTCCGTGATTTGTCCGTCGGGCGGCACGACGTTCGGGGACAGCTACACGATCTCAACCGTGGCCGTCAAGCCGCTCTGCCAGAAGGTTGGCATTGCTCAACAGACGGATGCGACCAAAGCACACATTCTGCCGGTTGATACAACCAGCTAGTCGTCCGTTTCTTCGACAGACTTCAGAGGCCCGGGAAGTGATTCCCGGGCCTTTTCTATTTCACAACAGCCACCTTGGGAATCGGGAATGTTTCCTGCTTCCCTAAAATCCAGTGCGGCGGCAACGGGCAATTCGTGGATCACATTGCAATCATATTATACCGCCTGCTGCCAGGTCCACGCCGCACGATAGAAAGGCAGAGTTAGAATGAAAAACGGAAGAATGAGAGTCAAGGGGTTCACCCTGACGGAAATAATGATCGTGGTTGCCCTGATCGGTTTGCTCGCCGCGATCGCCATTCCCAACTGGGTCCACGCACGCACCGCTTCGCAGAACAATGCCTGCATCAGCAACCTGCGACAAATCTGGGGAGCCACGCAGCAGTGGGCATTGGACAACCGGAAGGGTCTTGAAGCAAGCGTCACGCCCGAGGAGGTCCTGCCGTACTTGCGGAACGCGGTTGTCTGCCCGGCGGGCGGCCCCGCCGCGACCTTCGGCAGCAGCTACACCCTCACTACTGTCTCCAATCTCCCCATCTGCCGGATCGCCCCAGCGGCGCATTTGCTGGTTCCGGATACCAGCAGCTAGCGCGACTGGCGTCGCGAGTCCCAACCAGGCTTGAGAAAGTCTTCTCAGGCCTCCTTCGAAGGGACGGTTGAGAACCGCTGCCTCAGCCGTCCCTTCGGGACTGATTATGTGGGCCATGCATACCCAGCGTTGAAACGCTGGGCTATTCTCGGTCATCCCTCCGGGATGCACCGGTTCAAATCTCAGGGGGGGGCATTGGGCGAGGATGCCCGCGCTACTTTCTCGCGGGATTCGGCAAGCGAGTTGCTAAAACCTGAAAAGGATTGTTTGGCACCGGGCACGAAATATACTGGGGCCAGACGCAGGTGCTCTTAATGACCATGGAACCGATTGTTGAAACCAAGAACTTGCGGGTTGAGTTTCGGGCGCAGAGCTCCGGCCAGGCGAAGAAGGTGGCGGTCAAAGACCTGAACCTGAGCATTCGCGCCGGCGAAGTGTTTGGTTTTCTCGGCCCCAACGGCGCCGGGAAGACCACCACGATGAATGTGCTGCTCGGCTTCGTCAATGCCACCAGCGGGGCGGCCTACCTATTCGGCGTGGATGTGCGCGAGCCTATCGCCCGCCAGCGCATCGGCTACCTGCCGGAGCTGACGTATTACTACAAGTTTCTCACCGCCGAGGAGCTGCTTCGTTTCTACGCGCGCGTCTTCGGCATCCCGCGCGCCGAGGCGGACCGGCGCATCGACCAACTGCTGAAGCTCGTCGAGTTGGAATCCTCCCGCAAGCGCCCCGTCAAGACCTATTCCAAGGGCATGCAGCAAAGGGTGGGGCTGGCCCAGGCTCTGATTAACAATCCCGACCTGCTGATCCTCGACGAGCCGACCAGCGGCCTGGACCCGCTGGGCCGCATGAAAGTGCGCGAGATCATCCAGCGACTAAGGAACGAAGGCAAAACCGTTTTCTTCTCTTCCCACGAGCTGGGCGAGGTCGAAACCGTCTGCGACCGCGTCGCCATCATCAACGAGGGCGAACTGAAGGTCGAAGGGCGCGTTGCCGACCTGGTCGAGCAACACCACGCCAACCTCGAACAGATATTCCTCAAGATCACTGGCTACCAGCCCGTTGCCGGATGAACCTGAACCTCCCACATGAACCAACGCAAAGGCGCAATTGGAACCGCGGTTCCGGCTGTCCCATGCTGGGTTTACCGCCCTTTTTAGTATGAGCACCGTTCTCGCCATCGCCGGGGTAGTTATTAAGGAATTGTATCGGCGCAAGGACTTCTACGTCCTCTTCGTCCTCACCGCGGTCATCACGCTGCTGCTGGGGTCGGTGAGCTTCTTTCACGACACCCGGAGCTACCGTGACGTGAAAGATGTCGCGCTGCTGCTGATGTGGATTTCCGCGCTGGTGATCGCCATCGCCACGACCGCCCGCCAAATCCCGGCGGAGCGCGAGAACCGCACCATCTTCCCGTTGCTAGCCAAGCCGGTGACGCGCTGGCAGGTGATTCTCGGCAAGTTCGCCGGCTGTTGGTTGGCCTGCGGGCTGGCGCTGGTCGTCCTTTACCTCTTCTTTATTATTGTGAGCGGCACGCACGAACACCATTGGCCGCTGCTGAATTACTGCCAGGCGCTCTGGCTGCAATGGGTCATGCTGGGCGTGGTGGTCGCCCTCGTGCTGCTCGGGTCGGTGGTCTTTACCGCGCCCTCCTCCAATGCCACCATCTCTTTCATTGTGGTGCTGGGCATTCTGTTCCTGGGGCGCTATTTGAACCAGGTCGCCGTGCAGCAGCCCGAGCCCTTGAAGACGCTGGTCTATGGGATTTACTTCCTGATTCCTCACCTCGAATGGTATGACGTGCGGGACCTCATCATTTACGACCAGAGTCTGGTGGGGTGGGTGGACTGCGCGCTGGCGACGCTTTACGCGACTCTCTACATGGCCGTGTTCCTGTTGGGCACCTGGCTGGTATTTCGCCGCAAAGCGCTGAGCGTGTGAAGCAGAGGCGTGATGCGTGATGCGTGATACGTGAAGAGAATTTGGACATACCTGATATTGCTCGTGCTGCTGGCGGCCGGCTTCAGCGTGGCCACCGTGCTTCAGGAGCGTGTCTCCCGTTGGAGCAAGCGCGGCGATTCTGATAATATAATGAAGGTTATGCTGGGAGACGGGCGCCGCCTGTTTGCCAACCATTTCTTCGTGCAGGCGGATGTCTCTTTTCATAGCGGTTATTATCCCTCCATTTTTGACCAGGCCAACCGGCCCAAAGACACCAGCCACCTGACCGCCAAGGAAGGGGAGCCCGCGGCAGAGGAGCATGAGAAGCAAATGAACTTCTTGGGGCCGCCCCGAGACTGGATCGAGCGCTTCGGGCGGCATTTCATTGTCACCGAGCACACCCATTTGGAGGGCAGCCACAAGAGCGAGATCCTGCCCTGGCTGAAACTCGCCGCCGAGCTGGACCCGCAGAAGATCGAGACCTACACCGTCGCCGCNNTTCCTCAACAACCCGGACAGCTACGACATTCTGCTTGAGCTGGGCTGCCTCTATTACGAGGGCAACCACGACGCCGCGCACGCGCGGAAGATCTGGGAACTGGCCCTGCGCCGGTGGGACGAACAGGAAGCAGCGGGCAAGAAGCCCGACCTCCTCAAGCTCGGTCAGATCGCGGTCAACCTCGCGCACTTGGAGGAGAACGAAGGCAATCTCGCGCGCGTGATCCAGCTCCTTGAACTCGCCCAGAAGGGCTCCCCCCAACCGGAGGCATTGCAAAAGCGAATCGACGAACTCAAGCAGAAGCTCGCCGCCCATCCGGCCGCCGCTTCCCCGGGATCTCGTTGAAGGGACCCCAACATCCAACATCCAACATCCAAACCCGAGCACCGATACAGGGAGGAGACGCCGGAGGGATCCGACTTAAATAAGCGTGCCTGATCAAAAAGGGGGTCCGGAAGGTGGTCTGTGGTACCAGGGTATGTCCAGGGTGGTACCAGGATGCCCCCAGACCGGCCCAGGGGCGGCGGGAGAGGGGAGTTGTATTCGGGGTGCTTATGGTGGACACGGAACCTTGAACCCTGAACCCTGAACCTCGAACCTTGAACAGCCCGGCCAAGCCAC
>PLZQ01000172.1 GCA_003152225.1 Limisphaerales bacterium | reverse complement strand
AACTCGCTTGTTTTAGGGCTAGTGGCCAACCGGTAGGCACCCTGAAGCCACCCCGAGGCTACCCTTAGGCTACCCCTAGGCTACCCCGAGGCTACCCCGAGGCTATCCCTAGGCTACCCCTAGGCTACCCCACAGCCTCCCCAAAGCGGCTCCGAAGTCTGAGAGTAGCGGGGCAGGCGCGCTTGGAGCCTTGGCATTACATCGAAAAGAGCAGAGGACCCAGCGATGCGGCCTAGCATTCCGGCGGGTTTGACGGCCCCACCCGGCAGGGCCAGGCCAAGACACTCGACTTCCCGGAGGTTTGGCGCTTGCCGCGGCAAAAGCGCACCTTTGCCTAAAGAACCGTTGCCAAGCCCCGGCTCTTGCTGGGGCCGTAACTAAGTACTGGTATTCTTAAATACACTAACGTATTGAAGCTGGCCATATCGACCGGATCGTGGCATATTGTCGCAGCACGGAAATGTGCGGATGATATGCCACGAAACAGCCCATTCTCTATCGTTCTTACTCAGGATGAGGAGCGAGAGCTCCGACATCGAGCAGCCAAATATACGTTGCCTTACTTTCAGGTATTCCGCGCCAGAATCGTCCTCCTGGCTGCCCAACACTTACCCAACGACCTCATCGCGGCTCGGCTGGACACACGGCGTGAAGTTGTCAGTCAATGGCGCAAACGCTTCTTCTACGAGCGCTTACGCGGGCTGGAAGAACTGCCCCGCCCGGGTCGCCCCCGGGCTTTTCCCCCCAGAACTAGTCGTGCAGGTTAAGGCCTTGGCTTGCGAGTTGCCCAGCCAGTTCGGCTTGCCACTCTCGCGCTGGAGCCTCGCCGAGTTGAACGAACAGGTCTGTCAATCCGGGTTGGTGGCCAAAATCAGCGATAGCACTCTCTGGCGCTGGCTGCATGAAGATGCCATCCGACCTTGGTTTCACCGGTGTTGGATTTTTCCCCGTGACCCGCAGTTCGCTGCCAAAGCCGGACGCCTGCTGGACCTCTACCAGCGCGTCTGGCAGGGCCAACCCTTGCAAGCAGACGAGTTCGTCATTTCGGCCGATGAAAAGACCAGCATCCAAACCCGTGCTCGCATCCATTCTACCCAGGCGCCCCAACCCGGCCAACCGATGAAGGTCGAACACGAGTACGAGCGGCGCGGAGCGCTTACTTACCTGGCCGCCTTGGATGTTCATCGGGCCAAGCTTTTCGGCCACTGCGAACCGCAAAGCGGCATTGTGGCTTTTGATCGCTTGGTCGACCGGGTGATGAATCAGCCTCCCTATGCCCAAGCCCGCCGCGTGTTCTGGATTGTGGACAATGGTTCCTCACATCGCGGAACGGCCAGTGTCCAACGGCTCCAACAACGTTACCCCCGTCTGCAATTGGTCCACGGACCCGTTCACGGCAGTTGGCTCAATCAGGTCGAAGTCTACTTTTCCATCATCCAGCGAAAAGTGCTCACGCCAAACGATTTCAAATCCCTGGATGCAGTCGCCCACGCCCTCTGGCAATTCGAACGCCATTTCGAAACGATCGGACGGCCCTTCGAGTGGAAGTTTACGCGCGACGACCTCAATCAACTCCTAACCAAGTTAGCTACCCCAAAAACCACGGAATTAGCGATAGCGGCTTAACGAAAAATACGTGTGCGGACTTATGAATTAGGGTACTAAGCGCTATTCGATCACCAATCAGAGGTGCTACGGTGAGGTGCCCTTGATGTTCGCATGCAGCCGGCGGGACGGTTGGGTGCGGGATGGGGGAAAAGGCGGCCCGAGACTCGGTATTTGGGGGACCGGAGGTGGCCAATTCAGGAAGGCGGCAGCGGAGCCCGGGTCAATGGCGCCGGAACGAAGACCGAGCCGGGCCGTACCACCATCGCCACCAACGCAGCGTGTCAGCCAGTGGATGGATACGACTCTGTCGCTGCTGGCCGATGACTTGGATAGGGACAAATGCGACCGGGTGCTGCGCTGCAAGGAAGGCCATGAGCATTTCGGATTCAATCTCGAAGCGTTCCGTCTTGAGCGACAGGCCGGCCCAGGTCTTTAGGTGAACAAGCCGAAACCCGCATTGCGTATCGGGGAGGTCTCTGCCGGCGCGCCGCGAGAGCTGGCGGCTCATCCAGCTATTCACTCGCCGGCGCAGCCAGGGCATGGCTTGGGCGTTGTGCATCCGATTGCCCACTACCAGCAATGCCCCGGTTTGGCTGGCGCAACGTTGAAAGGCCGGTATGTCGGCTGGCGCATGCTGGCCATCGCCGTCGAGCGTGAAGGCCCATTCAAAGCCCTGCTTCCCGGCCAGCGACAGCCCGGTCCGGAGCGCGGCGCCCTTGCCGCGGTTTCGCGCATGCCGCACCACTTGTGCGCCTGCCGCCTGGGCTGCCACCGAGGTCGTATCCGTCGAACCGTCGTCCACGACCACCACGGCCGGCAGATGCGGGAGCGCCGCTCCGACCAGGGCCGCAATCGTCGTCCCCTCGTTGAAACAAGGGATGATCAGTGCACAAACCGCAGGTTCAACCACGCCGCAATCCTTACCCGCGGGCAAATGGAAATCGAGAGAATAACCGCTCTCTGCCATAAGCAGTTCAGGAAGGGCTTGATTTGCTGGCTTCATGCCTTATCCTGCCCGGGAATCGGCGACGAAGATAGCCTTCGGCCGGCTACAACATACAAATCGTGAATTGAGCATGAGGCCAAGTGGGATCGATTCCGCGTCGCCAAGCATCCTGAGATACTAGACGACCATGCTCTTCCCCGCTTGCTCTGCGCCCTCCCCCCCGCCCCGCGTCGTCATCACCGGCGCCGGCATCATCACCGCTCTTGGGGTTGGCTGGAAACCGAATGCCGAAGGGTTTCGCGCGGGCAAGAGCGCTTTTCGTCCGATCACCCAATTCGACGTCAGCCGCCAGCGGGTGAAAACAGCCGCCGAGATCGAGTTGCCGGCGATGCTCCCGCCGACCCGCCTGAGTCCGTGGCGGGCTGCCCGGCTCGACCGGGCCGGCGTGATGTTGTTGCTGGCGGCGCAGGAAGCCTGGCAGCAAGCCGAGTGGCAGTCCGACGGTGATCTGCCGCTGATCCTTGGCACCACCGCGGGAGGCATGGCGCTCGGAGAAGCGTATTTCCGCCAGGCGACGCAATGGCCGTCACGGCATCGACAACAACCCAGCCGAGCCATTCACTATCAGCCGCAAGTTCAGGCGCGCCTGGTTCTGGAGGCGCTTGGGGCCGCTGGATCGATTACCATCATCTCGAATGCCTGCGCCTCGGGCAGCAATGCGATCGGCCAGGCTTGGGATAGCATCCGACGCGGCCAGGCTCAGCGTGTGCTGGCGGGCGGTTATGATGCTCTCAGCGAGTTGGTGTTTTCGGGCTTCGCCGCCCTGCAATCGCTCTCTCCCACCGTCTGCCGCCCGTTCGACGCCCACCGGGATGGTTTGGCCCTGGGTGAAGGCGCCGCAGTGCTCGCCCTCGAAAGCCTTCCGCACGCGACCCGCCGCGGCGCGGTCATCCTGGGCGAACTCATCGGCTACGGCACCGCCATTGACCAGCACCACCTCACCCAGCCGCATCCGCAGGGGAATATCGCGCTCGCCGTGATGCAGCAGGCCTGTGCGGCCGCGGGTGTCGTCCCGGAGGATATTGACTACATCAACGCGCACGGCACTGGCACGCCGCTGAATGACATCTCGGAAGCCGTGGCTATTAGTCACTGGGCCGGACGCCGCGCCGCCACGTTGCCGGTCAGTTCCACCAAAGCCAGCGTCGGGCACCTGCTCGGTGGCGCCGGCGCCGCTGGAGCGGTCGCTTGTCTGATGGCCTTGCGCGAACAATGGTTGCCAACCCAGGCTGCCTTCGAGACTCCCGACGCTGCTTGCTCCTTCCCGATCGTACATGAACCTCAAGACGCAGTGGTGAATGTGGCGCTTTCCAACGCCTTCGGCTTTGGCGGCGTCAATGCGGCTTTGATCCTGCGGAGGTGGGTTTGAGTAAAGTGTTCGTCGCGGGCCTGGGCGCGGTCTCGCCGGCCGGTTGGGGTGTGACCGCGCTGGGCGAGGCTCTCAAAAACGGCCAGCCTTTGCCGACTCAGGACGTCGAGCGGCCCGGCTGGAAGAAGCCCCTGCGGGCGCGACTGGTGCCCAATCCCGCCGGGCGTCCGGAATTCCTCGTGCATCCGCGTCTGCGGCGCGCGAGCCCGATCACCCACTACGCCGCGGCCGCCGCGCTCGAAGCTGTGGCCAGGCTGCGGGCAACCGATCAACGCCAGTCTGGCCTGGGCCTGATCGTGTGCCTCCAAACCGGCTGCGTGAAGTATTGCCGGCGGTTCTTTGAGGAGGCTCTAAAGGATCCCGCGACGGCGAGCCCGCTACTGTTTCCCGAAACCGTCTATGCCGGCCCGGCGAGCCACGTCGCGGCGTTGCTGGGAAATGTTTCGCTCACCTACACGCTCGTAGGCGACCCGGCCTGCTTCCTGCAAGGAGTAGCCCTCGGCGCCCAATGGCTCGCGGAGAATCGGCTGGCCGCCTGCATCATCATCGGAGCGGAGGAAACCGACTGGATCCTCGCCGACGCTCTATGGCACCTGGAGCGCACAGCCGTGGGCAGCGGCGGGGCAGGGGCGCTGTGCCTGAGCGCCGCGCCGGAAATGTCGCTGGGCGTCGAACTGAGTCTCATCACGGACGCATTTACCTACACGGCTTCCAGAAGCCGCAAGCAGGCTGCGCAGGCCATGCGTCAACAACTCCCGGCCTGCTCCCCCGCCGAATTGCTTTGCAACGGCCTGGGCAATAGCCCTCGCACCGACGCTCCGGAAGCGGCCGCCTGGCGCGACTGGACCGGCCCGCACCTCAGCCCCAAACGTATTCTGGGCGAGGGCCTGATGGCCGCCGCCGCTTGGCAATGCGTCGCCGCCTGCGATTACCTCGCGCGGGGACAGGGTCGCGCGGCCAATGTCAGTGTGGTAGGCTCAAACCAAATGGCCCTCGGGGCACGGTTCGAGCGGGCTGAGGACGGACTTTTGAGTTCCACAACTCCTGCGGGCCAGCCTAAAGTCTCCGCATGAAGCCGCGCGTCATCGTCGTCACTGGCGCCAATGGTGGACTGGGCGTCGCCATCGCGCAGATCTTCCTGAACGAGTCGCCCGCCAATGTCCTCTGGCTTGGCATCCACAACCGGCGCGAACACACCGACGCGCTGGTCCAGGCGAATCCCGAGCGGTGCTTCTGCCTCGCGCTCGATGTGTCCCGCCCCGAGTCCTGGCAGCAGGCGCTCAATGAGATCCTCGCCCGCCACAGCCGCATCGATGTGCTCGTCAACAACGCGGGCGCGCATGAGGACGCGCTGTTGGGCACAATGCCGCTTCCCGCCTGGGAGCGAGTATTGGCAACCAACCTGGACGGCGTCTTCCACGGCTGCCAGGCGGTGCTGCCGACCATGATTAGCCAGCGCGCAGGCCGAATCGTAAACATGGCATCGTTGAGTGCCCTGCTGGCCCCGGCTGGGCAAACCAACTACGCCGCCGCCAAGGCCGGAGTCATTGCCCTCACACAATCGCTCGCGAAGGAAGTCGCCCGCATTGGCATAACGGTCAATGCGATCTGTCCCGGCTTCGTGGATACCGAGGCGCTTGGGCCTCTGTCCAAGGAGGAACGCGCCGCAGCGCAGACCAGGATTCCCATGCGGCGATTCGGGCGGCCCGAGGAAGTCGCGGCGGGGGTTCGCTTCCTGGCCAGCGAGGAGAGCAGCTATATCACCGGCGCCGTCCTGAAGGTTGACGGTGGGATTCTTTGAGGCCGCCCGCTCGTTAGCACCCTCTCTATGAGGCCAGGAAACATCCAACACCCAACATCGAACACCCAACATCCAGTGACTGCCGCAGTGAAGGCCATTGGAGGTTCGATGTTGGATGTTGGATGTTGGATGTTTCCCAATCGCACACCATGGGCGACAAGCTGCTAATCATTCAGCCGTCGTACTACCTTTCGAAGACGGACCGAACCGTCCACCGGCTGCGACGCCGGCCAGTGGTTCCGTTAACCTCCTGCTACCTGGCAGCGCTCACTCCAAACGATTGGGACGTTACGCTGGTCGATGAACAGCTTCAGCCGATTGACTTCGATTGCCGCCCCGACCTGGTTGCCATCACGACATGGACGCTCAATTCGCTCCGGGCCTTCGACATCGCGGACGAATTCCGGCGGCGCGGCGTAGCGGTGGTCATCGGCGGACCGCACACCTGCTTCCATGCCGACGAAGCGGGCGCACACTGCAACTCGGTCGGCCTGGGTGAAGCGGAATCCTACTGGCCGCAGATGCTGGCGGACGCCCGGCGCGGCTGCCTCCAGCCGACCTACCAGGCTGGGAAAGCCTTGAGCTTGGCCGGCCTGCCGCTTCCACGTTACGACTTGCTCGACATGCGCCGCTATGGGCCGTTCCGGACCTTCGTCGTCGTGTCCTCGCGGGGCTGTCCTTTCCGATGCGAGTTCTGTTCCGAGCGGTTTCTCCTCGGCGAGAGTTATCGCTGCCGGCCGGTGGCTGAGGTCATTGCGGAAGTGAAGCATTGCCGCTCGCGGAACATCCTGTTCGGCGACAGCAACTTCGCGGGCAAACGCAGCCACGCCATGGAATTAATGGAAGCGCTGGTGCCGCTCAAGGTCCGCTGGTCGGCGCTCTGGCCTTCGCATCTGTGCTCTGACACGGAGTTCCTGGACCTGGCCCAGCGCAGCGGATTGTTGCACGTCAACATCGGCCTGGAGAGCATCGACTCCAACACGCTGGCCCAGATGAACAAGCGGTTTAACAAAGTTGACCGCTACGCCGAGCTGCTGGCCAACCTTCGCCGGCGCGGGATCAGCTACTCTTTGAACTTCGTGTTCGGCTGGGAGGGCGAGAGCGAGAACGCCTTCCCCGCCACGCTCGCATTTCTCCAACAGCATAAAGTCCCGGCCGCCTACTTCAATATCCTCACACCGGTAAAGGGTACGCCCCTCTATGACCGGCTGCGAAGCCAGGACCGGATACTGAACATCCAAGACATCGACCGCTGGCCCGGCCAGCTCTGCTACATCAAGCCCCCGTACGGCACGCCGCAGTCGCTTGAACACAACGTGCAGGAATTGTATCGCCGATTCTATAGCCTGCCTTCCATGGTGGCGCGGCTGCCCATGCCCTTCACCATGTCCGGCATCGCCTCATGGGTGATCAACTTCTCGCAGCGCCGCATGGCCCGCGCCGAACGAAGCGGGAACAACTTCGATGGGTATTAGCACGTGGAGCTGCGCCGCTCTGCCTTGAGGCTGTTTTGAGACTTGCTCCGCGGCCGAATCTGTTAGAGGCTTCCTCTACTAGGCGCAGGGTACCAGTTGTGCAATGAATGATACGGCGACACTGAAACAGGACATCAAGCGGCTGATGGTGGAGAATCTCATGCTGCAGGTCACGGCGGATGAGATTGGCGACGACCAGGCGCTCTTCGGTCCCGGTGGCCTCGGGCTGGATTCGGTGGACGCCCTCCAACTGGTCGTGGCGTTCGACAAGGCCTATGGCTTCAAGATCACCGATCCCGAGATAGCCCGCCAGGTCCTGCAGAGCATAACCACCATGGCCGACGCCGTTGCCAAGCATCTCACCTCAACCCCGCAGGCCCCGCCTCCATCCAAGCCCGGCTAGACAATCCCTGGACAGACCCTGGTACCATAGCCCCCTAAAGCCATTTTTTAAGCAGGCAAGTTTATCCAAGTCGATTTCCTGCGGCTATTCCGCCGTGCAACGGGGTCCGGGTTCGGATGTTGGCTGGGCTCAGAAACGGGACTTCCTGCTTGCCGGGCGGGGATGCATTGGAACATGCTGCAGAATATGTCACCATTGGCTTCAGACCGAACCGCACGCGGCGCAGCTCCTTCCTGGGGCAGGCAAATAGTGGTGAAGATCACCCTCCTGACGCTGCTTTGCCTGGTGCTGGGTTTCGTCCAGGGTTGGGCGGCGGCGCGGTTTTACCGGCCTGATTATGTGGCCGGGTTTCATGTTGGCATGGTACAGGGGGCCTTGATGCCGGCGGCCTTGCCCGCGTTGTTGATGGGCAAAGATGTCCCGATTTACGCCGCAGCCAATGTGGGACGGCTTTACAAGATCGGCTATATCTTCGGCATCAATATCTGCGGCACGCTGTTCTTCGGTGTGGCCATGTGGCAGTCCCGGAAGCAACCATCCTAAACTGGCGCTAATACAGGCCGCCGCGAAAGATCTGAACCACACTCACTGGCCCGCCGGACCAGTAACACGAGGGAGGGAAAGTAAACGCCCGCCGGAGCCGGTCAAAGCTGAGTGTGACCGAGTGCGTCGGCACGTTGGGATCGTAGGCCTCGAACTGGATCTCCTGTCCTGTCTCCACCACCCCAAAAAGCAGCAACCCGTGGTTAATGGCAATGCGCGGGAAACAGAAGAGGTGGGCGGTTGGCGCCGAACCCTGGCGCACGGCCTGGCACAGACGTTGCGCCGTCCTTTGCTGGTGCCGGCCCCAAATCGGGAAGACCATGCGCCAGTGGCTGCGTAGGAAATAGGATTGCCACGGGCCGCCGCATTCGGCTTTGAGCAAGGGCTCGTGAGCGTGGCTGAAAGCGCGCAAACAGTCGTAGCCGGGGATGGGGATTCGTTCCGGCGTCGCGCTTGCGCGGCGGGGATTGCGTGAGACGACCTGCCGGATAAGGCGCCCATAGACTCCCGGCTCGGCGACCGGCGCGTCCGGCTCGAAGCGGGCATGGTAGAAGAATTGGCGCGCCGACCTCACTAACACGAAACAGCGATGGGAATAGGTAGGAGGCGGATCGTTAGGAGCAACGCTCATCGCGCCGGTCTTCGGATCAAAGCGGTATTGCCACACCAGCTCGTTAGCAAAGGTGAAGGTGTCACGCTCAAACTGAAAGGAGCGCAGGCTTTCGGCTGGGGGCGGACTGGTTTTTCCAGGGCCGAGCATCACCGCGCCGGGTCGGGGTTGGACGTTTCGGCGGGGCTCGTCGGTGCCGTGCCGCCGAGGGTAAATTCACCGGACATGACCGTGACGCCGGCGACGCTGGCCGAAGCCTTGGCTTGGACTAAGGCGCCCAAACGACCGATAACCGTCGCTTCGAGCACAACCGTGTCGCCGGGTTGAGCAGAACCGAGGATCTTGACGACGCGTAGCGCGGTCAATTTCATCCGGTGCAAGGGCTGAATAAGCGGGTCATTCTGCGCCACCACGCCGGCCAGTTGGGCGCCCGCTTCGACCAGGAGGACGCCGGGGAAGATCGGTTCGCCGGGCAGATGGCCGCGCAGATAATATTCGTCGCCCCGGACCTTGTATTCGCCCACCCCGCTCTTGCCCGGGTCCAAGCTGACCAGCCGATCCAGGAAGCGGAATTCCGGTCCGTGCGGCAACGCCGTGAGAGCCTCTTGCAACTTGTTGCGCATGGTGGTTAGCGGTGAAGCGGTTCCACCACCGTGACGTCCGGCGCCAGCACCGCCTCGAATTTCTCGGGCGGGATAGCCGGGTTGAGCACCACGTTCGTGAAATCGTTGCGCAGGATGGAGCCGTCGGCGAACTGCATTTCGGTCATGGCGATGGCGAAGTTGTTGGTGTGGAAGCCAATCACGATTTCGCTGATGAACTTGCGGGCGGAAGCGCTCTTGGGCTGCAGCCTCACCAGCAAGGTCGCGTTCGTTTCCGTCGCCGACAGGAGGTTGAAGCGGTCTTCCATGGCGGCTCGATCCCGGGGCAAGCTGGCATCCAGCAACGCAAAGGCGTCCTTCACCGGGCCGGCCGGCACGCCGCTGAGGGGATATTTCTCCGCCCGCTTGAGCCGGGGGTAGATGATAACGAGCTGGTCTGGCTGACGCAGCGCGATGGTCTGTGGTGGCTGGCCCAGCTCCCAGCGGAAGCGGCTCGTTGCCACCCAGACTTTGCCCGTCGAGATCAACGGCTGGGCCAGGACCTTGAGCGAGCGGGTCTGCGTGAAGTCGGCTGACCAGCTCTGGAGGTTGGTCTGCACGGCAAACCATTGGCCGAAAAGCCCGTCGAGCTTGGGTGCCTCAGCCGCACGGGAGAGGGGAGCCGCGAGAGAGAACAAGAGGCCCAGCAAGAGACACAACGCGGCGGTACTGCAACCGAACTGCGCGAAGTGTTTGGAGTGCGTCCAGCTTGCTGGCGCTGTCGTAAGGCGTGGGCCAGTCCGAAAGCGGGAGCAAGCTCCACGCACTCCAAACGCTTCGCGCGGCAGTTCATCCTCCAAAACCCTCGCAGCTTGCGAACAAGTTGGAGTATAACGAGTTCGACTATTGCAAGGCAGGGCGCGTGGGACCCGCGCTACCCGTTCTTGGGCCAGATGGGAACGAATTGATACCATTGGTCCATATTCTCGCGAATGGCCGGCTCGAATGCACGCAGGATTTGCTGGGTCAATTGCCGGCGCGCTTCGTGGTTGCCCAGTGCCCGGCGGTCGTAGGTGAACTCGGGCAGCGCGGTCACGGCGTAGCCATTGGGCCGGCGGACGATGGTTACGCCCACCAGGGCGCAGCCTGACGCGCGCGCTAATTCCGCCGCGGCAGCCGGCGCCGTGAAGGGGCGGCCGAATAATTCCACGCCGACACCGCCTCGCGCGGGCGGCCGATCCAGCGCCAGCGCCAGAGCAGCCCCGGCCTGCAGCCGCTTGATGACCTCGATGAAGGCGAAGCTGTCCTGGCCAATGACCAACGTCTCCACCCCGCAACGCCGCCGCGACTCGATGCGGAGCGCGGTCAGGCCGTCGTCCGGTTCGGCCTGCGTGAGGATCGTCAATGGGATGTCAAACTGGTTTAGCAACTGGCCCCCATGCTCCCAATTGCCCAGGTGGAGCGTAATGAAGATGATGCCCTGCCCGCGCCGGCGGGCTGACTGAATGATTTCGGTCCCTTTGGGATCGAGCAACCAGTCGTGGACCTGCTCGCCGCTCTCGAGGCGCCACAAATCCACGAGCTTCACAGCGAAGTTATGATGGAGGCGGCGAGCGGCTCTTTCCGCTGCCACCCGGTCGCCGGCTACGATCGGCAGGAGGTTCTGCACCACCACCTCGACGCGCTGCCGCCGCAACCGGACATAGGCCGCAGCCAACGCCACACAGAATCCTTTCAGTAACCCAGCCGGTACGATCCGGACGATGATCAAGCCGAGCCGCCAGAGGCCGACGCGGTAGAAAGAAGGAGGGCGCGTGATGCGTGAGGCGTGATCCGTGATGCGTGATGCGTGATGCGTGAGGGGAGACGGGGGAGCGATGACCGTGCCGTTTGACTTTAGACTTTGGGCTTTAGACTTTAGACTTAGTGCCGCCCACCAGGCGGGAAGCAAATACACGGAGAAAAGCATATTCGCCCCAATGCCGACCGCACACACCCTTCCCAGGCTGGCCATGCCGGGATTGCTGGAGCATCCCAACGAGCCAAACCCAGCCATAGCGGTGCCACCGCACAGCAACAGCGCCCGCCCGATGGAGCGTCGGACCAGGCCAAGGTCCCCGCCGTGTCGGCGCAGGGCCAATTGCATGAAGATGCTGTAGTCCACGCCGGCGCCCAACATCAGAGGCAGGGCCATCAGGTTGAGCAGATTCCAGGACCAGCCGGCCACGGCCATGACCGCTAGCAAACACAACCCGCTCAGCAGTTGGACGGCCAGGCCCAGAAGGATCTCCGTCGGGCGACGGAAAGCGAACCAGAGAGACGCCAGCACCAGCACCACCATCGGTGCCACCACTTGCCACAATCTCGCCTGCACCCGCTTGAGCGTAGTGCTGCCGAGCAATTCCCAACCGGACAGGAAGGCCTGGTCTTGTGACAAGCGGGAAGATAGGCGGGCAAGCGCCGCAGCATCAACCTGGTTCGTAGCTGGATAGACCAAGCCCATCACCAGCAATTGGTCGGGAGCCTGCGCGACGAATCGTTTGAGCAGCCACTGACTCGCCTTGTTGGTCGGCCAAAACACATTGGTGCTGGCACCGGCGCGCGCCCAGGTTCGCACCAATTCTTCAGTCAGGACCATGGCGTTGCTGCTGAAGCCTTCGCGGAAAGCAGTCTCGCGCAGCAGCGGGCCTTGCTGTCCCAGGACCGCCGCGGCAGGCCGATTGGCGGTTTGCAACTCCGCCCGCGGCCAGAGCGCGGTCGGCAGCAGGTAGCCGCCGATGATGCGATTCGAAACCGCGCTGTTGAGCAAGCCCTCGGCCAAGGTGAGGCGTTGATACACGTCGGATTCCTGCGAACCGGAGATGATCAGCCAGAGGGGGTCCGGGGGCAGTCCCATTTCGTGCTTTATTTCGTCCAGTGCCGTCTCGGCTTCCGCGCGTTGTGGGCGGAGAGCGTCTCCCGTCCGGTCCAGACCGGGCCGGTGAACACACAGTATGGCGCAGGTTGCAAACAAAACTACGCCGGTCACAACCAGGGCCGGAGCGCGGACATTCCTGTCCGCAGCAACATCCAATGGGCAAAGTGGGCTAGGAACTGGGGTGTGTGCGTTGCCATTCGGAGCTTGCTGCGGACAGGAATGTCCGCGCTCCGGCGTCGGGGCCCTGAAATAAGCAGACCAGGCGATTGGCTTCTGATCCGGACGAGGCTTGCGGCGCTCGGGAAAGAGCGGCGGCAAGTAGATCATCACCATCACCAGGGCGGCCAGGCCGACACCGATGGCGACCAGCGTGCCCAGTTGAGCCAGCCCCGGCAACCCGCCCAGGTTGAGGACCAGGAACGCGCTCATGGTCGTGATGGCCGCCCAAAGAATGCTCGGGGCGATGGCCCGGCGGATTTCCGGCACGGTCAGTTGCGGGTGCGCCAGCGCCTCCTGGTAGTGGACCACGGCATAATCCACCGCCAACCCGAGGAGCACGGCGGCGAAACCCATGCTCACCACGCTGATCGCACCCAACACCAGCCCGCCCAAGGCCAGCGTTGCGACCAGAATCAACGCCAGCAGTGTCAAAAGCCAGAACATCGGCAGCCAGCGCCGGTGCGTCAGCCAGAACAACAGCGCAATGATCAGCGAGGTCCCGACCACCGAACCGCTCATGTCGCGCTGCATGCTCCCGGCGATTTCGACCACGAACACCGGCCGCCCAGTAAAATGAACCTCAGCGCCGGCCCACTCACCGTCTGGGTCCTGGGCTCGCAGGCTGGCCACTATTGCCCGCATGGACTTGAGCCAGCTCTCACAGGTCCGGTAGCTGCCCAAATCAATGGCGGATTGCACAAAGAGCAGGCGGAATTTGCCTTCGGCGGAGGCGAACATTTGCTGCCCCGGCCCTCCGGAGAGGCCGCTCAAGTTGGTCAGGCCCGGCATGTTCAGCAAGTCGAAGGGATCGAATGCGCGCCGGGCCATATCCAGCGGCGACATCGAGGTTCTGAGTTCTTCCTTAGTCTGGTCCAACACGGCTTTGAGTTGGCTGGGCGCCAGGCGATTGGTCAGTGCGGCGAAGGTTTCGGGCGGTTGACTGAGCCAAAGACAGCCGAGCAGTTCCGCCATCTGCGCCGGGTCCTCCATCCAGGGCGGTTGCCAGGACACCTCCGCCACGAGGTTGGTTTCCTGGCGCAAGCGGGCGGCGAGCGCGCTGGCCAACCGCTCCGCCCGTTCGCCTTCCGGGGCGCGGAGGGTGAGCACCAATTCCCGGGCGTTGGTGAAATGCTTCTGATAGAGCTTCAGCCCCTGCACCGTAGGCTCATCGGGCGGCAGCAGGTTGAGGATATCAACGTCGAACCGGAGCCGGTAGAGCCCGAGACAGACCGCCACCGCGAGCAAGGCCCACCACCAGCGTTTGAGGAAGCGACTCACGGGGCGAGAAAGCCTTCCAGTGTTTCACCTGAACGGGGGTTCTCCAACCGCCAGCCTCCATCCGGTTTAGTCTTGAAGTGCAGGGACTTAGGCAGCGGCTCCCCGGCCAGGGCCGCATGCAGATAAAGCCAGGCAAATCGAGTGGGTGGCTTCCGGTGTCCGGTGAAGCTCATGTTGCCGGCCGGGAATTGGATCAGCCAGTTGGTACGAGTCGTGTGCGCGCAAACCAGCGACATCGGGGACTTGGCAAACTCGATGAAGCAGCGGCCATCCGCATCGCTGGCCATCACGATATCTCCGCCAAGCTCCGGAAAGCCGCGGCGAGGCCTCCAGATGGCCTGTCCCTCTTGGACATGCCAGCCGGGCCCCGAAACAGTAAACAGCGATTTAGTAGATGTTTGGCAACCGCCGCACAGCATGAGGATGGCCAGCAAGACTGGCCCGAGAGCGAGGCGGCACAAATGCCCAACCGGATTCCGCATATGGTAGCGACGATACTTGCAGAGGCAGGGCAGATGTCAACGCGCGCGCTACGAATAAGACTTCCTCAGCGGTTCGTCGCTATTCTCCGTGGAATGGTGAGAATAGCGTCCCCTACAGCTCGCGAGTGCCCTCCGTAGCCAACTCAGGGTAGCCTCGGGGTAGCCTCGGGGTAGCCTCAGGGTAGCCTCAGGGTAGCCTCAGGGTAGCCTCAGGGTGCCTACCGGTTGGCTACCAGATGGCCTGAGGGTGGCCTCGGGATGGCTTGG
>PLZQ01000336.1 GCA_003152225.1 Limisphaerales bacterium | reverse complement strand
TGCTGGAATGTCACCGGATTGGCATCATTCAGGAAATAGGCGTCGTTGATGCTGTCGGGGTGCTCATCCAGCGTGACAAAGAAGTTCGCCGGGTTGGGAACAGTGCTCGATTTGAGAAACTGGCGATAGGTCGGGAAGAAATTGTTCGCCGCGCTGGTCCAAGTGGGATTATAGGGGCCGAAGTACGCGTTCATGGACATGGAGCGACTCCGCGAGCTCCAGCCCGCCAGGCGCTGCAATTGGCTCAGGTAGATGTCGGCTGGGCACTTGTAAATCCCAAGATTCCCAGCCACATACGCACCCAACGCGGCGTTCTTAACCAGATCAGCGTTAGTGACGTAGGACGCGGTCGTCCAATCCATGTTATTGCAGACCCACGTACGATAAGGGTAGGATTTGTTGGCATTGGCGTAGGCAATCTCGGTGGACGTCTCCGTCACTCCAAAGTTCCCCACGTACCGGTCGTTGTTGTCGCCCGCGTATTGCAGCCACCCGAGCATAAGCTGCCTGGCGTTGTTAATGCACATCACGCCTTGCGCTTTGGTTCGCGCCTTTGCCAGCGCAGGCAATAATAGTGCCGCGAGAATCGCGATGATGGCGATCACCACCAGGAGCTCAATGAGCGTGAAGGCGGGGCACGTATTTAATCGGGACTTGCTCTGGCGGGCGCCAGCACCACGAGGATAATTAAACCGAGCGTTCATGGCCAGCAATTGTTCACTTCTGTTCCATGCTACATCACAATACTCGGAATGGCAAGTATTCATTGTGGTAATGGACAGCCGTAGAATAATTGAGCACTAGCAATTGGCTTACCAGGCATGATTCTGCGTCACGGGCAGCAGGAGCGCCTCCCTGCTGGCTATCTTCCAGCTTTTCAGGACCTGATAGATTCAGGGCCGCGAATCCTGCGGCAATCCCATGCCCGCCAGAAACGTTTGCGCCTGGCAACAGCCTGTTGCCAGGCGCAAGACGCGTCAGGCCGAGCCCAGGACATCCGCTGGAATGCTCAAGGGTTTCCCTGGTGCCCCGGAGCCGCCATCTTAGAACAAGAACACGGCTCGATAAAACCGGGTGTTGTCCATTGGTGAAGAAGTATCGATCACCATCTGCGGCGAGGTCGTCAGCTTATTCGTGCTGAGCGGGATCCAGGTCGTCGGGTCAACCTTGGTGGAGTAATCCACCCGGTAGGTATCGCCAATCTTGCCCGTGATCGACATCACCGGGAAGAAGTTGAGACCCACGATCGCGAGCGTGGCGTCGGCGCTATAAACCGAGCCCGCGCCGTTCGACACCAGCACCCGATAATGGCCGACATCGCTGGCGGCAACGCCCGTAACGATGAGTGTCTTCTGGTCAGCGCCCGAGATGTTGCCACCGTTGGAGAGGTTGACGTTGGCGTGTTGCCACTGATAGGTGACCCCCGCCGTATTGGAAACCCCGACCGTAAAAGTGGCCGTTGCTCCCAGCGCTACGGTCGTTTGGTCGGGCTGATTGGTGATGACGGGCGCGCTGGGTGGGGCGACGGCTTCCAGGTCAAAGGCGTCCACGAAAAACGACTGTCCGCCTGAGGTTCCATAGGCGTTGAGCATAAACGCGCCCGCCCGCACGGTAACCGTATTGGGAGGGGCGGTTACCCCCGGGGTGGTGTAGAGGAATGACGACATGCTGCCCGGGCCAGAATTCGGCAGACCCGCGGCTACCAAATCGAAACCGTTGCTGGCCAGCACGCTGCTGGAGGCATCGAGAAACTCGATGACAGACAAGGTTTCTGGCGCTGGGCTATTGGTGGTGTAGAAACCGCAGTAATTGGCCTCGCCCGCGGCGTAGCCGGAGAGGGTGAAGTTAGGCGCAAGGTGGTGGTGCCGTTCAGCTTCACCACGGCTGGCGCAGCCAGGCCGTCATCGGTCAGCGGCACCCTGCCATAAGTGACGTAATCCTTCCCAACGCCCCCAAAGTGGCCGAGCCGCCGGGTGGTCTGGTTAACGGTGCCGGCGCCACTGATGATCTGGTCCAAATACATCGAGAAGGGGCCATCGCCAGACGAACGGATGTAAACGTAGTAGCTCCCCGGCGCCCTCCTTGGCCCGGCAAGATCCGGTCGCGCTGCGCCGCTCAAACCGGGAGCCGCGAGATGCGGCGTTTATCATCCTAAGGCGAATCACTTACCAGATGCCCATCTTCTGGGGTTTGGTGGGGGTGGCGCACGCGCTGCGCTTTTACGAGGGCGCCAAAGCCCGCCAGCGGCGGGAGGCTGAGCTTGAAGCGCGGCTGGCTAAAGCCCGGCTGCAGGCGCTGCGCATGCAGCTCAACCCGCATTTCCTGTTCAATACGCTTAACTCAATTGCCTCGCTGGTGCACGAACAGCCGCAGGCTGAGGAAATGATCGAAGCCTTGAGCGACCTCCTGCGCCTCACGCTCAATGCTTCCGACCGGCAGGAGGTGACCTTGCGTGAAGAGCTTCATTTCCTGGACCGCTACCTGCTCATCGAACAAATCCGCTTTGGCGCGCGGCTGAGCGTGGAGAAACAGATTGACGTCTCGGCCTTGGATGCCTCGGTGCAGATTCTTATCTTGCAGCCGCTGGTCGAAAACGCCGTCAAACACGGCATCCAGTCTCAGATCGCTCCTGGAGTAATCCGGGTGACCGCAGAGCGCGCCGGCAAGAGCTTGGTCCTGCGCGTGCACGACAACGGTCGGGGCCTGGCCGCCGCCTCGAAAGGCCTGCTTAAGGAGGGCGTCGGGTTGAGCAACACCCGCTCNNCGGCGGAAATCCAGATTCCCTGGCGCACCGCGTTGAGCGTCGCCTCGTCGCCGGTGGCACACCCGTCATGATAATCCGGGCCTTGATCGTTGATGACGAGGCGCTGGCTCGCGCGCGCCTCCGGAAGCTGCTCGCCAACGCCGTGGACCTGGAAATCATCAGCGAGGCGAGCAATGGCCCCGAGGCGATCGCGCTCATCCGCGAACAGCGGCCGGACCTTGTGTTTCTGGACGTGCAAATGCCCGAGGTCAGCGGCTTTGACGTGCTGCGGGCGTTGCCGGAGGAGATTTGGCCGGCAGTGGTTTTTGTCACTGCCCACAACCAGCATGCGGTTGAGGCCTTTGAGGTCCATGCGCTGGATTACCTGCTCAAGCCTTTTACCCAGGAGCGGCTGCTGGCGGCGGTCGAACGCGCGCGCGAGCACCTCGAGACGCGGAACCAGGCGGCCGTCAATCTGCAACTGGCCGAGTGGCTCAAGCCCTCTAAAGCCGAGCCTCCATACCTAAGCCGCATTGCAGTTAAAACCGGCACCCAGACGCTCTTCATCCGGGTCGAGGATCTGGATTACATCGAGTCAGTGGGCAACTACGCTCTCCTGCACGTGCGCGCCGAGAACCACG
>PLZQ01000183.1 GCA_003152225.1 Limisphaerales bacterium | reverse complement strand
CAACAATGCCGCAGAACTTGGCGTCAGGCAATGACGCAAACCGGACCGCATCAAGCCCCCTGGACCGCGATCCGTCCAAGCTCGCAGTTCCATCCAGCACTTAGGCAGCCCGGCGCCGCAAAAGGCGCGAAAAGTTAACTCTTGCAATGTGTGCCGCACCGGCACACATTATCGGTATGAGCGTGATCGCAGAAGAACGCAAAACCAAGCGCCTGGTGGCGCGCGTCAGCCAGCGGGACAAAAACTTGTTGGAGCGTGCGGCTGCCTTCGAGGGGCGCACCGTGGCGGCGTTTGTTGTCAACCACGCTGTAGCCAGAGCCGAGCGGATCATCGAACAACGGGAGGTCATCCGGCTGAATGCGGCCGAATCTCGTCAGTTCGTCGAGGCCCTGCTAGCTCCTCCATCTAAGCCAGCCGCAGCGGCGCGGCGCGCTTTGACCGAATACCGGCGGCGGGTGGTTAGTCACCTTTAGCCGCTCCAGTCAACAGATCCCGGATGGTCGCCATCATCAGAAGCATGCGGTCCGCCCTCAGTCGCCGGAAGCCAAATTTCTCGTAGAAGCTCACCGTCGCCTCCTTTGGATCAGTTACCACCGCCACGGACCCGACTTCGCCGCTGGCTAGGAACGCGCGGGCGAGAGCATCCACGACCAGCAGTCTCCCGAGGCCGACGCCTTTGAACCGCAGATCACACGCCAGGCGCCCTAGTAACGTCGCGGGGAGCAGGGGATAACGGGGGAGCCGCCGCGCCAGTTCGGGCGGAACCTGTTCCAGCGCGATCGTCGCCGCAGAAAGGGTGTAGTACCCTGCAACGCACCCTGGCTCAGCCGCTGGGACGGCCACAAAGCACGCGCAGGTTTTCGACGCCACTTCCTTGCGCGCCCGCTCCCGCAGGAACGTGGTCAGCGACTCAACCCCGCAGTCGAACGCCTCCCGCCGGTGGCGGCTCGCATCCAACGGCTCGATCCGGAACTGCAGAACGTCGCTTGTTTCTGATCCCTCGGTGGGCATCTTCGTGGCCGCAGTATGGCGGCATACGCTCAGCCGGTATAGATCTTTTTGCGACCACGAGGGCGGCACCAAGGAGGCGCGGCAAGGGAGCCCGGCGCTGGCCAGATGGCGTCAACCACCTTGTCCGCAACCCTACCTGGCCGGAATAAGCTGCAGACCATTGATCATCGCGTCGGCAAAGGTGCGTCCTAGCGGATCGGTAACCTGCTCGCCCGGTTGGATCAACACCTCGAGCTCGTCCCCCTCCCCCACCTTGACGTTGGCGAATTTCACGTATTGGCTCCCCTCGACCCATTTGGTATTCCGAATCGCGTCCTCCTTGTGGCTGGTCTGCTTCCGCCCGTAATTACGCGTTCCAACGGTGAGCGTATAATCGCCGTAGTAAAGGGGATTGATGCCGTGGCCGTAAAGATAGACGGTGTATTTGCCGGCCGGCACATAGCGCAGGATCAACTTGGAATTTCCGCCTTGGTTGCCAGTAGGGTAGTTGTAAGTGTCCAGCATGGGAGCCGTAACACCCATGCCGTGGCTGCTGCCCCAGCATCCGCCCAGGTTAATCAACTCCGCCTCGATCGGGCTCGGGTCGCCCCCGGCGAACTTGAGCCCCGACTCGGTGTGATGATCGTTGAAGCCGGGGTTGTCGGCGGGCATCACGGTATTCCAAAAATCGCCCGCGCGCCCAGCCGCCGCCGGCCCGACTTGTCCGGTTGGTTCGCTCGAACCGAAGTCGATATTGAAGGTCTGCGGTCTTACGCCAGTCAGGTCAACCTTGGGTCTGTGCGCCTTGCCGGGAGATTCCGCTTCGGCGGCGGGTGGCCTTGGCGGCTCGATGGCCACCGGAAGGGCGTTGAGCCGGGGATTGAAAGCCTGGGGCGGCTTGGGCATCCCCCCAGGTGGGGCCGGGATCATCGCCTGCCCTCCCACGGGTTCCGCTTTGGCCGAGAACACCACTGCATAATCTTCCAACTTGTACTCGATGGGATGATCGGCCACTACCACGATAGCGTCCAGCACGTCCTTCATCGTCACATGCCGGAGGGGCAGGTTGAACTTCACGATTATCGACGCCAGGTCAACGAGTTCTGCCGGGGCGGCTACCGGCAGACCGGTGGCGGGATCAACCACAACGGGAGGGGCGACGGAACGGACATTGGGATTGATCAGGAAATTCACCCCCGTCTTGTCCGGGTCGCGCTTGGTGGATTCCTCGCTCAGGAACTTCAGCACTTCCCCAAGGGGCAGACCGTCAAAAGCGACTTCTTCCAGGACAATTTGTTTCAGCTTGGCCTCAGTCTTAACCCCGTGCGCCGTTTTCTCGGCTTCACGGGCCGATCCGACTGGCGCGGTTACGCCAGGCCCTCCAACCAACCCGTAACGCCTGCGGAAGGCTTCCTGGGTTTGCGCGTCCATCGCATCGGTTGTCGCGGCTGCCCCGCGAGCGCGCAGACCGGGCCGCCGGCTGGAGTCATCAGCGGGAGTGGCCGGGGGTGCGGGAGGGTTGGGAGCCGACGGAGCTTCGGCGGCCTCCGAATTGGCAGCCGCGTCAGCCGGGGCAGCCGGGGCGGCGGGCGCAGCCGCCGGCGCCGGGGGCGCGGGAGGTTCGGGAGCATCAGATTGAGCAACCGCCGTGGTGGGCTCCGGGCTATTGAACGCGGCGAGCAAAGCCAACGTGGCCAGCGATCGTTTCCAGTTCAGTTTCATCGTCTTCATGCTGTCTCCTTTCGTTAGCGCCTGGGGGGCGGCCCAGGCCGTGCATAACACCACGATGATCGTCATGACCATCGGCCCAAAAACCTTCATTACCGCCGCGCCGAACCGCGGCGGGGGCGCCCACGCGCGACCCTCCAGGCGCATCAACTGCTGCACGCGCCGCCCCAGATGCGACCGGAATCCCGACACCCGCAACTGCCCGACCAGCGCCGGCCGGGCCAGGCGCGTGCCCAATTCCACCAGGCACTCCGCCAGCACGCGGGGGCCATCGGCCACCAGCAGGCTCGCCTCATCGGCCGCCATCTCGCTGGCCAAATGCAACTGCCGCCGCAACCACCACACTGCGGGATGCCACCAGAGCGCCATAGTCGCCGCGTCCGCCAGCAGGCACCAGAAGGGATCATGCGCGGTCAAATGCGCCAGCTCATGCGCGAGCATCGCATCCTGACTGGCCGCGTCGTATCGCCCGGTGAAATCCGGCGGCAAACCCACCGTAGGCCGGAGCAGCCCAAACGCAATCGGACTCGTCAGCCGCCCCGATTCAATCACTCTCACCCGGCGCTTGATCCCGAGTGCCTGGGCCAAGGCTCGGACTCTCTCCACCAGCGCCCGGTCGGCCACCGGGCGGCGCCGGAGCTGAAATATCACGAACAGGCAATGCGCCAGGCACGCCCGCGCACCCGTCAGCGCCGCACCGGCCACCCACGCGAGACCCAGCCAAAGAATACCCATCGAATCGCCCACCGATTCGGATCGCGAGCCGTCCCGGCTCGCAGCCGCCTCGACAAGTCGCGAACGTTCTGGTTCTCCAGGCAAACTGGCGTGTTCCTGCGTGCTGTGAGCCAGGCCGGCTCGCGGTCCGGGGAGCTTGATGCGGTCCTGCCCGACCGACGCTATCGGCCTCTCCGGTAAGGTTTCCGATGACTGAACGGCCGGACGAAGCGCGGGCGCCGGGTCGGAGGCAGACCCGAAGGCTTGCTCTGCGGGCCCGGATTCACTCGGTTGCTTCAAGACGGCTGCGGACGCGGAAGCCGCTGCTGGTCTCGGCTGAGAGTGCCCCATGAATTGTCCGTGCAGCGCGCTCGCCGCCCAACTGCCCAGCACGCGGGCGGAGCCTGAAAGCTCGCAGATCGTGATCACGAGCACCGCGGTGACGCCCGCCTGGCAGACCGTCCGGCGCCATGCCGCCGTGAGACTCCAGCGCCGCAACAGCGCCACCCCGAGCGCAATCAGCCCCACCTCCACTGCCAGCAGCGCCAGCAGTTGCAGCCATGCCATCGCCAGGGATGCGTTTCTCATCGGCCCTGCTTTCGTTCCGCAATCAGTTTCTCGAGCTTGGACAGTTCTTCGCGGCTCACCTCACGGTTGCTCAACAGGTGCCGCACCATATCCGCCAGGCTTCCTTCGAACAGCCGCTCCAGCAGGTGATCCGCCATGCCCCGCGACACGGCTTCCTCCGCCACCGCCGCCCGATAGATAAAGCTCCGCGCCTCCATGCGATGCTTCACCAGCCCGCGCGCCTCCATCTTGCGCAGCATCGTCGCCACTGTTGTGTAAGCCAGATCGCCCTCGCCCCCCACCGCGGCATGCACCTCCGCCACCGTCGCCGCCTCGTTCGCCCAGAGCACTTTCATGATCCGGAGCTGCAGGTCCCCGAGCCGGTAGATTTTCGTCTTGCTCATAACACCGCGTCAATTACCGGGGTAATACTACCACGGTAGTATTAGCCGTCAAGGGGAATCTTAAAGTTTTTAGGGGGGGCACTGGACCTCAACATCCAACATCCAACATCCAACATCCAACATCCAGCCGCCTCGGGTTGGGCGAGCATTGGATGTTGGTTGTTGGTTGTTGGGGTCCCGTCGAGGGGCTCAAACAATTTCCACCCCTCTGCGAATTCGGTGGTCCCGGCTGGCCCGCCGAGTCGCAGCGCAGGCCCGGTAGTCAGCGCTGCGCCGCTTCAATGCCGTTGCCGTCTGCTTATCGCGCCTGGCGCACGCGGATGGTATATTTCTTCGCGAGGTTGTTCATGGAGTCGAACTTCACGTCTTCCGTGCCGTTCTCGGTCAGGATCACCATCGCGAAGGGCGTCTCGTCGCCGGTCGAGAAGCCATTCAGGTCTTTGAAGACGCAGTTGGCCTGCACCTCGATGCGGCGGTTCTCGCGGTTGCGCAGGTGGGCGACCACCTCCAGCCGGCCATCCGGCAGCATCTGCTCCTGGACGCCACTGCACGTGACCGAGTACTGCACGCCGGGGTCCAGCAAGACGACCGGCTCCCTGCCCTCATAGGCCGGGGTCTTGACCCCTTCGGGCAGATAAGGCCCTTTGTCGTGTGTGCTGCAACCAGCGACCAGCAGGACGGCCCCGCCGGCGGCAAGGAGTGATAGGAATGATTTCTTCATAACGTTTGCGGTGTTAATGATGTGTCGCTGACGAATACGACCTTGTCCCGGTCGGTCGTAGTGATGTTAATCGTAATGGTCTTGGTCAGGTTCGGCAGAACCTGGCCTGCGGTATCGTGAAATTGGATGGTAGCGACGTGCTGTCCGACGGGCAGCGGCAGGCTCACGAAGCTCAGGTAACGCGGCAAGTTATCCCACGACCGGGTGTCGGCGGCCGCCACGGTGGCCGCTGAAATCACCTTGCTCACCAAGCCAGCCAGCGCGATGCCGAGGCCCACTTCCTGCGCTGTTTGGTCATGGCTAATCGCCGCGGTCGCCAGCCCGCCGACCAAGGCCACGTTGCCCACGGTGTCGGTGGTGGACTTGAACACCGCCTTGTTAGCGAGGATATGGTCCATCACGCGCCCGCCGCGCGTGCTTGCCTGGAAATTAACATCATCCGTCGGCGCAATCGGGATCTGCAAGGCATCAACCTTCAGGTCCGCCGAGGCCACCGGGGAAGCCACGGTGTGAATGCGCAGTTCCTCGCGGTATTGCCCGGTGGCAAACTTCGTCGGGCCGGGGCCGAACTCAATGAAGAACAGCGCATTCGCGTTGGGAAGATAAGGGGGCAGCGTGACACTCTTGGCGATAGCCTGCGCGCGTTTGAAGGCGTCCGAGCCGTCGCCGTGGAGCTTGGTCGTGGCCAGCCCCTCGAGGTATTCGGGCAGCACCCAGTCGCCGGCGTATTCGTGGTTCTCCGTGTCGCTGTCCTCGAACTCCGCGCTGCGAAAACAGGCGCGGGCGTTGTCCGGCTCGCCGTCCATCCAATAGAGTATACCCCGGTAAATGTATGCCATCGCCCGCTCGTAAGGCTCGCCGATAAATGTCTTCTTCGCCTCCGCGTGGAAATAGCTCCGGGCTTGCTTCGCGTCCTTGTCCTTGCCGTAAATCCCGCCCAGGGTCAGCAGCGCGTCGTCCAGGTTATGTTTCGCCAGGTCGAACTTCCCCTGCCGCATCGCTGCCGCCGCCAGCCGATACTCCCATAGCACCCGGTCACGGGGCGGCCCGTTCGCAATGGCGTTCGGCGCATCCACCATGATGTCGCCGGTCAACACGACCTGGTGCTTCGCCGTCGTGGCGCAACCGGCCAGACTGAGGAACACGGCCAGCAGCGTCGGCTGCCAGAATGTTTTCATCACGTCGCCCCGCGATGAGGCTTACCGATAAGCGGCGTCTTCCAATCCCTGCTTCTTGATCTCCGCCGAATCTTCCCAAACGATGCCGCTGCTGCGGGCGTCAATGAGATGGAAATCATATAGAATGTAATCGCTCGTGCCTGCCGTCGTGCGCGTGGACATCCCCTGAAGCGTGCCGGTGAGGAAATAATCGGCGCCCTTGAATTCCTGCACATTAGGATCAGCGCTCGCAGTGACAGTGCCCTGGCGCTTCAGGTTGCGCTCCTTCTCCAACGCTTCCATTTGGTTCCGCGCCAGGAACATCACCTTGCCCAGTGCCTTCGAGTTCAGTTGCGCCCGGATCCGCGTCAGGAAAATGTCCTTGTTGATGGGGAAGCGCGTCTGGTTATCCACCGGATTCAACACAATGGTTGGCGGCGTCGCCGCGTTGGCGATCTGCGGGATGGCCAGGATGCTGCGCGCCATCTTGTCGGCCACCATCACCATGTCTTGCGACTCGACGCCCGTGCCCGCCACAAAGCCCTGTTCGTCCGCGGTCATGTGCGTCACGGAGACACCGGATGGATTCTTCACGCCGCTGGAGGCGCAGCCGGCCACGAGCACGGCCAGGGCCGCGCCGCAAACTGGAATACTGATATTAGTACGGAATAGTTTCATGATGTTGTGAGTTGGTATTTAAGTTGTTAAAAGGTTGGCTCCCGCAATCCCACCGATAAACGTGCCCAGCAGCGCCCCGTTCAGCGATTCAGGACTGAACAACTGCGCAGAAGCGTTCATCAGGGCACCCGCCGCCAATATGGTCACAATCAGCCTTTTCATGGCTCAGCTCTCGTTAGACGCCAACATTAGCCCTTTATTCGTTGGTACACTAGCACTAAACCTCCGCACTAAACCTCCGCCCTGCCATTCCCTTGGCCGTAGCCACGCAGAAGACAACCACCGATGGACACAGATGAACACAGATAAGGACGGATCAAAAGGGTGCTTTTCCGTGGCGGCAATCGATTCACGGGACAGTGACCCCAAACCAAGGCTAGGCAAAACCGGAGTTCGGCCCTCAGAATCTGTGTTCATCTGTGTTCATCTGTGGTTGTCCTGGATTGTTACGGCAGCAACCTTCGGAGCCGTCGAGTGGCCTCAACGCGGTCAATTGCGCTCGCCGCGACCGCCAGCACCAGTTCTTCCCACTCCGGCCCATCGGCCTTTGGCTCAACTCCATTGAGCCGCAGAAACACGATGCACGCGCCCAGCGCGGTCCGCTTGTTGCCGTCGATGAATGGGTGGTTCCGGCTAAGGTAGAACAGATATGCCGCCGCCACTTCAGCGAGACCCTTGAACGGCGACTGGCCGCCAACCGACGCTTGCGGCGCCGCCACCGCCGATTCGAGCAAGGCCAGCTCCCGCACGCCATCCAATCCGCCAAACCTGCCGATGGCCTCGGCCTGAATCTCCCGCACAATCTCCACGGTGAGATGGAAACAGTTGCTCGGCGTGGCCCTCATGCCAGCTTCTTCATCGTCCGCGCGTAATCCCTCATCGTGGACTTGATAACCTTCGACACCTCCGGGCGCGACGGACGCGGGCGGATGGGCGTGAGTGTGAGCGTGCCGCCCTCATGCATCTCCACATTCAAGTCGTCGCCGGCCTTCAAATGCGCCAGCTCCATCAACGCCGCGTCCAGGATGATCCCCTGCGAATTGCCGACTTTGGTAATCGTCTTGATCATGGTGTAATACTATGTTTAACATGACGGGCCGTCAAGCCGGCCAGGCTTGGCCGGGCCCTGGATTGTGTTCTATGCCTTGCGAAATAAGCCTCCGTTTCGACACTGGGGCCGCGGCAGGGTCCGTTCGCAGCAGTGCGGATGAGCCAATGCCCCCAGGAGCGCATCGGGAGCATGGTTTACAGGCCGGAATCTGGCGAGCCCGCCAGAGCGGGTCGCCCCTTTTGACGATCTTTAGCCCCTCCCCCCTTCGCCGGCCGTCACAGGGGGGGAGGGATTACTCGATCGGTTACGGGCTGATCGGATCGACCAGGCGATAGAACGACTTCTGTGCCGAGCCGACCGGGACGGTGTAAGGACCGATACCCGAATTGACCACCGGCGACCAGGGACCCGTAACTGAAGACGCCGTTTCGAGCGTGAACGTGCCGGCCCAATTGACGACCAGGTTGTTGCCTACCACCGCCGCGGACAGCACGGGGTGAACTAGACCGGTCGTCGGATACAGTTGAGTCGTTCCAATAGGTTGCGAGGGTTGATGGATACTCCACCAGCTCAGTTGAGCGGAGGCAGTGCTCGTGTTTTCGTAATATTCCATCAGGATGTCATATTTTTGGCCGGCGACAAGTTGGATGGTGCCGCTGACGGTCGTGGCGGCCTGGTTTTGCCATTGATTCACCAGGAGTTGGCCGTTAACCCACAACCGAGAGCCGTCGTCAGTGGTGGTGGAGAACGTGTAGAGGTCGCTAAAGAGCGGCTGGACCTGGCCGTGCCAGCGTATTTGGAAGCCATCGACCGGCAAACTGGGATCCGGCGAGCCCGTGCCAAAGTCGAAATCGATGATGGGGTCGAGCCGGGTCAAGGTTGGCAGGCCCGTGAAGTTGGTGGTGCCATTGGCGTATCCATAGTAATCACCCGTCAACCCGGTCCCGGACCCGAGGGTCGCCACAATGAGGCCCACGATTGGGCTGTACCAGGCTTGGCCGAAGGGATCGGTGACCACAATTTGGTAGCTGCCCGAATCGCGCAACTGGACGCTGGGTATGGACAACTGGCCGGTCGTTGCGCCTGCGATATTGGTGCCATTAAGCTGCCATTGGAACGAGTAGCCGGTGGGAGGGCTCGACAATCCGATGCTGAAGCTGGCGCTCCCACCCGGTGCGACAACCTGATTGGTTGGCGTCGGTGAGGACACGACGAGGATGTCCACTAAGCCTTGGGAGGTGGCCCCGAGTACGTCGCTGATGGTGTAAGTGAATTGATCAGCGCCGAGGTAATCAGTCACAGGAGTATAAACCAGGGTTGCGCCGGTCTGTGCCACACTTCCGCCATTCGTGCTGCTTCCATCGGCGTAATTAAAGGCAATCGCATCGTGGTCGGGATCGACCGATTGCTGAACGACGTCCGACAAGTAGAGAACGAGGGGCTGCCCTTGGAACGCCACAAAACTGAATGTGGCGGGGACTGGAGGCTGATTGGTCGGGACGATGGTCAGAGTCGCAACGCGGCTGGTGACTGAACCGGAGTCGTTACTCACGATCACCGAGAAATTGGTTCCTTGAGCGCCAGGAGTGGGCGCGACGAAAGTTAGCGTTCTGTTGGTGGCGCCGGCCAACTGTGAGCCATTGGCCCACCATTGGTATAACAGGGGAGGCCGGCCAAGAGCGGCAACGGAGAATACGGCCTGGCTCGTGCCGCCGGGCACACTGCCGTCGCGCACGGTTTGGTCCGCCGGCTGTTCGAAGATGGTCGGCAGGCCGGGCGGCAGCGCCTGACCTGCGCCCGAGATCTCAACCCGCACCGCCGAAATCCCGGCGGCAGTTAGGTTTTCGACGAAATCGATCGTGTTCCAGCCAGCCTTAAAGCCTTTGGTCAGGGAGAAGGGACTGACATAGAGAGTTCCCACTATGGGTTGGGTAATCGGTGTGCTCACACCGTTCACCAGGATGTTAGTCACTGTGCCGTTCACCCAGAAACTGCCGCCTAAAGAAACAGTCGCGGGATCGGCCGAATCGATCAGGAACCTCGCCCGATAGAGATACTGGCCAACCGGGGAACTAACCGTCGCACCACCCGCATTCCCGGCGAGACCGGTCCACATGGAGATGCCGTTGGTGGGAGAAAAGGAGCCGTTGGGGTCTGCAAATTGAAGGGGGAAGGCATACTCGAAAATCAACGCGTCAGGCCCAAGGTAATTGAAATCTGCGCTTCGGAACACGGTCCAATGAGGATCGGGAATGTCTCCCGACGACACCACGCCGTTCGTATCGAGGCCGGTGTTGAAGAGGCCGGTCGGAGTGGCGCCAATGGTAACCTGGGCCACGGCACTCGTGATGCTGCCGAAAGCGTTGGTAACCACAAGTTGATAGTCACCGCCATTGGCGAAGGTCGCACTGGGAATGACGAGCGTCGTATCGTTCTGCCCGGCGACGTCGGCGCCACTGTGTCGCCACTGAAAATAAAGCGGCGGGGTGCCCGAAACCAGAACGGGCACCGTAAGCGTCTGGCCGTAGCCCACCAGGGTGTTGGTTGGCGGCTGCCGGGTAATCGAGGGTGGGTTAAAAGTGCCGCCCACAATAAACGCCATCTGATTTGACCTGAGTGCAACGCTGCTGATGCGGATCTCATCGATTCTGCCGAGCAAACCCTCATTATTGCCGGGATTGGTGCCCGAGCTGACGCGCCCGCTCCCGCCGATTCCCAGGTTGGGAGTCGCGGCTCCCTGGGGCGAGCCGCTCAACGGCCGGGTGGCGGTGAATTGGCCCAGTTTGTCCGCGGCCGTTCGATTCGCATCGAGCAAAGTCCAGTAGAAGGTGAGTATGTTGGCTGTGTCGCCATTGGTCGGGTTTTGCCCCGTGTAGGTGACGGCGGCATGGTACCAGGTGTTGGAAATCGCCGTGTCAAACCCGGAGGTGGGGAGGGTGCTCTTGAAGTCATTATCCGTGCTGCCCGCAAGAAGATCCCATTCCATGACCCCGTTGAACAAGCGCCATTGCCAGCCGCGCGCTGTGATCGCGCCTCCATTATCTCCGCAGACGATCTCGGCGTCCAGGGGATTGAACGGAGCATCGATCCGGAGAATTGCCTCAAAAGTGAAGGCGCCGCTTTCCGGGTTGCAGAAACTGGAAACGTCAGCAAATGAGCCGCCAAAGAGCAGGTGCGGCTTGGTGGTCGCCTGCAAGCAGGTGCCCTGTCCGGGAAAGGATGCGGCCCCCAAGTGAGAATTGGTGGGGGAGCCGGGGTTGGGCAGCCCCACATTTGTGAGAGTGATGCTGGCGGTGGCGACCGCGTCGGTCGCCGTGATGCCATCCGGGTCATCCAGATGCCACAGGTGCAGCGTGTTGGCGTCCGGGGTGTACGGGATTTGAAGCCCCGCGTGGGCGGAGCAGAGCGCCGCTGCCACCAGTGTGGCGATGAAACCGAGCCTGCCGGCTCGTGGGATGGGGGACAATTTGGGAGTCTTCATGTTATTCATAAGTTGGCGGTTGTGTTTCCCTAAACTAAGGATCGCTGAAGGAATAGTGGCCAGAATCTGCGGAGACGGCAATGGACGGAATGACCTTTTAGGTGGACAAAATGACACCGTTGGACTAAGTACATCCGAGCGCCGAATGGGCACCAGCTCGAAATCCTACTTCCAGTACTTCCCGGCCAGCGATCGGGACAAGAAGTGGGGCTTTCATATCACGACTGCCGGTGAATGCCGAATCAGTCCGCATGAACCATATCCACCGCCAGGGCATCCGACGGGTTATGATTTTGAGTGGGCTCACGGTCGAATTCTTTTTGAACACCACGTGGTGTACATCTCGCGCGGGCGTGGTTGGTTCGAGTCCAGTCAAGGCCCCCGCCAGCAAGTCGAGGCTGGGGATGTGATGCTGCTTCTTCCCGGAGTGTGGCATCGGTATCGTCCGAACCTCGAGACGGGCTGGGACGAGCATTGGGTGGGATTTGACGGGGAGATTCCGCGGCGATGGGTGAGGGAGGGCTTTTTCTCATCAACCAGACCCGTCCTAAGACCGCTGCATGAAGAGGTACTACTCCCCATCTTTACCGGAATGATTGATGCCATGAAGAACAATCTACCGGCTTTGCAACAGATACTGACCGGGTCGGCCTGCCAGATTCTCGGTTGGCTCTACTCCGCGCAGCAGGCGCGGTTGGCGGGCAGCGACCAGGCAAAGGTCTGGATTCAAAAAGCCATTGACCGGATGCAGAATGAGCTAAGTGAGGAGTTGCGTCTGCCGGCGCTAGCGCGCCACCTCAACGTGAGCTATAGCTGGTTCCGCCGCACGTTTGTCCGGCACACCGGATCGAGCCCGCACCAGTACCTGCTTCAGTTACGATTGGCGCGCGCGCGCAATCTGCTCGCGGGCACCGCTATCACGGTGAAGGAAGCCGCGCAGCAAAGCGGGTTTGAGGACGAACATTACTTTTGCCGAATCTTTAAAGAGCGAATCGGATCGACGCCCAGTCAATGGCGGAACCGCGCCCTGGGCGGGAAATCCGACGCTCAAGCCCCTGAAAAAGGGGGCAAACCGTAGATTGGAATTCTAGCTGTGTGCATGGTTCGTCGGCCCGCGCGGGTTTGTGTTGGCGTGGTCCACGGCCCGAGCGATGGAGCCCGGACTTAGCCCCTTTGGCCGTGCCCAGTTGCACCCGTGCCGCGATCCACTTGACCGACAAAGTAGTTTCGTTCCTTAGCCGGACGGCGATGGCCACCTTGCCCGGGTCGCTGCGCCGGCGAGTGGCCAAATCAGACTCCGTCCAGCCCCGGCGGGAAAGCTCCTCGGCGATGATGCGGTTGGCCCTTTGCTCGATAAAGGGGTCAACCCATAGCTTCGGTTATTTCTGGTAGTTCCGTTAGTCATAACCCCAGTTGCCCCTGGCCCGCGCTGGCAACTGCGCCCCCGCGCATGTAGCTGTGCAAGCTCCGATTTGCCGCCTTGGTGCTACCCAGGTGCACCCGCGCGGCAATCGCTTTTGTCGA
>PLZQ01000055.1 GCA_003152225.1 Limisphaerales bacterium | reverse complement strand
GGGCAAGAAGCTGATGCGGTTCATAATCGAGTTTCAAAACCCGCCGCAGAATTGCATATTGGAGCAGGTGCCAATTGCTATTAAAGACGAATTCACGGATCTGCCGATTTCAACGCAGCGCAGGTTCCAGTTACGGATGAAGCGGGACAAACGCTGTACCATTTGCGGTGAGCCGGTAATTATGGGCTCTCGTTGTTTGAAGCATTGGGTCGAACAAAGGGAAAGGCAAAGAAGGAAGCTTGGCTTGAAGGGGCGTTATTCCAACACCCCCAGCTACAGGCTGGAGGCAGAGGTCAGAGCACGGGCCGAAGAGGCCGAACAAGCGGCTCAGGCGAAGGCTAGCCGCACGTTGAATCAGCCTGAAAGCAGAGCAATTGGCCCGGTGACTGAGCAGGAATTTCGAGTCGTTTATCTCCAACTCGTAGGCTGGATTCGCCAAACCCTGGCCCAACATGCACCGGCGGCGCAACCTGTGGTATCGCTCGGTTTCAGGCGGTTGCCTTGTTACTTCGAGAGGACGACACTGGCTTGTGCCAAGGTGGTTTTTGTGCCAAGGGTGCCGGTGCCGCCGCTGTCGGCGATGGGTCTGGCTCGCCTTCGTGCCTTTGAGCGGATGCGCCTGGCAGGCATGACTTTCTTCCATACCTATTTCGTGCGTGCTGACCGAACTCAAGACGAGTCCCTCCATTTCCACGAACTGGTTCACGTCATCCAGTGACGGTTGCTCGGCGGGGATAAATTCCTGGCGTTCTACGCGGCCGACTTGGAGCGGTTCGGCTATCGGAAAAGCCCGCTGGAAAGAATGGCATTCAACCTTCAGAAACGGTTTGAACGTGGGGCGCAACCCTTCAGCGTCGAGGCTACCTGCCAGAAGCTGGTCGCGGAGGGGCGGCATCGCCTGGAGCGAGGCGCAGGCAGGCCGCACGGGCAACTCTAGTTGCAGGGCGACGCGAATAGTCGCCCCGAGCAAGTCCCATGGCACGTCTTGCGGCATTGCATGCGCAAGTCCGAGGAGCCACACTGCGCTTCAGAAATGATATGTTGACCTCAACCAACTGCCGTCCCTCTGCGTTCCCCTGCATCCGATGGTCCACGGCCTTTGTGCGAGCCTGGGTCCTGCTGCTGCTGTTGGGACCCGGCCTGAGCTTGGCGGAGCAGAAGCCTCTGGTTCAACTGCAACAGGAGTTTATCGACTTGCGGTTCGGGCTGTTTATCCATTTCAACATACCCACCTTTTCGACTGAC
Source organism: Limisphaerales bacterium (assembly GCA_003152225.1). Taxonomy (GTDB): domain Bacteria; phylum Verrucomicrobiota; class Verrucomicrobiia; order Limisphaerales; family UBA8199; genus PALSA-1440. The sequence goes on along the minus strand of PLZQ01000055.1, from coordinate 3,302 downwards.
GACTGGCCCGACCCGCAAATGCCCGCTGCGGCATTTAACCCCACGCAGCTCAACTGCCACCAGTGGGCAGAGGCCGCGAAATCGGCCCACATGACTTACGGTTGCCTCACCGCCAAGCACCATAGCGGCTTCTGCATCTGGGACACCAAATCCACTGACTACAATGTCATGAACAGCCCCCTTAAACGGGACGTGGTCAAAGAATACGCCGATGCCTTTCGCGCGGCTGGGCTGAAGGTGATGATGTACTATTCCATTCTGGATACGCATCACGACCTCCGCCGCGGCCACGTCACGGCGCGCCATATCGCCCTGGTTAAGCAGCAAATTACGGAGCTGTTCTCCAATTACGGCGAGATCACAGCGCTGTTCATCGACGGCTGGGAATCCTCCTGGGCAAGAATCTCCTACGACGAAATCCCGTTTGAGGATGTGTACCGGCTGATCAAATCACTGCAGCCCAACTGCCTTGTCATGGACCTCAATGCTTCAAAGTACCCCCCGACCGCGCTGTTCTACGGCGACATCAAGTCGTACGAGCAGAATGCTGGAGAGAGCGTCGACCGCGAAAGCAACCGCCTGGCTTCCATGGCCTGCCTGCCAGTTAACAAGCAATGGTTCTGGAAGGAGGATTATCCTTCGAGCCCGGTGAAGCGCGCCAAAACCATCGTTGAATCCAACCTAATCCCGCTGAATCGGGCCTACTGCAATTTCATCCTGAATGTGGCCCCCAACCGGCAGGGCTTGATCGACGACAATGCCCTCGCCTTGTTGAAGGAGATTGGCGGCCGGTGGAAACCTGAGGGGGAAATGCCCGTTCTTGAGGCCCCGGAGCCCCCGATTATCTCTGCCAATATCGCCAAGTTCAAACCGGCGAGTTCCTCGTGGAGCTGGGATACCCAAATATCCGATTTCGGAAACGATGACGATTTCAAAAGCTCCTGGGAATCCAATATCCACGTCAAAGAGCCCTGGTATGCGGTTGACCTGGTGACCGAGCAGCCGTTCAACCTGATTGTTTTGACCGTCCCCCGAAAGGGCATACGGGAGTACCGTCTCCAGTATTTTGCGGAAGGAACCTGGAAGGACTTCCCGACGGGGCCGAATGACAAATTGGTGAAAATCCATAGGTTCGACCGAGTCTGGGGCAGCCGGGTAAAGGTCCTGTTCCCCGACAACGGCCTCCAGCCTGCGATTTCAGAGTTGGGGGTTTACCACGAAAGGCGGTGACGATGGGCAGATCCATCGCCATCACCCGAACGTGCTCCCGTTCCAACCCCAGTTGCTCGCTTCGACCTCGGTGAAGTTCAAGCAGACACGGTTTTCCGGGACCCTGAGAGAATCGTTCAGCAGTTTGCACAGCTTCTGCAGAGCTTTCGATTCACGTCATTGATTGGAGCCAGCTTGAAATGTTCATTTCTGGACGCTTGCATGCCAAGTTCAGTCACTGGGTTTGCCCGGATTGCCGATCGAAGCATTCTCCCTGGATGTTTCCCAAATGAGCTGTGTGCCGCGGGTCCGGCGGTTGATCCTTGTGAGGTCTTGGGCTGATCCCCGACGGCCCGAGCCGAGTCTCGGCGTGTTTTGCGACGAGGGGTGGAGGGGAGCGCGAAAGCCGGCGAGTCTCGCCGACGAAGCAAACCCATTATCCGCCTTGTATCTCGTCATCCCGGCGCTCTCAAACGAAGAAGGCAGGCAGCCTTGCGACCGCCAGCCCGTAATGGGCAACGTCCGCTACTGCCTGGGCTGGCTGGCAATCCATTCAAAAGCCCGCATAGCCAGGAGGCTCAGCAGCAGCAGGTTGTTCCGGCCGAAGCTGGTGTAGTTCTTCCATTCCTCGCCCTCCTTGTCGCTGGGTTGAAAGGTGACGTTGAATATGCGACCCTTTTTGGCGTCCTGCCGTCAGATGCTGGCGCTGATGGACCCGTTGCGGATAGTGTGGACCGGTTTGCTTTTAACAGACTCTATTTCGGCTTCGCTGGCGCACGTCTCGAAGCCCCTGTTCCATAAACCTGCCGTGCTTTCTCCCCGTCGAGTGGACTGATACCGTTGTCCGTCCATTGGCCGATGACGGCGTCGAACACCTTGTCCACGGGCTCGATCACTGCGCAAGGGCTGCTGCCGATGCCATCTTTACATTGATCTTCGCATTTGGAGGCCCAACAGATGCGGTAGTGCATGATGGAATGAAAATCGTAGGGCAGGCTATTGAGGATCCAGTTCGTTTTCGCGATCCAATCGTAATCACCCTCTCGGCCAGGTTTGATGTTCTCGTAATGGACCGCCACAAACTGGTCGCGATCCCACCGCTGGTTTTCGTGGAAAAGGCCCAGGACAGGGCCGAGCTCGTGTGCCGGCATCCATTCCTGCTGGCGCCACCAGAACGCGGTGATGTTGATGTCTGTGCGGACGCCCTTCTTGAATCCGACGCAGCTTGTATTGTTGCCGGCATTGGTAACACCAGTAAAGTTGATGTACTCCGCCTCCCCAGTGCGCGGGATGAACCTTATGTTCGCGCCGGTGTCCATCCAGCGTTGCATCGCCTTGAGGGCGTTGGTCTGTTGTGCCGGAGCCAGCTTGGAAATGTCGTAAGGGATAACACCCCCCGGCCACGGCTTAGGTATTTCCAAATAGGCCTGTCTGTGGGCCGGATCAGAATCTGCGAGGATCCACAACGGCAACAGAGCTAGCAAGGAAATGATGGCCGATCCGCCCGCCAAAACACGAAGGAACTTGCGCATATTGCATTTAAGCATGCCGAGCCTTGAGGATGCAAAGCCAACCTTCCAACCTAAAACTGGCGCATCATCCGGCAGGCTTTGTCACGCCACGCATCGCGCGGGTTTTCGGCTCTTCTGGCGCTGGAAAAGCTATCCTCACAAATCCGGTCGGAAGACTCTCGCCTCAGACACCATCCTCCTGATTCGCCAAATGAATTGCGCCGATCCGCCCTGGAGTTCTCCCCGCATCCACGGTGAACTCCTTAAGCTTGGCTTGGCCGTTGACATCAAACAAGATTCTGATCAATCGAGCGCCAGTGTTGACTCTCTGGGCTTCGGTGGTGGCAGAACGGTTGGGATTCAAGCACGATGAGGCGCTATCTCTTGGAAAGGCGCTGGCTGGCCTGAATGCGCAGAGCAAGGGCCAGCGATTGGGCATTTTCAAACCGACCCCGAAGGAACTCAAGAAGGTCCGTGAACATGAGCGAGGGGAAGAATTTCGCGTGGAGCTACTTGGACGAGCCATGCCAGTAGTGAACACAGACCAAGGCGTCCGTGCGGTGATCAAATCCAAGCCCATTG
>PLZQ01000144.1 GCA_003152225.1 Limisphaerales bacterium | reverse complement strand
CTGCTACGGAGGACGGGTCGGCTGCGACGGGGTTTTGAAACAGGTGTCACGATTTGAGGGAGAGAAGCCTAAGCCAGTCGGAATTCAACGCCAAGGCGCCAAGCGGCCAAGACGCAAGGTTGATGCCGCGAGATTCGAACGAATGGGCTGGCCGCTTGCGCTCACCAAATGGTGAAGCCCAAGACTGCCAGTAAAGACCTTCATCCCCTCTTGCGCCCTCGCACCTTTGCGGCTTTGCGCTGAAAGTCTTCTGCATGGTTCCGGCTAAACGGGTTTGGTCGATGTACTCGCGGTAGCCGCACCACCGCCGTAGAGCTTCATCCATTTCGTGACGTGCCGCTCCCAACCGAAGGACTCACGGATGACCTCAGCCGCCCGTTGGCCCATCCGACGGCGGAGAGGCTCGTCTGGCCCGAGCCGAAGCATCGCATCTCTCAACGCTGCGGGAGCGTCTGGCGGTATATAAAGACCCGTCTCACCCTCAATGCTGGCCAGATCGGTTACGCCAGGAATGCGAGTGATGATCAGCGGCAGCCCAACTGACATGGCTTCCAGCGGGGAGATTGGCATCCCCTCTTTCCTGCTCGGGAACACAAAAACATCTCCGGCTGAAAGAATCCTGCTTACCGTTGCACGGTCGTCGATGCGGCCCCAAAATTTAACTTGTCGGCCTGCCGATTCAAGTGGTTTTGTAACCTGAGTAACTTCATCTTCATCTACGTTCCGATTCTGTTCGCGGGTGTAAGGGCCGACAACCCAGAGATGCCAGTTCGCGTGGTCCGGAGCCAACTCCGCAAACGCTTGCGCCAACAGATCAAAGCCCTTCCGACTGCCCACGCTCCCAAGAAATATGAAAATCACACCACCGTCTTCCACCGCGTTTTCCGCACGCAGACGCTGGCGAGCTTCCAGGCTGCGGGTGAAAACGTCGTCTCGGACCCCGTACGGCAGCAGCGCCACCCGGTTCGGAAAATGTGTCCGCAGTCCCTCGTAAAGCGCTGGGCTGACCGCGACAATAGAATCAAAACCTGAAAAAGACGCCTTGTGCCAGAAGCCCTTCCATCCATGAGTGTCAAAGGCTGATTGTTCGGTGTCGGCCAGGGAATGCACGGTCACCGTGCGCGCACCTTTCAGCCGCGCCAACAGCAGCAGAACTTTGGTGGCAAACGCAGTAGAAATGGGACCTATAGCTCCGCTCGAGCCAAAATGCAGCACATCGAAATGACTTAGGACCACCCTCCAGCACACCCAAAGAATAAACACCACCCGGCGCAAAAGACGGCCAAGGCGATTTGTGGCGACTATCGAAGAGCGGTAAACATCGATTCCTTTCTGTACCTCATGTGACGCGAAGCCGCCCCTGCCTGATGTAAGGACCGTGACACTGCACCCTCTGGATGCCAACGATTGAAACCGCTCAATGGATGCCAGCAACTCACCACCGAAATCCGGGGGCCAGTATTGGTACGATACGAACAAAATCCGCATAGGCTAAGAACTGCGGGCGCGAAGTTTTCGCTTCAAATCCCTGGCGCCCTCGGCAGCTTTCAAACCCAGAAGCCCTGCAACTACGTATCCCAAGGCCCGGGGCGAGCATTTATATCGCAAGCTCTGCCGAAACGCCCTTAACGCATGTCCACGCTCACCGCGCAGAGCGTGATGTCGGGTAAGCCCGCACCAGACTTGATGTCTCGCAAGATTGATGGGCCACAACAACTCTGTCCGCAGTGCATCAATTGCTGACTTTTCGAAGCAGTCCAGCGCCTCCAGATACTGCGGAGCATAGCCCACCGGTCGGGCTGAGATACTCCCCTCATCCTTGTGCCGTTCGATCAAACACCGCGTGGTGTAGGCGAACGTCGCGCCTTTCAGCGATGCCCGCCACCAAAGCTCAATATCTTCGACACTCAGCCTCGCATTGAAGTTGCCCACTCTCTCAACCAGGTTGCGCCGTAGCACCACAATGGAGCAGGTGCCAATAAAGTTCGCCACCAGGAGCGCTTCCGGCAGGCCAAGCGTGATCTCCCAAACATCCGCCTCTAGGGCTCGCACCTGCACTCTGGCCAGGCCTTTCGCTGCCTGTTCAAACCCTTGTTTATCCAAATGCTCTACGTGGTTGATATTCCGGTAATCCCCGAAAAGAACGTCAATAGACGGGTGCCGCTGCAACACCTCAACCTGAAAGCGGAGCTTCCCGGGCAGCCAAACATCGTCAGAATCAATGAACGCGATGAAATCTCCCCGCGCGCGAGTGACAGCTTCATGGCGCGCGGCGCCAATGCCACGGTTCTGATCGAATCGAATACAGGACACTCGCGAGTCCGTGATGCTGGCCAGCACCTCCTGGGTTCCGTCAGTGGAGCCGTCGTCAACGACAATGAGCTCCAGATCGGTAAAGTCCTGGCTCAGGACCGACGCAATTGCCCGAGGCAGAAGCGCCGCCCGGTTGTAAGTCGGGGTGATCACCGAAACCAAAGGAGATTTGTTTCCGGGTTTCGGATCGGGTGCTATGTTCATCTGCGGTGTCATGGCTGGCCGCCCACCTGTTCGGACGCACTTCGGATAGAGTTCCGAGCTAATGCCTCTGCCGTGCGGTGCGGAGTGCTGGTCGTGTCAATGAAGTCAACGATTGCTTTAATGCTCTTCAGGTTTTCGATCTCTTCCGGCGTGAATTGCCTTCCGTACTCCTGCTCAAGACTGAGGACGAGCATGAGATGCGCCATGGAGTCCCATTCTGGCAAAGAGTCCATGCCTGCATCTGGGCCGACCCGGTCCAGGGGCAGGTTCAGGTTGGCTGCTACTGTTCGTCTAACACGCGATTCCAGTGTTTCAGTATTCATGTTGTATGCTGGTTACAGGCGTAGCAAAGCTTCGGTTTTCCCCATTCTGTCCTGGCTTAGGAGGATGATTACTTCCTGAGATCAATCACTTTGATCCAATCAGGGCAGACCACCCTGGATCCGGCGAGGTCCAACGACCAGAGGCACCCCCCATTTTCATTACGCGCCTGCTGGCCGAAGCCGTGAGTGGCATAGAAATCCTGCGCGGGAGCATTCTTCTTTGTTGGCAGGAACCACCCACGCAGTCTCCTCACACCACGCCGCTTCGCTTCTTCAATCAAATGTGCCAGGAGCACTGTCTCCACGGAGCGGCCGATCACCCGGCAACTTAACAGGAAGGTATCAACTTCGCAGATCTCTCCGATTTCCCTCGTTATGGCGAGACCGACGATTCCATTGTCGCCAAAGCGGTCCCGAACTCGCACCGACATGATCCGGTTACCTTCGCCGCGCGCTACTTCAGCCAACTGTTGTTCACTATAGCGAATGGTCGTGAGATTGAACTGGTTGGTTTTTTGGGTCAATTGGCTGGCGCGAGCGATGGTCTCAGGCCCGACCTGCGCGATCTCAACTTCCTGGCCGAGCGCCCGGTAGAAATCATCCAGCGAATTGCAGCTCTTCTGCAATTCTGTCCTCTGCCGCTGCTTGCTGTAAAGCTGGCCCCGCTCCCGATCCTCAGCGGATAATGCGAGGCGTTCGAAAACAGGGCACTCGCGGAGGACATGCGCGTACTGCCACGGATCCGGTGGGAGCTCGATTACGGTCACCTCGGGTAGGCCAGCCCGCACGCACTCCCGCTCCACAGGGTTGTCGTCCAAAAAGGCAATCGCGTCCGTCCCGATGTTGAGCTCCTTCGCGATTTCGCGGAGGTTCTCGCACTTCTCGACCCAGTTGATTCTCCGGCAAGCGAAATGAGCCGGACGAAGGAGCAAACCAGGGTGCTTTTCCAAGGCTTCCAGCGCGTCCGACTCGTTGTTCTTGCTGCAGATGGCCAACAAAACACCGCGGTGAAAAAGGTCGAGCAGGGCGCGCTGAAGGGCCTGGAACTCGGCTCCCGGATACTCCGGCCCGCACTGGACACCGAGAGGTCCATCCTCCCCCACGACGCCTCCCCAGAGCGTATTATCCAAGTCCACTACCAGCGCTTTGCAGACTGCTCCAGTTAGCGGCTGTATAAAGCGCAACCATTCGTTGGCCATGTAGGTGAGGCACTCCGCGCTGATCGGCATGCGCATGGTGAGCCACTTGCGTTCGTCGTGCCATTGGTCACGGCCATGGCGGGCGACCAGCGAATCGTAGTCCAGAAGGTAAATGCCAGGGTACTCGCTCGGGAGCGACTGCAAAGAACGATTGATCTTCTGGAGCGCGGAAATCTGGCCTTCAGGATCCTGGTCGTCCAAAACCCCCTGGCTTGGCAAGCGAGGCAACTCAAGGTTGTGAATGACCAGGTGAGCGCTGCTCCGTGAGCGGAATGCGGCTACGAGATCCCTGAAAGTTATAATTACGTGGTTGACGGCATCAGCCCGTTGCTCCTTCGACAGGCCAGAGAAGTTCGACCAAAGGTCCGGTGCGAGGTCGCGCGTTTGAACGGCCAGCAGGGCAATATCAGGTTGAAATCCGTACAAAGGACTCTGGCCGTCCAGAATTTCCTGGGAGTAGCAATTAAAAGAGCCAACCTGGGTTTTCAACTCGATACCGTTGACCCAAGCGGCGGCACGAAGGACTGCAACCGCGGGCTCAACCGTGAAGGACCGAAGAACCGCCAGACGGCACGTGGTTCGGCTGAGCTTCCCGTTGAGGCGCTGCGAAATTGAGAGCAGGGATCCGGCGGTAGCTAGTCCGGGGTTGGACAGCCAAAGACTCGAGGCCAGCGCCCTAACCTGGGCCAAGTCGCCCCGGACAAGCGAGGCTTCAAGTTGCTCCTGAATTCTATTGGTTTCGATCACGCGGGCGGCTCAGGGAGAGTTGATTCGAGGAGTTCCACCAACTGCCGGGTCGGAGTATAGAGCCAGGCAATGCGGCGACCGCCAAACGCCGCCGCCGGAACGGGCTTGCTGATGACGATGCAGCCCAAATTGCGAAAGTCTTGCAGGGTGCGGCCAAGGTCCGCGACTTCGTAACAAACGTGGTAGGCGCCTAGTCCTTTTTTCAGTGCATCATCAATCGGTGAGCCGGGGCCAAGGGGGGCGACCAGCTCGATGGAGAAATCGCTGGAGGAGCGTGCCGCCAAAAAACAGACGGTCACTTTCTGGATGGGGTCATCGAATGGGCCCGAGAGAAGCTGGTAACCGAAAAGGCGTTTGTAAGAGTCGATAGCCGGCTGGATTACGGAAACCGCGATGCCCAAGTGGGCAAATTTCGGTGGTGCTCCCGTCAGCATTGGGAGGTCAGTTGACGCAGGCCGATGCTCGCCAGGACTCATAGAATGCTTGAGATGACCGTCCACGTTTCCAGATCCCAACCGTGCAGAAGCAGGTTGGGGCAAGGCAGCTTTCCCCGAACCAGGATCGGCGCATCCGGGTACGGGGTAGCCCCCAGGGATGCCCATACCGAATCGAGGTCACGCTCGGTCGTGAACAGTTCGAGGTACACGGCGCCTGCATTCCGGGATACAACACAAAACCGGTGCCAGTTTGGAGGAGAAAACTTGCCTCGACCTGAGCTGCGCAGAACACGGCGCCGTAGATCCCCGTTAGGAAAACGATCATCCATGAAAACGATTTCGGCTTCGTCGCCGCTCCAAGTGGCGGTGCTCCGCCGGACCAGCGGGGAAACAGGTTGGGCCAGGATGTGCCGGCCGTACTCTTCCGCGTCTGCGAAAATCGCCGGAGAGGTCGGAGATATTTCCGCGATATTTGGCACGCTGCTGCCAGGCGGTTCAGCTTTTCGATGCAGCGTATGCCACGCGGTTAACCAGAGTGCCTTGAGAAACCAGCGTGTGCGAGCTCTCTGGTAACGGTAACGGTGGAAAACCAAACGCCGCCGCGATTGGAACGTGATGGATGCGAACCCCGCACTCTGGAAAAGTGACCTCGCACGCAGCGGTTTAGGCTGGGCAAACATTAATGGGTAGGCTCGGGCGGCAGCCACAAGCAGGGCCGTGGCAACCGAGGCCTGTGAGGCGCCGGCGCGTGCGCTTGAATACCAGTCGGCGGTCCACCCAAAAGGAATTGTGCTTTGGTCCGGCAGCAGAAGGTTGCGGGCAAGGATTCCGTGGCACCCGACAGGTTGAGCGTCCTGGAAGGCGACAAACCCAACACAGTTCCCATTGCTCGATCCGTACTTCCAGCGTGTGTAAGCTGGAGTCGTTCCAGTTCGTTCCTGAAGGAGGGCGACAACGACCTCGAGATTCCGGGCGCTGATAGTCTCGATCTTTACGGCCATACCGGGCTTAACAATGAAGCACTGCTTCCACTCTATGGGATGAGTTCATAAAAGAACGAATGCCCGCGTTGACGCGTTCCGTGCATTTGCCGTCCGTGTAGGTGCAGATTTCGCGGACAAGCCGCTTTCTCCCTTCGCAGAGCCGATTCGGATCCGAGAGGGCGGAGCAAATCGCTGCCACCAGGGCGCTCCGGCTGCGCACGACCTCCAATCCACCTGAATTGGTAATTGGGAGGTAATGCTCTCGCAGGTACAGCTCGTAGGCGATCCTATCATATGGACTGCCCGGCCTGTCATCGTAGGCAGGACCGATTTGCGGACGGTCGAAAACGGCCCCGTCAATTGTGAGCGTCGAACTGGTGTTGATGTGGACGTGTGAGTGTTTCAACGTGGAAACAAGCCGCTCCAGGTCGGCGCGCTTGATGTTGCACTCCTGCGGGACCGCACCGACCCGCCAAGGCTCGTCGTTGACAACATGTTTAGCTTGGGCAATGGCTGGCTTCCAGCGTTCCACCGGATCGAGGGGGTGGCGGCGGAAAAGGATTACCGGCTTCCCGGGGATTTCCGCCCGCTCGATCGCCCCGTCCAACTGAGTCAGCCAATGCGGCTCGTGGGGCACGATACTGACTGGACCGCCGCCAAAGAGCAGCACCGGCCGGTTCTTGGGAAGATTTAGCCTGGCACGCCATTCGGGCTCATTCCAAATATAACTGTCATCCCAATAGAAGTCGAGCTGTGCTGGGCCCACAATAGACACCGGAGAACCAACCGCCTCCGGATAGCCGCGCCGCAACTCGGTCTCGTTGTAACGGTTCCAAAGCAAGTATTGATCAAACACGATCGGTATCCAGCCGCGTGTCGTGAGGTTGTCAAAGGAGAGGATCGCAGCGCAAGCTGGGATGCCCGCGGTCAAGCATGCTCTGATGGTCATCTCCTCCGATTTTATGAAGGGCGTAAGGCTCAATGCAGCGTCAACATGCAACGACCGGACCCAATCTGTAACGGACCCGAGGTTTGTGTCTTCACATAGATGCTTTTGTTCGGCCGCCCGTAGAAGCCGTCCGCTGGAAGGAAGGCATAGAATAATCTTAGCGAAGGCTTCATGCAGCGCGCGGCGGGAGCGAAGCCCCAAGCCCCAGTCCACTCGATTGCGCCTTTTGTCAATCGCAGAAGATGGACTGGCAAGCCGGGCTGTATGCCACACCTCAAAAAGGTTACGGATGCGACTGTAGCGCTTGCTGAAGTGAGGCTTTGGCAGCGGATGCACCTCGGCTCCGCCCTGCTCTAACTCCTGCTCCAGCTCAGGATCGTGCCATCCCAATAAGATCACAGGCTGAGCGTACTCGGAAATTCTGTCCAGCAGTCCCGTGCGCAGGGCATAGCGCACACAGAACGCACCTGTAAGAGGGATAAGAAGGCGGGGCTTGTTAGTCATCGTGATTGCCAAACTTGATCACCAACCGGTTAAGACAGTTTTTCGCTGCACGGGATCGAGCCGGCTGATGCTCTCGTCTTCGTAATAGGAATCACCAATGACATGCGTGGTGGACACTTCCTCGAAAATGGCACCGCCAACACTGCTGAAACTGTGCCAGGTTCCACGTTCGACCAGCACTTTTTGTCCACGCTGCATCTGCATGGATGCACCATTCATTTTGACTTCGAGATCACCCCAGATGAGCTGGAAGGTTTCCTCTTTCTGGATGTGGCGGTGATTCGGATGCCGCTGCCCGGGGAGCACCAGAATATATTTCTTGCAATACGTGCGATTGACGACGTTCACGATAATCGCGCCCGTATGCCTGAATTTATCAATGCCCAGATGATGCGAGAGGTCAATTTGATCATCGTCAGCCAGCACAATATGCGCTTCGGAGAGCATGCCCTTGGCATCGTGGATAATGCGCCGGATTTCTAGCGCGCGATCAATATCGGCCCGTTCGAAGATGGCTTCGTTGAGGGCGTAATCGCGAGTAGCTTGATAGGCGACGCGGAGACGCCCGAATTCGCCGCTGGTGGTTTGACCGGGGGAGCAGGGCATGGCGAAGAACACGTCCTCGCGCGTTATGGGTTGTCCCCTGGAAACCGGCCGGCTAGCGAATACCCCCCGCTTTAGAGACAACAGCGAGTCCACTTCGTCCTGGGTCGTGTGCTTGGAAGTGCCGTTTCCGTTTATGGCGCGAGCACGCAGAGCCGCACTGACCCACGCATCGGCTTGCTCGGGATTCATGGAATATGCATTGAGCTTGATCCGCTCGGTGGGGAGGCCGACGTGACGTTCCAGGATGGCAGCGCCCCGGCTCACGGCGGCGGACACGACGTCCAGATTATCGGGCGCTTCATGACCCGAGTAACCGACCGGCACCCCCGGGTAGCGATAGGCCAAGCGGGTCAGGAACCCCATGTGAACGTTCTCGTTTTTCGTCGGGTAGAGACCTACACAGTGCAGCAGCGCGTACTCGGTCTTGCGGTGGTTGAAGTAGCTCGCGAGGTTGTCTATGTCATAGATCGAGACCCCGCCCGTTGAGGCGATGACGGGCTTGCGGGTATCGGCAATGGCCTCGATCAAAGGCCAATCGTCGGCGCTGCAGCTTGCGATCTTGATGATGTCCACACCGTGCTCGATACATTTGCTGACCGAAGGCTCGTCGAACGGGGTGACGATCACAACCATTTCCTGCTGACGCACGGCTTCGACGAGCCGGCGGAAGTCGGCATCGGTGAGGCGCGTCTCCAGGAACCTTGGGATGTGTTTAACGTCCTTGCGCTCCCGGAAGGCGGGATGGATGAAGGTGTCCAGGTCGCGGTACTGGAATTTAACAGCGGCGTGAATACCATGCCGCCGCTGAATCTTCCCCATCGCTTCGATAATCTTCAGCCCGTGCTCCACCTGGCCCTGGTGGTTATTGGCCATTTCGAAGATAAAAAGGTCTTGGAATAGTGGGTTCATAATTCAAAAAACTGAAAGCTGAAATCAAGGATCGGGCATGCCCCAGGATTTGGCGAGCGTGAGGGCATCCAGGACGTGCAGGGCTTTGTCATCCACATAGTAATCGGCGGCGGGCTTGCCGAAGAGAAGCTCGTCGTGCTCGACTCCCCAGTTGGCCATTTGCCGGCGAGTGAGGTCCTTCCAATCCTGGCCGGTTTTTGACCCGCGAGCCGTGAAAAGAACGATGCGATGACCCTGCCCGTGAAGGAAGTTAATGGCGCGAATCATCTCCAGGTTCGGCTTGGCCAGCGCGTAGTCCAGGCTGGGCACAAGGGTGGCCACCACGCCATCAATATCGAATACGAAGGTCCTGGGAGAGGCCGAAGTCGGTCGGTCGGCGGAGATCTGAGACAGTTGGCGAGCCGCGCGCTCCAACTGGGCTTCATCATCGATATCATAGATGCTGTCCATGACGTAACCGTGAATACGCCGTCCATTCATAGACCGCTGCTCCTGGATCACCTGCGTGCGGACGACGTCAATGGACGCGTTCTGCAAGTATGTCGGGGGCAGCGCCTGCCGGGGCTGGTTATAGGCTTCCCGAATTTCCGATTGGATGATCGGCGAAAGCAGGCCATCGGCGTTCCGAAACCACATTTTGAAAGGCGTTTCCGGGGCATTGACGACTGATCTTACGGAGTCCAGCGTTGGGTCCTGAACCAGCATTTCAACCATCCGGTTAATATCCTCGGGCTTGCGAACCGGATGAGTGGGCCGCAAATGGACGCAAATCTCCGGGCGGTATGCGTCGTGGACTTGAAGCCAATGTAAGGCATGCTCAAAAACTTCCAGATCAGTAGATAAATCGCCAGAGATCTCGTCCGGCCGCAAGAAGGGCACCTCGGCACCAAAGGCTTTTGCGATTTCCGCGTAGCGAGGACTATCGGTGCTGACGATTGTCCTCGTCACGGTGCGGGCGGCGAGCGCGTGCTCAATGGACCACGCAAGAAGCGGTTTGCCACCTACTTGCCTCAGATTCTTGTCCTTTATGCTCTTAGAGCCGCTTCGGGCTGGGATAAGGGCGAGTATGTCCATTTTTCAGTTTATCTAAAGAATTCAGAGCAAAAGGGAGCGCTCCGTCGCAAATGTAAGTTGGGGCAAATAAGACCTAGGCCTTGGCAAGGCGTTTGAGAAACCTGCCAAACCTGCGGGTGATTTTATGGAATTGAGTCAGTTTGATGCGCGTTGTCCACATTAAACGCTTGAATTGCACTGTGCGCCACCAGACCGGGGACGCCTTGAAAGGGCCCTTCTCAGTGGATTCAGCGGCCGCAAGCACGGTGATGTAAAGCGGACCGGCCATATTACCATGCGGAATGCTGTGCAGCTTCGAGAAAACGATTTTAAAACCCGCTGCGGTAAGCATATCGCTGAGCGTTTTTTCAAAGAAGCAAAAGCAGTGCGCAATCTCAAAGCTTTTATGTCCAAAAAGGTTTGGAACCTCCACTAAAAGCAAGCCCCTCTCCGAAATAGTTGTAGAGCGCAGCTCGCGCAAGAACTTCAACGGCTCGGGCAGGTGCTCCAAGACGTGAGATAGCGTAACAAGATCGAAACGGTCTGAACACCGCGATTGGTAATCCTGGATTGACGAGTACACAGCCAAGCCTGTCTGCGCGCACCAAGTGCGATGTGCGTCTGATGGCTCAATCCCGACCGACCTGAATCCGGGTATTTCCCGGTAGGAGGACCTAACGGCGAGCAGTAATTCACCTGCCGAACAACCAATGTCGAGGTGCGATGTGAGCGTTGTTATCTTGGATTTGACTAGATTCGATAAGTGCCCCGCTCTCGCCTGTTGCTCAAGGACGTTGCGGCGGGTGGGGTTAGCGTCCCCGCAGTACATTTTCCTGTATTCTTCCTGATAAAACCTTGCTAGATCCGCCTCGCTAAAGCGGGGAGAAAGCAGCACAAGGCCGCAAGTGCGACAAATGACATATCTCAGGTCAGTTCCTGCATGAGAATGCCGGGAAAACGGGTTCAACTTTTGCTTGGCGCAAAGAGGGCAACTCCGGAGCGAGACTGAAGCTGTAAGCGGGGGCATAACTGGGCGATGTAATGACATCTGGTGTGGTTAACGTGTCCGTTCCGCTCTGGCCATTAGTTTAGTTCCACGTGAGCAGACGCATTGAGATATCGAGCGAGGGCGGAGGTGCGTAGGTTTCCAAAATGAAGGAGAATTCGGTCCTTCAGCACTCTGTCAAGGCTAAGAAACCACAGCAGAGCCAATCCGATGCTCGACGTGGCGAGCACCGCCAGGCCAGCACCGAAGAACCCGCCGCCGACCAAGTCTGTGACCTTACGAGCCCCAAAGGCAATGGGTACGATCAGAATAGCGGAAACGACCAAGGGTCGGAAATCTTCTCTGAGCAATTGGGAGAACTTGTGTCGGAACATTTCTGCCGTCAGATGCGGTAGGTACCAGCAGGGCACCAGCAACGTGGCCAGCCAGATCGCTGATGCAATTCCGGCAATTCCAAAGAGCGAACCTAAACCAATACTAAGTACGAGAGTCAAAACCGCTTCCGTGACCGCACTTATCGTGTGCTGTGGAACTTTGAAGAGGCCTGCCGAGAGGGCTGCACGGTTTGGCAAAGCCCAGGAACGAGCGAGCAGGTTGAGAGCAAGGGTCAGATCCAAGGTCCAACCTCCATAATTCTGAGCGCCGACCCAGCGTGTGACAAATGCGCCGTTGCCGGCCCAGAGACTCGCGGCTCCCACGATTGCCAGGCCCGTCGAAAGAACAAACAGATGGTGGTAAACGCGGGCCGCATCTTCCATTTTCTTCTGTCCGATTAGCTGGCCAAGCATGGGGCGCGCGTTGTTGGTCAGGTTGGCCAATAGCCCCCCTGCCAGGGCGTAAAGCCGGCCGGTCAAAGTCAGGGTGGTCACGGCTTCCACTGAAATGACTTTCGCAACCACAATTCGATCTAGGGTAGACATCATTATGCCCGACAGGCTCCCAAGAGTGAGCCAGAGCCCAAGGGTGCCTGTTCCCCGCAGAACCTGCCACGATGCCAGATCACGACGTAGCTGGAGTCCGGGCAGCAAATGAAAAGTGCGCACTACTGCCAGTGCCGAAGTAGTCACTTTGGCGACGATATTAGCGATGGCCAGCGAATAAAGGCCCCACCCCAACTTGAGGAGCACCACGGTCAGGACAGTTCGAATGACCAGGTTCAGCAGGGCGACCGCGTTATCCAGATGGACTTGTTGGTTGGCTACCAGCAAGGCGGAGAAAGTCTGAGTTCCCAGTGAAAGAGCGGACCCGACCAGCAGCAGGAGCATGACCCAGGTCGCATCGCGCTGCAGTTGGACGCTCATCGTGAATAGGTGAGGAAACGCAAACGACAGCGCAACGCCTACAACCAGGACAGCTGCCACGACGATGTTTTGCGCAAAGAACGCGGTGCTGGCGAGCCGGTTTAGGCGATCTTGGTCGGGAGATCCCGCTAACTGCGCAGCTTGAAGTCTCAGTCCCGCTGTTATCCCCAGATCCAGAAGATTCAACCATACCAGCAGGTCATTAACGAGCGTGAAGATTGCAAACTGCTCTCGGTCCAGAAAGCGGAGCGAAAAGGGCGTTAACCAGAAGCCGATGAGAATTGTGGCAAACTGCAAAACATAGCCGCTGCCCAACGCGAGGAAATAGTTATGCGTGCGAGATCTCGTTATGGCTGAAGGCGGCTGGCTTTTCACGAAATGTTCGCTGCTTATGCCCTCTGGGACTCCGTGAAGTGAAATTGCGTCTTACCGCTCCTTCAGAAGCCCGATTCCTTACTGGGCTCCACTCGAATCAACTCCGGCAGTCGAGTGGTGACGGCGGCCTGGGCGTCGTCCATGCTCGCGTAGCCGCTGCAGATGATTTCGAGGGTTTGCTGGCCGAGGCCGCGGCGGCGGTCCAGAACAGAACGGAGGCGGTCGTGGTATTTTGTTTTGGCGAAACCAGTCTGCTTTTCGGTGGCGTCTTCCCACAGGCAGAAGAAGACGTAAAGCGGGCGTTCAGGAGCGTCGAAGAGGTAGGTGCGGAAAGGCAGGCTGAGCCCATTCACAGGCAAGTATTTGGTGCCAAAGTCTTTGTTCATCTGGTGGCCGCTGCCGACCATGCAGTATTCGGGGCGGTGGCCGCGAGCAGCCATCCGCGCGGTCGGATCACCGGCCCGCCAGCGAAAGCAGAAGACGGACCATTGGGTCCCATCCGCCTCGGTCCAGGCACCCAGGATGCCCTGGTCGTATTTGAGGAGCTTGCGGGCGAACTGAGAGACCGGGATTTCGCGGAAGCTCGGCAGGTTCGTGGGGTATGAAACCCACCAGCGAGCGGCTTCGAACGGTTTGATGTCGCCGCTGCGGTACCAGGCTTCGGTGGCGAAGATGCAGAAGAGGGACCAGAGGCCGACAGCCAGCAGATAGCGGCGGATGGGTGGAAAGCAGAAAGCAGAAAGCAGAAATCTGGGAGCGGAAGAACTACTGACTACGGGGGTTGAGGGTTGAGGGTTGAAACCTGAAACCTGAGGTTGGTCTGGGGGCGCAGTTTCTGCTTTCTGCTTTCTGCTTTCTGCTTTCGGACCTCGCCCCTTAGTCATTAGTCCGTTGTCCGTGGTCCGTGGTCCGCCAGTCTTGGTCCATTTGGTGATTAAGAGGGCGAGGGCCCAGAGGCAGAAGAAGCAGGCGACGGTGATGGTCAGGCCGGCAGGGTCGTGCCATTTGTCGATGGCGCTCAGGCCGTGGGCGTTGGCTTGCCAGGTGAGGACCAGTGTTCGGATGACGTTGAAGCCGAACGCGAGCAGGAGGCCGAATCCGACCAAGCCCGCACGCGCCCAAACCCTCAACCGGTACAGCTCGCCCATTAGCAGGGCGGCCATCAGGGTGGATTGAAATGAACGGATGCCGCTGCAGGCTTCGTCAACGCCAACCGTGCCGGTGGCGATCTCGATGAGGTTGCCGCGCTGGAACGCAGGAATATTGAGCCAGCCGAGTACTTCGACGGTCAACGATGCCACAACCTGCATGAGTTTCTGGGTCAGGCCGTTCTCAATCCGATATGGCCACCGCACCGCCACGAGAATGAAGCATATCGGGAAGGCGAAGTGTTTGACCCAGGCCCAGCCGCCCTTCAAGTAAACTGCGTTGAGGGAAAGGGCGACGACCGCTGCGGTCAAAGGCCAAGTAATGAGCGGCCAGTCCTGGTTGATTTCGTGGATGACGCGGAGGGGGAGCAAGAGGAAAAGTAGAAAGCAGAAAGCAGAAAGCAGAAATCGACTGGAAGGATGAAGGATGAAACCTGAAACCTGAGGTAAGTCCTGTTGTCCCGTAGTCCCGTGGTCCGGTAGTCCTGAACCAGGTCGGTCGGACCAGCGACGCCAGAGGAGAGCGGCGGCGAAGAAGGGGACGAACCATCCGTAGGCGTATTGTTCGTTGGTCTCCCATTGGTAACTGAGTTGGCGGATGAGGTCGAGCCAGAGGAAGGAGAAAGCAGCCAAAGGGAGGACCACTGGCCACGGACTACGGACTATAGGACCAAGGGCTGCGGGGGCAGCGGCGGGCTCTGGCGGAGACGTCGTTGAGGGTTGAGAGTTGATAGTTGAGGGCACTTTGGGAAAAACAGAAATTAGGAAAGCAGAAAGCGCAAACTCAAAAGTAGAAAGTAGAAAGTAGAAAGCAGAAATGGGACTACTGACCACGGACAAAGGGACGGCAACACAAAAGCAGAAAGCAGAAATCCAGTTAGATTTTTCCCTTGCTTCGATTGATCATCGTGGTGAAGATAGCCATCAGTTCGGAAGCTTCGTTCTCCAGAGGTTTTGTCAGGGCCGGATCAATGGAACACTCTTCGCGGAGCAGTTCAAGCCAGAGTGAGGATTCGTCTGCCTCCTGAAGGGCGCCGCCCAACTTGGATACGAATTCATCGCCGGAGCGGGCGCGTGAGGCTTCGCGAACATGGGCGGCGACCGACGTTCCCGAGCGCAGCAGTTGTTTGCCGAGAACATGGACTTCATCTTTTTGAAGGGGGAGCTTCGTGTAAACCCGGATTACCCGGGCCGCAAAGGACTTAGTTCGATCTCTAAATTCTTCGGGAAGGCGCCCACTATTCATTTCTGTTTTCTACTTTCTGCTTTTTGTTATGACACTCCGTGCCGGTCAATTCGCAGGCCCGCTTTCGCTTGGCCTGCAATCTACGTTCTGCTGGTTGAGGGTTGAGGGTTGTTGGTTGAGCGTCGTTTGACTCAACGCAACCCGTCATTCCCAACCGTTCATTTTCTGATCCCGACACCACGAATTACACGAAGCACACGAAGGCCGAGGGGTTCCAGAGCCCCACCCTTTCGTGTGGTTCGTGTATTTGGTGGTTCCATCACGCGGTTTTGGCTATGCCCTCGTAATCCGCGTATTTGTACGCGTAGTACGAGCGCGCGGAGGCGTCGGCCTGATTGAAGACGACGCCGAGCACTTTCGCCTGCCGCTGATAGAGCAGGTCGAGGGCCTCTCGCACAGGGCGGGCGCTGGAATATCGACTGCGCACGACGAACAGGGTGCCGTCCACTTTGGGGGCGAGGGTGGTGGCGTCGTCGGCAGCGAAGACGGGGCTGCTGTCAATGAGCACATAATCGAATTGCTGACGCAGCCGTGCCAGGAGCTCGTCAAAGGCCGGGCCGAGGAAGAGGTCGCCGGAGTTGCTCGAAACTGTGCCGCTGGAGATAAAAGAGAAATTGAGCAGGGAGTCTTTCTGGATGACTTTCTCCAGGTCGCCCGGTTGACGCAGGAGTTCCGCCAGACCCGGTTCGCGCTGGAGCCCGAGCAGTTGATGGAGGACGCCTTTGCGCAGGTCGCCATCGACGAGTACGACGCGAGATCCGCCGAGGGCGAGGGTGCGGGCGAGGTTCGCGGCGACGGTGGATTTTCCTTCGTTCGGCACTGCGCTGGTGATGAGGAGGACTTTGGGGCGCTGGCCGGCAACGGCCATGAAAAGGATGGCCGACCGAAGGCTGCGGTAAGACTCCGCGTATAAATGCCGTTTATCGTCGAGGGCCAGCAGGGGCAAAGGGGCACCGCGCTTGAGGCGTTGGATCTCCGGCACCTGGGCGACGACGTTCTGGCCAAGCTTTTCGGCTACCTCAATGAGGGAGGTGAACCGGTCATCGCGAAGCGCGATAAGCAGGATAATCCCGAGGCCAAGGCCAAGGCCGCCCATGACTGCTGCGGCCAGAATGAGGATCTCCTTCATGTAGGAGCGTCTCGCAGGTGTGGCGGGCTCCAGGATGGCGAGGGTTTCCTGGTCAATGTTGCGGCTGATACCGACGTTTTGGACGAGCAACATGAGCCGGTCATAGACGGTTTGGACACGCTGGACGTTGAGCTTGAGACGCTCGGCCTCGGAGATGCGGGTGTTGGACTCGACGACTTTGCCTTCCCACTCCTTGATGGAGGCTTGGACGTTTTCGATCCTCATTTGGGTGGCCTGGTGGGATGCCTCGAGCTGGTCCCGATTCTGGCGGCGGAAGATCTCCATCAGTTTCTCGCCGCGCGCGATATCGGCGTCCAATTTGGCGATTTTGGGGTGTTTGGGCCGCAGATTGCGGCTGAGCTTCGCGCGCTGGATTTTTAGGAGCTCGACCTCCTGGAAGGCGGTTTGACGTTCCGAAGGCGCGCCGGTGGAGGAAGCCGAGCCCATCACGGACCCCCCCGCATAGGCTGGACTCGCGTTAGTGGATCCTGACGCGGCCGCATCCTGGTCGAGAGCGGTGGCCTTGAGGAGGCGGTCCTCGAGTTGGAGGTCGGACAACTTGGTTTTGAGGGTGGCGAGGTAGCCGCCGGCGACGGTGGCTTCTTGCATCAAGATGGCCAGGTTGTTGGTCCGCTGGAAAGCCAGGAGGATGTCCTGCTCGGTCTTCAAATCCCGATCGGTACGCTGGACCTGCTCGGAGATGGAGGCCAGGGTGTCGCCGGAAACGACCTTGCGGATATTCTTCTTGTAATCGAGGTAAACATTCATGAGCGCATCCAGGTAAGCCCCGGTATAGTCCGCCTGAGAACTGGTAGCCTGGATCACAAACACGGAACTCTTCACGCCCCCGGTTACGCGGATAGCCACCCCAAGCGGCCGGCCGTCTTTGTCCAAAGGAACGGTGACGCGGTTGGTGGAGGCCCGCAAAAGCGCCAGGGTGAGGTCGCGGAGAGGAGCGCTTTGCAGCAACTCGGTCTGGGTGCCGAGGAAGGTCTGAACGTCTTCCGTGAACAGTGTCCCTTCCGGCAGGCGCAGCTTGACGGTCTCCCACATGCTGGCCTTGGAGACAAAGGTCGGCGGACTGTACAAGACATAAGCGACCCCGGCGCCGAGGCCAAGGGCGAGCGTCAAGATGGTGATCCACCAGTATTTCAGAAGGAAGCCGAGGAGCCGCCGAATTGGGAAGGACGAAGCTGGGGCGGCGGAGTCGTCCATCGGACCGTACATGGCGAAGTCGCCGTCAGGACCAATTGGTGCAGGGAGGGTGTTCACAGGGCAAAAACAGAAAGCAGAAAACAGAAAGCAGAAAGGGTCCACGGATGAGGGATGAAACCTGAAACCTGACGCCTCAAACCTGAAACGTGAAACGTGACACGCTGAAAGCTGAAAGCTGAAAGCACCAAGCAAAGCAGAAAGCAGAAAGCAGAAAGCAGAAGTCTGAGACCAGAGGTCGGAGGACGGAGGTCAGTGGTGAGTTTCATGGCCGGGTCAGAAGCGGATCAGGCGCTCGGGGACGTAGATTAGGTCACCGGGTTCCAGGGGGAGGTCCGACTCGGTCTTGCCCTGTTCCAATATCGCGGCGACGTCAATGGTGAAGACTTTGTCCTGGCCGGCAGCGGCGCCACCTTTGCGCGTGACCCGGACTTTATGCTTTTCGGCGTAATCGCCGAAACCGCCGGCGCGAAGAATGGCTTTACTGAGCGTAAGGACTTCGTCGCTCGGGATTTCCTGCGGCCCCGGGGCACGCACCGGGCCGACGAGATAGACCTTGCCGCGGCTTTTTGTCATCACGTCAACTGCGACGATCACGGTGGCGTGGTAGTAGTATTCTTTTTCCAGTTCGGTCTTGAGGTCGCGGGCCAACTGTTTGCAGGTCTTGTTGACGGCAGGAAGGCGTCCGATCAAGGGGACTTCGAGGTCACCCGAATCGGTAACGAAGATGGGCTTGGGATCTTCCTCGTCTTCCACGATTCGGTAACTCAAGCGGTCGCCGATGGCCAATTTGTGTTGGTCGTCCAGGGCGTCCATGCTGTTGGTAGAAGCGCTTAGGGAGACATTCGTTATGGCTTGGGTAACGGGGGCCACGGCGTTGGGCGGTGCGTTGGATGCCAAGGCCGGGGTCGCCGGGAGGGCATTGGTTGCCGACTGAACCCAGGCAGGCAGCTCGGCAAATTTCGGTTGGGCGGAGGTTGCATTTAAAAGCAGAAAGCAGAAAGCAGAAAGCAGAAAGATGAAACCTGAAACCTGAAAGCGGTAAGCAGAAAACAGAAAGCAGAAAGCAGAAAGCAGAAACCTGAAAGGTGAAAGCTGAATCTGGGCAGTCGTTGGTAAAGGCATGGGGTTCACTGGAGGTTGTAGGTGAGCTGGAGGTCCACGAGGTTCTGCGTGTATTCGCGGGAGGCGTCGTTCGAGGTCCGGAGGGTCATCCGGTAGTTCAACCCGACGGTGAGCTGCTTTGTGAATGGGTGGTTGAGACCAAGGCTCCAAGTGAACCAATCGAAGTTTTCAGAAGGAGATCCCGGGGAGGTTTGAAGGCCTTGAGTCCCGTTCTGGTACGAGAAGGAAGTGTTGAGGGGCAGGTTCTTGACAATCCGGAGGGTCAACGCGGGACGGACATACCAGTCCTCGATGGTATCCCCGTAGATGCCGGGGGTCAGCTCATGCCCGACGCTCAATGAGTAGCTTACAGCGTCGCTTAGATCGTGGATTGCGGTCAGGTCGAAGTACCAGGCGCTCTGGTTTTCGGCCCGGATGAATTGGCTCGTTTGCTCGAACTGATAGATCGTGTAGCCGAAGCGGGGCTGGACGTGCAGATAATGACCGGGCTGCCAGTCCGCGTAAACACCCGCACTGTAGCCCATGCTGTTGTTGAGCACCTGCTGGTCATAGGCTGTGTACGAAACGGTGCCCTCGAGGCCGGCGGTCAAGGTGGGGTGAAACTTGAATCCGCCCCGGCCCACGACCAATTCGGAGGCGTGGTCGGTGTAACTGAATTGCTGGGAGGTCGAGAAATAGTTCTGGTGGTCGTAACCGAGGCTCAAAGTCACGTCCTGCAGGTCCCAGGTGGTATTAAAGCCGAGCGTGTTTTGAGCGGTTCCGTAGGTGCCGGTGTTGGCGACCGCGGCTTGCTGGGAGGGATCCTGGATGTAGCTGAACCGATCGT
The DNA here is from genome assembly GCA_003152225.1 of Limisphaerales bacterium. Classification (GTDB taxonomy): domain Bacteria; phylum Verrucomicrobiota; class Verrucomicrobiia; order Limisphaerales; family UBA8199; genus PALSA-1440. The sequence goes on along the minus strand of PLZQ01000144.1, from coordinate 5,892 downwards.
GGAGATTGATCCAGAAATCTTTGACGTAAATATCGAAGGAGAGCGCGGACCCCGATTGCACATACCAAGCGCTGTACTGGCTATGTTCAAGGTATTCCTTGTAGCCGAACGTGACATTGAACCGCAGCAGGTTGCGCTGAGTGAGGGGATAACTCGTGTCCAACCCCAGCGCAGGAAAGAGAATAAAATCCTCCAGGGCACCGGTGTGCGCCAGGTTGACATTATCATTCCAGTCGAGGCTCATCGAGGGCGTGAGCAGCAGTCTAAAGTCGCCGGACTTGACGGTGTAGGCTTCGGACTGCTGCTGGCGGCTCCTGGCTTCCGCCGTCGCGTCGCCGGTCAGGGAGTTGCGTAGCGCCTCCTGGGTGAAGGCCAGCCTGGTAACTAATATGGCCACCCCGGCAAGCCAGCGGTTGGCGGCAACGGCAGCCGGCAGGCGGCTTGCACTTCGCCGAGAAGAGTGGAACCAACCATCGCCGGCGCGAGGCGTGCTGGGCTTAAGGCGTTTTGACATGGGGTTCTCTTAAGAAGTCAGCGGTTTGCCACGAACGCCCGTGTGGGGGTGCTCCTGCCCGGCTTTTGATGCCCGGCCACGAGCGCCATTCCCACGCCACGCAGCGCCTGGGCGCCTGTCGAAGCAATGGCCGGAACTACTTTTTGAGTATGAGCCGCGTCGCGGGGACCGGCATCCTGATGCTCGGGTTCGCCGGTCCACGGGCACAAGCCATTGACGCGCAGCGGACAATTGACGGCGCCGCCGCCAAGCCTCGCTGGAGGGTCCACACCCGGTCCGGGCGTCTTCCGCCATTGACCCGGGCTCGTGCCAAATCTCCTTTTGAAGCAAGTGTTGAAGAGACCCAAGTGGTTGAAACCGCATTCCTCGGCCACGTTGATGACCTTGGCGTCCGGGTTCCGCAGCAAGGCCACGGCCTTTAACAGGCGCATCTCCATCCTGAGGGCGGCAACGGAAACGCCAAAGTGCTGGTGAAACAGGCGGTTGAGGTGGCGCCGGCTGCATCCGAATCTGGCCGCCAAGTCCGGGACCGACAGGCCCACGAGGTCAGCGGCGGATAGTTTCTCGAAGACCTGGATCATATGTTCATCAGGCCGGATGAACCCGACTCGCCGGCTGTGCGCGTTCCTGAATTCTACGGCCAATATGGCGGCGCCGACGCGGAGCAACTGACTGCGATGATCGAGGTTGAACTGGGGCGGGACCTCGCCGAGCAGCCGGTGACATTCCACAGCCAGCGGAGTGGTTGCTGCGTAATGCTTGGCGGGCTTGAAGTCATCGGTGACAGCCTGCAACAGGCTTATTTCATTGCCGGTAAAGAGGGGAAACAGGTGTTCAAAGCAGACAGAGAAGCAGGCAAAGACCATCTCGCCACGATTGGAGGCACAGATTTTACTCCCGGCGGCACCGTCCACCACGAGCACATCTCCCGGCGCTAGCCGTTGGTTAAACGCTCCGGCAAGGCACTTCCCAGCGCCTCCCTTNNTCCCACCACATCGAATCATCTCAGGATATATTGACATGTAAATTCCGCACACCTGTGCCACTCAACGCTTCCCGCAAGAAGGCAGTCGTGCGACGACGGCCTCGCCTGTTTCGCTCAAGTCACCTGGCTCAAGTGGCAGCCAAGCCCTTTACGCAGGCAATGCACCGATTACCTGCTAATTATGCGAGACTTGGGCGACAGACTGCTCTGCACTACTGCGTTTCCTGCCGGTTGGCGCGTTCGACTGTAAAGCTGCCACTGTGCCAGCGCTCGAGCCAAACACCCAAAATCCGAACGTTGCGCAATTGAACATGACACTACTTGGGGAGTCTATACATGTTTGAGACAGGGATCACCATAATTCGGCCACAATGAGTACGGATGGGGTGTAAGTAAACGCCTTACAACCGAATCTGTGCGCTGCCTTATAGCCACGCTTTACCTTCCGTTATCAATAAGTGCGAGCGTGATTCTCTTCCAATGTCCATTCGCTGCTCACATATGTCCCAAAGATGAATGGACGGCGGCGCGATAAGTAAGTAAAAGTACGGAACGAAAACGGAAAACATATGACGCGCGCACCTGCAGACCGGGTAAAGACGATCCTCCTGGTGGATGACGGGGATGCGTGCCGCGTCACGACGAAGTGGTTTCTCACCAACTTCGGCTATGCAGTGGATGCCGCGCGGACTGCGGAGGAAGGGCTGGCCTTATTCAATCCGGCAATTCACGACCTGGTGGTAACTGACAATTCCATGCCCGGCATGACTGGCGCGGAGATGGCACACGTCATCAAAATGCGATCTCCGTCCACTCCGGTCCTGATGTACACAGGACATCCCCCGGATGATCGGTCCTGCCTGGATCGCGTGATCCAAAGACCGACTCACCTCCTCGCGCTCAAAGACGCCGCCGATGAGCTCCTCGCGGACAAATAGTCTCGGCCAAGCAGTGTCCACATTGCCCGGAGAGCGGCGTTAATCGGGCACCGTCCGGCGATTGCCTGATGTGGCCGGAATGACTGCTGGCCGGGGTGGGGATTTCCTAAAAGTCAAAGCCCAGGCAGGAACGCTCGGCGGCCCGGTTCACGTTCTTAAGGGCTTCACATCAAAGGCTGCACCCAGTGCGGCGAAGCGGCCGTTAGACCCTAACGGTCGGAGGCGGCTGACCTTCCCCTGCGAGGATCTGACGGTTCCGAGGCGACGCAGATTCGTGAGCACCGACCGATTCGGCACCCAGCTTGATGCGCCGGCCCGCTGGGCTCAGGAATACCCCGCCATTGACGAACTCGCTGCCACGTATGCGATACGGCCGCTGATGGTCATATCCATCCTGGGCCAGGCGGCGAGGAATCCTGGCTACGCCCTTCAAGTGTCGGACATAGAACCGGGAAGCAAAGCATGGCAAGATCGCGGCGGCGTAACGGCCCATCAACTCCATCGCCCCCCAGTATTCCTGTCCTTCCTGGGAATCCAGCGACAACCAGGCCAGCCGCTTCAGCTCGCTCGGCAGGTCTGGAAACTGGCTGAAGGCGAGCTTGCTGTATTGGTCGCACACCGCGGCACCCGTGCCGCGGCTGCCGCTGTGCGAGAGCAAAGCGACGTAGGTTCCCGGTTCCAGCCCACGGATGTTCCCGTGGGCTGTGAACAGGCCGAACTCCACGAAATGGTTGCCGCTGCCGCTGGTGCCGAGCTGCGACCAGGCCCGGTCCTTGTTCTGTTTGGTGACCGGGCTGACGTTCCAATCCGCGTCCAAAACCTCATGCTGACGGCGGTGCTTGAACGAGGCCCCGATTCCAAAGCGCGTCTCGGCCTCGATGGCCCGCGTCAGGCGGTCCTGGTGATGTTCCAGATCCCGAGCCGGTATATCCAACACGGTCATCTTCATGCGGCAAGCGATGTCCACGCCCACCGCGTAGGGAATCACGGTGTTTTCGGTGGCCAGCACACCGCCGATCGGGAGACCGTAGCCGACGTGGGCATCGGGCATCAGGGCTCCTGCCACCGCCACCGGCAGCAGGCAGGCCCTTTCCATCTGCATCACGGCCTCGTGTTCAAGTCCTTCGCCCCACTGGCGGTATTTGATCGGTTCGGCGCGTGGCGGAGGCGGTGCATTCAGCAGGGCTTTCGCAAATTCACCTCGCAAGCTGTCCTCCGCGAAAGCTGATGGGTTGGCGACGATCGCCTTCACTTCTTCTTCCAGGCGGGTCTTATCACCGCCCGCGAGGATAAATTTGCTGATGAAATCCGTTGCCCGCCGGGTCGCTTCACCCAGCGGTACGCCGAGACGAATAAAGTCTTTGTTGTTCATAATTGGCCTGCCGTTGGAGCGGTTCTCTTCGGCACGCTTGCTTCATCGCGCCTGCCCACGCTCAAAGTCTATTTCATGAGCCGCATCCTTACGATCATTCTATGCCCGCTTTGGACGAGGCACTCGGCCGTGATAGCCGAGCACCCGCCCGCGATTCTTACTCTCTAAAAGAAGTAGTTCCTGGGAGAACCGTCAAACTGACCGGAACGGAGACAGCAGCTCTTGAAACCGCCTTCCAGAGCCGCATGGGCACGGATCGTTCCGCCCGAGTTTCTCAACGAGTTCTTTGGTGCCGTGGACGATTTGATGTCCCTTCTTGACCCGCATTTCAGACGGGAACCCCTTTCGGCGTTTGCTCGTGGTTTCGCGGAAAGGGCGAATCTTCATATCGGTCGATGTTTGCCATACGGCCTCCATTCTTATTGTGATTGAGTAATGCCGGTGGCGCAGGTGAATGCGCCACCGGCTCGATTTGTTCAAGTGAGGAACAGTTTCCAGTCCCCGTTCTCGCCCGGGTTGCGAATAAGCGCCGAAACCGGCAGCTCCTTTGGAGCCCGCGGAACGGACAGGAGCTTCAGTCCGGCTTCGTGCGGCAGGCGGTTAGCCTTGCGCTGGTTCACTTCCTTGGCCGACCAGACCAGGTTCTCCCAGGCGTCCTTGCCGCCGCGCGAGCGTGGCACGACGTGGTCCAGGCTGCCCTCGTCCGGGTGCAGGACCCGGCCGGTATACTGGCAGCGGTTGCCATCGCGCTCGCGGATCGCGCGGGCGCACAGCTTCGGCCGCTTCTTTGGCACCTTGGCGTAGTTGACCGCCACGATGACGGTCGGCACNNGGCGTGCGCACGTTGATGGCCTGCCAGTTTCGGTTCAGCACCAGCACGGTCGCTTTCGTCAATATGCTGCTCATAAATGTTTTTGGGTGTTTGTTCTTTGTTGGTATTGGCATATGGCCAACTTTGGCTGCCTCGCCTGGAATTGCACCAGGACCCCATTCAAATGCAGATTGTAGAATGCAGAATGCAGAGTGGGAAAACCAACCCGCCGGCTTACAGCAGCAATTCTACACTCTGCACTCTGCACTCCGCACTCCGCACTTAAGCTGGTCGCCCGGGAAGGTTCTGCCCCTCCGATTTCTGGGTGTAGGCCAGACATGATTCTATTTCACCACCGAGCGGAACAGATCGGCAACAATATCGGCAGTATCTTGGCCGATAATGCTGCATATCTTAACAAATAGCTTGTAAAGTGACGTTGTATATGCTCTATTAGATCGGCAATAATATCGGCACAAATGACCAGACAAGCAGCCATTAAGACACTGTACGATCACCCATCGGACATGGAACCTCTCCTGCCTGGCGAGGGTGACAGTAAGTCGTCGAGCCTGGCTTTGGCGCTGATACGCGGAACCGAACGGCTCCGCGGTTCGCTCCATCCCACCACCCGCAAACAGGTGGCGGATTTGGTGTGCTCGATGAACAGCTACTACTCGAACCTCATCGAGGGTCATCGCACGGGGCCGAGAGACATTGACGCGGCGATGAGGAAAGATTTTTCTGCCGACTCCGCCCAACGGTCCCTTCAAATCCAGCATGTCGCCCACATGGAAGTGCAGGCGGAAATGGAAGCCAAGTTGTCAGCGATGCCCGCTGGCGATCTCTGCTCGACGGAATTTCTCTGCTGGCTCCACGAAGGATTCTATCGGCGGCTACCGGAAGAATTCCGCAAGGTGGCAGACGAAAAGGGAACGGCCCATGAAGTCCAGCCAGGCGCCCTTCGCCAAGGCGAGGTCAGCGTGGGCCGACACATGGCGCCGTCCAGCAAGAAGCTCAGGGAATTCCTCAAACGCTTCGCAGAGTTTTACGGTCCGCTCGTCACGACCGAACCGGGCAGTTTGATTGCGGGTGCGGCCGCCCATCATCGCCTGACATGGATACATCCGTTCCTGGATGGCAATGGCCGCGTGGCCCGATTGTTCACCCACGCCTGGTTTGCGAAGGCGGGGGTGGACAGTGACGGGCTCTGGACGATCTCGCGTGGCCTGGCCCGGCGGAAGGCGGAGTATCAGGCCGCACTGGCCAATG